>NZ_AJTQ01000306.1 GCF_000262345.1 Streptomyces xiaopingdaonensis | reverse complement strand
CCCGCCGGTCAGCGACGCCGCGACTTGCGGTCGTCCTTGACGTGGCCGCGGAAGGTGCGGGTCGGCGCGAACTCGCCGAGCTTGTGGCCGACCATCGACTCGGTGACGAACACCGGGACGTGCTTGCGGCCGTCGTGCACCGCGATCGTGTGGCCCAGCATGGCCGGGACGATCATCGAGCGGCGAGACCAGGTCTTGATGACGTTCTTGGTGCCCGCGTCGTTCTGGGTGTCCACCTTCTTGATGAGGTGGCCGTCGACGAAGGGCCCCTTCTTGAGACTGCGCGGCATCGAAAACCCCGCCTCCTAGCGCTTCTTGTTCGTCTTGCGGCGGCGGACGATGTACTTGTTGCTGGCCTTCTTCGGGGAGCGGGTACGCCCCTCCTTCTGGCCCCACGGCGACACCGGGTGCCGGCCACCGGAGGTGCGGCCCTCACCACCACCGTGCGGGTGGTCGATCGGGTTCATCACGACACCGCGCACGGTCGGGCGGACGCCCTTCCAGCGCATGCGGCCCGCCTTGCCCCAGTTGATGTTCGACTGCTCGGAGTTGCCGACCTCGCCGACGGTGGCGCGGCAGCGGACGTCGACCAGCCGGATCTCGCCGGACGGCATACGGAGGTGGGCCATGCGGCCCTCCTTCGCCAGCAACTGCACCGAAGCACCGGCGGAGCGGGCGAACTTGGCGCCGCCGCCGGGCTGGAGCTCCACGGCGTGGATCACGGTGCCGACGGGGATGTGCCGCAGCGGGAGGTTGTTCCCGAACTTGATGTCGGCGTTCGGCCCGTTCTCCACACGCGCGCCCTGCTTCAGGCCGGCGGGCGCCAGGATGTAGCGCTTCTCGCCGTCGGCGTAGTGCAGCAGCGCGATGCGCGCGGTGCGGTTGGGGTCGTACTCGATGTGCGCGACCTTCGCGGGCACGCCGTCCTTGTCGTGACGACGGAAGTCGATCACTCGGTAGGCGCGCTTGTGGCCACCGCCCTGGTGGCGAACGGTCACACGACCGGCGTTGTTACGGCCGCCCTTGTTGTGCAGCGGGCGGACCAGCGACTTCTCCGGCGTGGACCGCGTGACCTCGACGAAGTCGGCGACGCTGGCGCCACGACGCCCAGGAGTCGTCGGCTTGTACTTGCGGATACCCATTTCTCAGTCCTCGTCCGATATCGGACGACCAGACCTCCCTCAGGAGGTCGGGCCGCCGAAGATGTCGATACGGTCGCCCTCGGCGAGGGTCACGATGGCGCGCTTGGTGTCCGCGCGCTTGCCGTAACCGGTGCGGGTGCGCTTGCGCTTGCCCTGCCGGTTGATCGTGTTGACCCCGGTGACCTTGACCTCGAAGACCGCCTCGACGGCCTGCTTGATCTGGGTCTTGTTGGCGCGCGGGTCGACGAGGAACGTGTACTTGTTCTCGTCGAGCAGCGCGTAGCTCTTCTCCGAGACGACCGGCTTGATCAGCAGGTCACGGGGGTCCGTGAGGGTCTTGCTGGTCACACCGGTGGTCCGGGTGTCGGCCCCTGCGGCCATCAGGCGTCGCTCCCTTCGAGCTCAGCCCCATGCGAAGCGGCCGGCGTCCTCGCCGCCAGGAAGGCGTCGAAGGCGGCCTTCGTGAAGACCACGTCGTCGGAGACGAGCACGTCGTACGTGTTCAGCTGGCCCGGCTCCAGGATGTGCACCTGGGGCAGGTTGCGGGCGGAGAGCCACGCGGCCTCGTCGGAGCGCTCGGCGACGAGCAGGAGCTGCTTGCGCTCGCTGATCTTGCCGAAGAGCGTCCGCGCGGCCTTGGTGGAGGCCTCGCCCTCGACCACGCCGTTCACGACGTGGATACGGTCGTTGCGCGCCCGGTCGGAGAGGGCGCCGCGGAGCGCGGCTGCCTTCATCTTCTTCGGGGTCCGCTGGGAGTAGTCGCGCGGAACGGGTCCGTGCACCACGCCACCGCCGGCGAACTGCGGTGCGCGGACGGAGCCCTGACGTGCGCGCCCTGTGCCCTTCTGGCGGTACGGCTTCTTGCCGCCGCCGCGGACCTCACCGCGGGTCTTGGCCTTGTGCGTGCCCTGGCGGGCAGCGGCCAGCTGACCCACGACGACCTGGTGGATCAGCGGAACGCTGACCTGCGCGTCGAAGATCTCTGCCGGGAGCTCTACGGTCCCGGCCTTCTCGCCTGCCGGCGAAAGAATGTCAACGGTGCTCATGGTTACCTTCAGGCCCCCTTGGCCGCGCTACGGACCAGGACGAGGCCGCCGTTCGGACCGGGGACAGCGCCCTTGATGAGCAGCAGGCCCTTGTCCGCGTCAACAGCGTGGACGGTCAGGTTCTGGGTGGTGACCCGCTCGTTGCCCATCCGGCCGGCCATCTTCGTGCCCTTGAAGACACGACCAGGAGTGGCGCAGCCGCCGATGGCGCCCGGCTTGCGGTGGATGCGGTGCGCACCGTGGCTGGCCTTGCCGCCATGGAAGCCGTGCCGCTTCATGCCGCCGGCGAAGCCCTTGCCCTTCGACTTGCCGGTGACGTCGACCTTGATGCCCGCCTCGAAGGTGTCGGCGCTGATCTCCTGGCCGAGCGAGTACTCGCCGGCGTCGGAGGTGCGCAGCTCCACGAGGTGGCGACGCGGAGTGACGTCCGCCTTGGCGAAGTGGCCCTTGAGGGGCTTGTTCACCTTGCGCGGGTCGATCTCGCCGAAGGCGATCTGGACGGCCTCGTAGCCGTCCGCCTCTGCGGTGCGGACCTGGGTGACCACATTCGGGCCGGCCTTGACGACGGTCACGGGGACGACGCGGTTCTGCTCGTCCCAGACCTGGGTCATGCCGAGCTTCTCGCCCAGGACGCCCTTGATCTGCTTAGCCATCTTCTTCCCGCCCCTCAGAGCTTGATCTCGATGTCGACGCCGGCCGGAAGGTCCAGGCGCATCAGCGAGTCAACGGTCTTGGGCGTCGGGTCGAGGATGTCGATCAGACGCTTGTGGGTACGCATCTCGAAGTGCTCGCGCGCGTCCTTGTACTTGTGCGGCGACTTGATGACGCAGTACACGTTCTTCTCTGTGGGCAGCGGCACCGGGCCCGCGACCGACGCACCAGTGCGGGTCACCGTCTCGACGATCTTCTTCGCCGAGTTGTCGATGACCTCGTGGTCGTAGGCCTTGAGCCGGATGCGGATCTTCTGTCCCGCCATGGCTACTTCGTAGTCCTGTCTCTCGTCACGCTCTGGAACCCTTGCGCCTTGCTGCCCTGCCGACCCACGCGGTCGGGCGTGTCGTCGCCCTTCTCATGGATGTCCCCGACGAGGTTTCCCTACAGGGGAGTTGGGGGCAGAAAGCCACCGGGTGCCTGGTTGGAAGCCCCTCCCACACTTCCCGGAAGATTCCCGTACTTCCACCTCTGATAAGGGGTGACGAATACGTGGGACTCGCTTCCGGTCCTCCCGGCGGGAGGCGTGCAGCATCGGCACTCAACCGAGCAACCTGGACAGTGTGCCACAGGCCAACTGACTCACGCCAACCAGGTAGATGCACTGGCCAGCGGCGGAGAACACGTGCTCGGGAGTCGGACCGCGGACCAGTCCTAACACACCCGCGCCCGCCAGGACGACAGCCGGGGCCTCTCGCTCCCCCGGCGGCGGGACAGCACGTAGGGGCCACGAGTGGCCCCTACACCACGCCGGTTTCCTCGTCCGCTCCGCCGCGGCCCCGGCGCACCCGCCCCCTCACCGCCCCTGCTCCCCCGCCCGGCCGCCCCCAGCCTCCGCGTGGGGCCCGGCAGATATAGGGGTTGTCACGGGTGTCATGGCGTTCCGGCGGCTCACTAGCGTGCGGCGGGAGAGCCCAACCTGGGCGAGCGCGCTCGTGGAAAGGTGTCGAGAAGTGACCATGCCGCCCGATTCGGTGGCCGTCATCGGTACCGGGTACCGGCCGCCGGAGCACCAGGCCGCGCGGAGCGGCGGCATGACGAGCGAGAACGCGTCCCTCAGTCGCCTGCTCGCCGCAGCAGCCGCCGAGGCCCTGCCGTCCGGCGGGCCTTCCGCCGACAGCCGCGGCCTCTTCCTCGGCCTCGGCTCGACGGCGAGCGGGACGGCACCGCCCCTCGGCGAAGCGCGGCGCGGGCCCGTCACCGTGCTCGACGCCGACCGCTGCCCCGGGCTGCTGCCGCTCCGCCTGGCGTGGCAGAGCGTACGGCTCGGCGAGTGCCGGGCCGCTCTCGCCGCGGTGGCGGGCAGCGGTGCGGCGGACGGGGGCGCGGGGGCCGCGGTCGTGGCGCTGAAGCGGCTGGGCGATGCGCGCCAGGACGGCGACCGCGTGCTCGCCGTCCTGCCCTGGACGTCCGCCTCCCTCGACGGCGGCTCCGCGTACGACTCGCCGCCGGCGAGCGGCGGCCCGCTCGCCGGCCTCGCCAGGATCGTCGAGCTGCTCGGAGCGACGGGCTCGGGGAGCCTCCCGTGCTCCGTGCACGCCACGGGCGCCGACCGTACGAGCGTCTCGGTGCGCCTGGAGCCGCCCGGCGCACCGCGCGCCGAAGGCGCCGCCGGGCACAAGGTCGTCTTCGCGTTCGCCGGGCAGGGGCACCAGTGGCTCGGCATGGGCAGGGAACTGCTGCGCAGGGAGCCGGCGTTCAGGGAAGCGGTGGAGCGGTGCGACGCGGTCATCCGGGCTCAGGTCGGCTGGTCGGTCGCCGAGCAGTTGGCGCTCGACTCGGCCGAACCGCGACTACGCAGATCGGACGTGCTGCAACCCACGTTGTTCACCGTGCAGGTGGCGCTCGCCGCGGTGTGGCGCTCGTGGGGCGTTGAGCCGGACGCGGTGGTGGGCCAGAGCATGGGGGAAGTGGCGGCTGCGCACGTCGCGGGCGCGCTGCCGCTCGAGGACGCGGCGACGATCCAGTGCCGGCGCAGCGCGCTGCTGGAGCGGATCGGCGACCGGGGCACGATGGCGGTCGTCGAGCTGCCCGGCGATGCCGCGGCGCGCGAGGCGGAAGAGGCGGACGGGCCCGTGAGCGTCGCCGGGTACAACAGCCCCTCGACGACCGTGCTCAGTGGTGACCGTCGGGCTCTGGACGGGCTCCTGCGGTCGCTGGAGGCGCGCGACATCTACTGCAAGCAGGTCAAGGACACCGCGCCCTCGCACAGTCCGTTCGTCGAGGAGCTGCGCGACGACCTGTCGGCGGCGCTCGGCGGCCTCCGGCCGCGGCAGGCCGCGGTGCCGATGTACTCGACGGTGACGCTGGAGCGCGTCCAGGGGCCCGAGTTGACGGCCGACTACTGGTTCCGGAATCTGCGCAGGCCCGTCCGCTTCGCGTCCGCCGTGGGATCGCTGCGCCGCGGGGGCCACGACGTCTTCCTCGAAATCAGCGGCCATCCCGTGCTGGACGACTCGATCCGGGAGTGCCTGGAGCACGCGGGGCAGACCGGCCACGTCCTCGTCTCCGGGCGCCGCAGGGCGGAGCTGCGCTCCATGCTCGCGTCTCGGGAAGCCCTGCGCTCCCTCGGCAGGGCGTCGCCGGCAGCCGCCTCCGCGCGGCGCCGGCTGACGACCTACCAACGGGCGGTCGCACCCGGCCTCTTCGCCCGGAGGAAGGAGGCGCGAGGAGCGTGAGTCGCAGGCCGCCGAGGCGCCCGCCGGAGGGATGCGACGCGTGGACGACGTACGAACACGACCGTGTTCCGCCCGGGTTCAGGAGAGGAAAAACTGGTGCTTCCCAAAGTCTTCGGAGAGTTCGCTGAAGGGCTTCGCACGATCAACCACGCGCGGGAGGCCGGTGGTCCGGGCCCCGAGTCGGGCGAGCGGTTCAAGCGGGCGACGCGGTCGATCTACGACATGGCGGCTGTGGGTGCCGCGAAGGGCGACATCTGGAACTGGGGCGTCCACGACGACGCGCTGGAGAAGGAGATCCGCGGCCGGATACCGGGCTTCGGTACACGCGACACCGACGGCTACTCCGAGCAGATGTACTACCTCGCCCTCCGCGAACTGCCCCTCGCGCGAGACGACTACCAGGGCCTCGCCGTGGCGGAGGTCGGCTGCGGCCTCGGCGAGGGGCTGAACTTCCTCTCCCGCCTCTTCGACGCCCGGATGGTCGGCGTCGACCTCTCCTCCGCTGCGGTGGAGCGCGCGGACAGCCGCCTCTCCCGCGGCGACCGGCTGCGCTACCTGCAAGGCGACGCGGAGAACCTGCCGTTCGAGGACGGCGAACTCGACATCGTCGTCAACATCGAGAGCTCGCACACCTATCCCGATCTCGGCCGCTTCCTCGCCGAGGTCACCCGGGTGCTCAAGCCCGGCGGCCACTTCTCGTACATCGACAGCTTCACGCACGCCAGACACGAGCAACTGCTCCAGCTCAAGGAACGCACACCGGGCCTGGATTGGGTCCACGAGCAGGACATCTCCGAGCTGACGAGAGCGGCCATCCGGCGCCGCTTCACGCCCGGCAGCCTGTTCCACCGCGCCTTCGCCGCGCAGCGCATGTCCGTGCCCGCGCGCGTCCTCCAGCAGCAGTCACGGAGGGCCCTCTTCGGCGCCAAGTTCGCCGGCTACCAGGACAGCGGGCTGGCGAAGGCGCTGAAGAAGGCCGGGGTGCTGCCCTCGGGCCATCCGCTGCCGGACAGCTACCGGCACCTCGTCGCCAGGAAGGTGGAGAAGCCGGACTCATGACGCTCAGCAACGTCTTCCTCTTCGCCGGCCAGGGCTCGCAGTACCACCGGATGGGCTCCTGGCTCCGCGAGCACGACGAGGTCTTCCGGCGCACGCTGCTCGGCCTCGACGCCGTCGTCCGCGAGGAGCGCGGCGACTCGGTGGTGGAGAGGATGCACGGCGCACCCGTGGACGAGCCGATGGACCGGTTCGCCGACAGCCAACCGGCCATCTTCATGACCGAGTACGCCCTGGCGACCGCACTCGTCGCGCAGGGCGTCGAGCCGGACGCCGTGGTCGGCGCGAGCCTCGGCGAGACGGCGGCGGCGGCGGTGGCGGGCGTCGTCGATCCGGAAGAGTGCCTGCTGCTCCTCCTGCGCCAGGTGGAGATCTTCGAAAAGCACTGCCCGCCGGGCGGCATGCTGGCGGTGCTCGCCGACCCCGGACTCTTCGACCGGGCGCCCGCGCTCCACCGGCGGTGCGAGCTCGCCGCCGTCAACTCGGCGGGCAACTTCGTCCTGGCGGGGACCGCCGACGAACTCGACCGCGCCGAGGCGTACCTCGCAGGCGAGGGCATCCTGTTCCAGCGGCTGCCCGTGCCCTTCGCCTTCCACTCCAGCGCGATCGACGCCGTCGCCGAGGAGTTCACGTCGCTGATCGGCACGCTCACCTTCCGCCCTCCCCGTATCCCGGTGCTCTCCTGCACGACGGGCGGGGAGGTG
Organism: Streptomyces xiaopingdaonensis; assembly: GCF_000262345.1. GTDB lineage: Bacteria > Actinomycetota > Actinomycetes > Streptomycetales > Streptomycetaceae > Streptomyces > Streptomyces xiaopingdaonensis. The sequence continues at coordinate 4,811 of NZ_AJTQ01000306.1, read as the reverse complement.
GCACGGTTCGACGCCGAGCACCTCTGGCGGGCGATGCGGCACCGCTTCGACGTCCGCCCGGTGCTCGACGGGCTGCTGCGCGAGGACCGCCACCGCTACCTCGACCTGGGCCCTTCGGGCTCGATGGCGAACCTGATCACGCCGCTGCTGCCGGCGGGGTCGGCCTCCGTCGCTCTGCCGCTGCTCTCGCCCTTCTCGCAGGACGGCTCCCTGTTCGAGAAGGTACTGGAGCACCAGCGTCGCGACGGGCCACCGGCAGCCGCGTCCCGACCGAAGGCGGAACACATGACTGAAAACACCCTTCGGGTGCACCTCTTTCCCGGCCAGGGATCACAGATCAAGGGCATGGGAGAGGAACTCTTCCGCCAGTTCCCCGAGTTGACGGCGAAGGCGGACGCGATCCTCGGATACTCGGTCCGCGAACTCTGCGTCGACGACCCCGAGCGGCTGCTCCGCAGGACCGAGTACACCCAGCCGGCGCTCTACGTGGTCAGTGTCCTCTCCCACCTGGCGTCGTTGCAGGAGGGCGAGCGTCTCCCCGACTACGTGCTCGGCCACAGCCTCGGCGAGTACGCGGCGCTCTTCGCCGCCGGCGTCTTCGACTTCGAGACCGGCCTGCGGCTGGTGAGCAAGCGCGGCGAGCTGATGGGCCGCGCGGATGGCGGCACGATGGCGGCGGTCTCGGGACGCGACGCCGAAGCGGTGGGCAAACTGCTGCGGCAGCACCGGCTCGACGCGATCGACATCGCGAACATCAACGCCCCTTCCCAGACGGTGATCGCCGGACCGCGGGAGGAGGTGGAGCGGGCGCTGCCGCTCTTCACGGAGGACGGCGCCCGATGCGCGGCGCTCAACGTCAGCGCCCCCTTTCACAGCCGCTACATGGCGGGCGCCGCCGAGGAGTTCGGCCGCTTCCTCGACGGGTTCGCCTTCAGCGCGCCGAAGATCCCGGTGATCGCCAACGTCGACGCCAGGCCGTACGGCGGTGCGGCGGAGGTCGGGGAGAAGCTGCGGCGGCAGATAGACCACCCGGTGCGGTGGGCCGACAGCATCCGCTACCTCATGGCGCAGGGGGCTCCTGAGGCAAGGGAATTGGGCCCCGGCAGCGTTCTCACCAAGCTCGTTGCGAAGATCCAGTCGGAGGCCACCCCGCTGCTGGAGACCGCGGCGCCGCCCGCTCCCGCACCCGCCGCGCACGCACCAGTGGCGGCGAGACGGGAGGCGCGCGAGCTGGGTGCCGCGGCCTTCCGCGAGGCGCACGGGGTGGAGTACGCGTACGCGGCGAGCGGACTGCACCAGCAGGTGGGCTCGGCCGAGTTCGTGGTCGCGCTGGCGCGCGCCGGGTTCCTCTCCTTCCTCGGCAGCAGCGGGCTGACGGGGCAGCAGCTCGGCTCGGCGATCCGCCAGGTGCGTCAACAGCTCGGTGCGGCTGCTCCGTTCGGCGTCAACCTGACGTACAGCCCGTTCGGCCGCCGGGCCGAACGGGAGGTGGTCGACGCCGCGCTGCGGGAGGGCGTGCGTGCGCTGGAGACCTCCGCCTACGTGCAGATCACCCCGGAGCTGGTGCGCTACCGGCTGCACGGCGCCGAACTGCGCGGTGGCAGCGTGCACGCCCCGCAACGGCTGCTCGCCAAGGTCACCCATCCCGAAACCGCGATGCTGTTCCTCAGGCCGGCGCCGCCGCGGATCGTCGAACGCCTCCTCGCAGAGGGCGCGCTCAGCACCGAGGAGGCGCAAGCCGCCGAGTCCCTGCCGATGGCCGACGACGTCTGCGCCATGGGCGACTCGGGCGGCTACACCGAACTGGGCCTCCTGCCGGCCCTGTTGCCTTCGGTGCGGCGGCTGCGCGAGCGTGCGGCGGCCGAGAACCCGGCGTCCGGAACGGTGCGGGTGGGCGCGGGCGGCGGCATCGGCACACCGGAGGCCGCGGCAGCCGCCTTCGTCCTCGGCGCCGACTTCGTGCTGACCGGCTCGGTCAACGCCTGCACGGTGGAGAGCGGCTTCGGCGGCCGGGTCAAGGACATGCTCCAGAACCTGGACGTACGGGACACCGCCTACGCCCCCTTCGGCGATCTCTTCGAACTGGGCGGGCGAGCCCGGGTGATGAAGAAGGGCGTGCTCTTCCACGCCCGCGCCAACAAGCTCTACGACCTGTGGCGCACCCACGACGACTGGGAGAGCATCGCGCCCCGCGTCCGGTCCGACATCGAACAGCGCTACTTCCAGGCGTCGTTCGAGACCGTCTACGCACAGGCCAGGGCGCGGGCGGCGGAGCAGGGCGAGGAGGAGCCGGAGTCCGACCCCAAGCGGCGCATGGCGCTGGTCTTCCGCTGGTACTGCGACCGCGCGCTCCAGCTCGCGGCCGAAGGGGAGCCGGGGCGCGAGGCGGACTTCCAGGTCTTCTGCGGGCCGGCGATGGGCGCCTGCAACGAGTGGCTGCGCGGCACGGACCTCGAAGAGTGGAAGCAGCGGCACGCGGCCGAGATCGGCCGCCGAATCATGGAAGGCGCGGCGCGGATCACCGGCTGACCCGCCGCGGTGCTTCCGGCTCCGGCCGGCGGCATCGGAGAACCGGAAGACCGAAGAAAGGCGGCACCATGACGGAGACAGCCCGGTCGGAACCGGCCTGCGCAGGCGGACCCCAGCCGGACGGAGTCGAGTACGACCTCTCCGACCCCGCGTTCGTCACCGACCCCGCGGCCGCCGACCGGTGGCTGAGCGCACCCCGCGCGGCATGCCCGGGACGCTCGCTCGACGGCTCCCCCGTCCTCGTCGTCACTCGCTACGAAACGGCGCGAGAGGTGCTCTCCGACCCGCGCTTCACCAGCCGCCCACCGGGCGACTCGCACCTGCGCGGACTGCTGCGCCAGGGCGTGCCCGAGGACTTGGCGCCGCTGATGTCCTCGACGCTGCTCTCGATGGACGGCCCCGACCACGACCGGGTGCGCCCGCTGGTGAGCGCCGCCTTCTCGGCGAAGCGCATACGGTCCCTCCGCCCGCGGATCGACGACCTGGTGTGCGGGCTCCTCGACGGGCTGGACCCCGAGCGGGAGGTCGACCTGCTCGCGGAGCTCGCCGACCCGTTGCCGCTCTCCGTCATCGGCGAACTCCTCGGCGTGGACGAGGAGGACAGGCGCAGGTGGCTCGCCTCGGCCCGCACCTTCAGCGGCGCCAACCCGGCCACCCCGGAGGAGACAGGACCGGCGCTGCGCGGCATCGTCGCCGTACTGACCGAACTGATCGCCAAGCGGCGGGCGGAGCCGGGGGACGACCTCCTCTCCGAGCTGGTGCGCAAGCGCGACGAGGACGAGACGCGGATCTCGGAGAGGGAACTGCTGGCGCTCGCCATGCTGGTGATCCAGGCGGGGCACGACTCCGTACGGCAGTTCATCTCGCAGAGCGCCTGCCTGATGCTCGCGAAGCCCGAACGCGCCGAGCGGCTGCGGGCGGAGCCCTCCCTGTGGCGTACGGCCCTGCCAGAGGTGATGCGGCACGCCACTCCCGTGAAGCATGCCTTCCGACGGTTCGCCACCGAGCCGGTCGAGGTCGAGGGGCGGACCGTAGGGGCCGGCGAGGGCGTCCTGGTGGTGCTCGCCACCGCCAACCACGACGAGGACCAGTTCCCCGCCGCGGGCACCCTCGACCTGGAGCGCACGCCCAACCAGCACCTCGGTTTCAGCCACGGGCCGCACTTCTGTCCCGGCTCCTCGCTCGCCCTGGCACAGGCGGAGATCGCGCTCTCGCGCCTCTTCGAGCGGTTCCCCGGTGTACGGCTCGCCGCGCCCGCCGAGGAACTCGCGCCGCGGTTCCTCGTCGGGATGCAGCGGCTGCCGGTGCATCTGCGGTGAGGCGCACCGCGGGAGAGCAGACCGACGCGACACCAGCACCGTCCGATTGGCAGCAGAGTCCGAGGAGCGAGAGCCAGATGACCGACAGCGTCTACCGGGACCCGAAGACCGTGCCGCACGAGTCGGAAGGCGAACGCGACTCGCGCCTGCGCCTGACCAAACTCCTGGCCGAGACGCCGATCCCGCCCGAGTACCTGATCGACAACCTCCCCGTCTACCTGCGCCGCCCCCAGCTCGCCGACCTCCTCGCCATGGACGCGCTCTACCGGAAGGTGCTGGAAGTCCCGGGCGTGATCATGGAGTTCGGCGTGCTGCACGGGCGGCACCTCGCCGCCCTCACCGCCCTGCGCAGCATCTACGAGCCCTACAACTCGCTGCGCCGGGTGGTCGGATTCGACACCTTCACCGGCTTCCCCGACGTCGCCCAGATCGACCGGGCGACGGCGAGCGCGACTCCCGGCAGGTTCGCCGTCCCCGAGGAGGAGGTCGACCACCTGCGCGAGGTACTCGAGGCCCACGAGGCGAACGAGCCGTACGGCCACACGCGGCGCAGCTTCGTGGTCCAGGGGGACGTGCGCGAGACGGTCCCCGCGTACCTGGCGGAGAACCCCGAGACCGTCATCGCGCTCGCCTACTTCGACCTCGACCTCTACGAACCGACGAGAGAACTCCTCGACGCCGTGCGGCCCCACCTCACGAAGGGCTCGATCCTCGCCTTCGACGAACTGGCGCACCCCAAGTGGCCGGGCGAGACCAAGGCGTTGAACGACTTCACCGAGCTCGGCAGGACGAGGCTGCGGCAACTGCCGCACCGTGAGTCGCCCCTCATCTACATGGAGTGGGGCGAGGACTGACGAGGCCGCGGCCGCCGGCGGAAGACGCTCGACGGCGGCCGCGGAGGGCTCCGCCGCTCCCTGCCCCGAGCGGACTCACCTGGCCCACGCCTCCGGCCCAGGACCGCCG
>NZ_AJTQ01000305.1 GCF_000262345.1 Streptomyces xiaopingdaonensis | reverse complement strand
GCGGCGGGAAGAGCGCGTCGAGCCGCTCCAGCACCTCCGGTGGAAGCTCCAACTCGCGGCTGGCCAGGGCGCTTTCGAGCTGGGCGAGGGAGCGCGGACCGATGACGGGCGCCGTCACGCCGGGGCGCGACCGCACCCAGGCGAGGCCGACCTCCGCCGGGTCGGCGCCGAACTCCGCGCAGAGCTCCTCGTACGCGGCGACGGCCTCACGCCGTGTCCTCAGCGCCTCCGCCGCCCGCCCCTGTGCGCCCTTCGCCGCCGTGCCCTCGGCCGTCTTCCGCAGCACGCCGCTGAGGAGTCCCCCGTGCAGGGGCGACCACGGCAGCACCGCCACGCCGTACCTGCGGCAGGCGGGAATCACTTCGAGTTCGACGTACCGGGTGGCCAGGTTGTACACGCTCTGCTCGGAGACGATGCCGAGGAAGTGCCGGCGGTACGCCGCCTCCTGGGCCTCGGCGATGTGCCAGCCGGCGAAGTTCGAAGAGCCGACGTACCGCACCTTCCCCTGCTGCGTGAGGGTCTCCATCGCCTGCCACACCTCGTCCCACGGGGCGTGGTGGTCGACGTGGTGCATCTGGAAAAGGTCGATCCAGTCCGTCCGCAGCCGGCGCAGCGACTCCTCGCAGGAGGCGATCAGGTGCCGCGCCGACAGGCCGGTGTCGTTGGGCCGGTCGCTCATCGGCTTGCCGGCCTTGGTGCCCAGCACGATGCGCTCCCGTCTGCCGCCGCCCTGCGCGAACCAGCTCCCGAGGAACTCCTCGGTGTAGCCCTTGTGTTTCTGCCAGCCGTACTGGTTGGCGGTGTCGAGGAAGTTGACGCCCCGGTCGAGGGCGGTGTCGAGGATGGCGAAGCTCTCCTCGTCGCTCGCGCGTACCCCGAGGTTCAGGGTGCCGAGGCAGAGGTCGCTGACCTTCAGGGCCGTGCGGCCGAGGTGGGTGTACTCCATCGCTCTCCTTCGTCGGCGGTCATCCTTGCGCGTACGTCTCCCATTGGCGGCGCACCGAATCGGAGAGCGCCGTCCCGGGGGTCCAGCCCAGCAGCTCCCCGGCCAGCCGGATGTCGAGCCTCGTCGAGCCGCCCGCCGAGAGGAAGCACTCCTCTTCGACCAGCTCGGAGGGGAACCCCGCGGCGGTGATGAGGAGCCGGGCCAACTCGCGCATGCCGATCGCGGACCCGCCCCCGATGTTGACGACCCGGCCCGACACCGGAGCGGTGAGGGACCGCACGACCGCCGAGGCCACGTCGTCGACGTCGACGAAGTCCCGCCCTTCTGCGGCCACTTGAAGGCTGAGCGGTGCGCCGGTCGGCGCCGTGTCCCGCAGGCGCTCCGCGAGGCCGCCGAGGAAGCTGCGGCGAGGGGCGCCGGGGCCGCAGACGTTGGCGAGGCGCAGCACGCAGCCGTCGATCCGGCCCTGCGCCGTCGCGTCGAGGATCATCCGCGCGCCGGCGAGCTTCGTCCTTCCGTACGCGGTGGTCGGGACGGTCGGGTGGTCCTCGCCGATCACCGTTCCGAAGGGGGCGCGGCCGTACTCGTGCACCGAGCCGAGCTGCACCAGCCGCGGCGTCCCGGGTGCCGGGGCCATCGCCTCGATCAGGCGCTCGACCAGGGGGACGTGCGACGCCGTCATCGCGGCGGTGGTGCCCTCCCAGGTGTCCCCCGCCGCGTTGATCACGGCGTCGGCCGCGCCGACCACGCTCGCCAGCTCGTCCATGGGCCCGGTGAGCACGTCGAGTACGACGGTCCGCGCCCCGTGGACCGGCCGGGCCGGGCCCCTGGTCACCGCCGTGACCCGGTGGCCGCTCCCGTTGAGGGCCGCACAGATGCGCCGCCCGAGGAACCCGGCTCCGCCGAGCACCACCACGGAGCCGGCACGGCGGCTCACCGGCGCCGCCACGGAAGCGCGAGGCAGGCACGGTACGTCGGCAGCAGTCCGGCGCGCCGCGCCTCGGCCAACGACGGTGCGTCGCGGTCGCGTCGCGACACGAGAGGGGGGAGATCGGCCGGCCAGTCGAGGCCGAGCGCGGTGTCGAAGGGGTCCACCTCGTGCTCCACTCGCGGGTTGTACTCCGTCGAGTTGAGGTAGGCGGTGACCGTGCCGTCGGCGAGCGCGACGAAGGCGTGCCCGAGCCCCTCCTCCAGGTAGACCGCCTTCCCCGAGGCGGCGTCGAGCCGGACGCTGTCCCACTGCCCGAAGGTGGGCGAACCGAGCCGCAGGTCCACGACGAAGTCCCTGATCGCCCCGCCGGGGCAGCACACGAGCTTCGCCTGCCCCGACGGCACGTCCGCGTAGTGGATGCCGCGGATCGTTCCACACCGCGAGGTGCTGAAGTGACCCTGGCCCAGCGGAAGTTCGCGGCCGGTCGCCTCGGCGAAGGCGGCCGCGGTGTACGGGGCGACGAAGCTGCCCCGCTCGTCGCGGTGGACCTTCGGGGTGATCAGGTAGGCGCCGGGCACGGACAGTTCGCTGAAGACCACTCGTCCTCCCTGCTCACCAGGTCACGGGGAGTTCGGCGACGCCGTAGAACGCCGTGTCCTCGTAGAGCGGCACCTCGTCGGCCGGTACGGCGAGTTCCATCCCGGGGAGGGCGCGCAGGAGTTCGCGGAGTGCGACGGTGATCATCAACCGGGCCTGGTGCTGCCCCAGGCACCGGTGGGCACCGTGCCCGAAGGCGACGTGCTGCCTCGCGTTGGGCCGGGTGAGGTCGAGCCGGTCGGGGTCGGCGAAGACCCGCTCGTCGCGGTTGGCGGCCGTGAGGGCGGCGACGACCAACTCGCCCTGGGCGAATTCCTGTTCGCCGGCCTCGACCTCGGCGGCGGCCTTGCGCACCGACCCCATGTTGTTGATCGGCAGGTAGCGCAGCAGCTCGTCGACGGCTTTGTCGAGACGGTCGGGGGCGTCGCGCACCAGCGCGAGCTGGTCGGGGTGGCGCAGCAGGGCGAAGATGCCGAGTCCGATGGCGTGGGCGACCAGGTCCTTGCCGGCGATGCGGAGTTGGAGGCCGATCGAGGCGGCCTCCTCGTCGCTGAGCGGGCCCTGCGCGTCCTCGGCGCCGAGGAGCTCGGTGAGCACGTCGTCCCCCGGCTCGCTCCGCTTCGCCCGCACCAGCTCGCGCATGCCGTACCACATCGACTGGTAGGTGGCGACGAACGCCTCGGGCGTGACGTCGGGCGCGACGAGCCTGCCCACCCGGCGCTCGAACTCCTCCTGGTCGTCGAGGGTGGTACCGAGCAGGTCGCAGGAGACCCTCGACGAGATCGGCCAGGCGTAGCGGTTCATCAGGTCGGCGGGAGCGCCTTGCTCCTTGAGCTCCTCAAGGCGTCCGGTGACGATCCGCACCAGCCTGGGCTCGAACCGCCGCATGCGGCGCTCGGAAAACATTTCGGCGAGCAGCCTGCGGTACCTGGTGTGCTCGGGCGGGTCCATCCCGAAGATCCAACCCCTGGGGCTCCGCCCCTCGATGACCGGCGGCAGGACGTGCAGCGAGGAGCTGAACCTGCCGTCCTTCAGCGCCTTGCGCACCTCCTGGTAGCGGGTCAACAGCCGGCCCTCGCGGCCCTGTTGCATGGTGACCATGACGGGCCCGCCCTCCTGCTGGGCGCGCCGGTAGTCGTCCGGCGGGTCGAAGGGGCAGCGGCGCGGCTGGGCCCCGGGGATCGGCAGCGCCCCGGTCATTGCCCGGCCCCGTCCGTCCGGGCGTCCTGTTGCAGGAGCAGGTGCGGGTCGGAGGACTCGTACCAGCCGAGGAAGGGCGGGCAGGTGTCGTAGCCGAGCAGCCGCTGGAGCTCCTCGGGGAACTCCTTGACCTTCTCCCTCGGTACGGCGAGGTACTGGTTCTCCTCCTGCCGCATGTTGCCGGCGATCAGGGAGACGGTCAGCCCGGTGCGCGGCGCCCCGGACTCGTTCGGGCCGCCGCCGTGGTACGTACCGCCCAGCCACAGCAGGCAGGACCCCGCCTTCATCTCGACGGGCACCGCCCGGTCCTTGGCAGGCGGTTGCTCGTCCCCCAGCGTGTGGCTGCCGGGGACAACGAGCGTGCCCCCGTTCTCGGCGGTGAAGTCGCTCATGGCGAGCATCAGTTGGACCCTGCTGATGCGCGAGGGATAGGTGCGCAGGTGCGACATGTCGTCGCGGTGCAGCCACTGGGCGCCCTCCCCCGGCCAGATCTGGATCACCTGGGTGGCGCTGATCTGGACGTTCGGCGCCAGTTCGACGCGCTTGCCGCCCATCCACACCGGCACGGGCCGCTCGATGAGCTTGCGGGCCGCACCGAGGAACTGCGGCGCGAGGACGACCTTCGCGACGTGCTCGGTGCGGGCGAAGAGCGACGAGAGGCGTTTGGTCCGGTGTCCGGAGAAGTCGTCGGCGCCGTACTGCCAGTCCTCCAGCGCCGGACCGAGGTCGTTCCAGAGCCCGCGCAGCGTCTCCTCGTCCACCAGGTCCTCGACGATCAGACCGCCGTCCCGCTCCAGCACTTCGGAGACCTCGTCCGCGGAAGAGTGCGGACTCAGACGGATCAGCGTGGATTCCACGTGCCCTCCTTGCGTTGCGCCGCGGATCACTGCCGCGGATCGATGGGCGTGCAGGTGCCGAGCCGCTCCTCGACCGCGGCTGCCGCGTCGAGGCACAGGTCCTCGCGGAACGGCCGGGAGATGAGCTGCACGCCCTGCGGCAGCCCGTCGGCGACACCGGTCGGTACGGCGACGGCGGGCAGGCCGGCGAAGGTGGAGACCGAGCACAGCCGGAGCGCCGTCATCGCCTCCTCAAGGCTCTCCGCGTCGCGCGACTCCGCGCCGGGCTCACCGGGCTGCGCGGTGGAGACGGGGCCGAGCAACAGCGGGCAGCCGTCGAGGAGTTCGGCCCAGGCCCGCTGCACTCCGCTCCGCTCGCCGGTGAGCCGGACGTACTCGGCCAGGTCCACGGGGGGATTGCGCTCCATGGACAGCTCCAGGAAGCGCCGCCCGTCCTCGGGCATCAGCGGGCGGAGCGCCTCCCAACCGAGGCTGTACTCGGTCATCATCAGCCGCGCGTAGGCCCGCACGGCTTCCTCGAGCTTCGGGACCTCGACCTCCTCGACGCGGTACCCGGCGTCCTGGAGCGCACCGGCCGCCGCCTCGACGGCCGCCCGCACCCGCGGGTCGACACCGAGGCCGCCGGGGTCCGCCACCACCCCGACCCGCAGCGGCCCGGGTGGCGCGGGACCGCGTACGGGGGCGGGGACCGCGCGCGGATCGCGGGGGTCGGCGCCGCAGAGCAGGCCGTGCAGGACCTCCAGATCGGCGACCGAGCGCGCCATCGGCCCGTCGACGGGGAACAGTTGGGTGGCGAGGGTGGGTTCGCGGTCCATGAGGCGGTTGTCCGAGGCGTACCTGCCCTGGCTCGGGCGCAGCCCGGTGATACCGGCGAAGACGGCGGGCACCCGGATCGAGCCCTCCCAGTCGTTGGCGAGCGCCAGCGGCGCCATGCCGGACGCGACGGCGACGGCGTCGCCCCCGCTGGTGCCGCCCGGCGTCCTCGTGCGGTCCCACGGGTTGACCGTGTCGCCCTGCGTGCTGCTGCGGGTGTGCATGCCGCGCATTCCCATGTCGGGCATGTTGGTGCGGCCGACGGGAAGGGCTCCCGCGGCGCACAGCCGCCGCACGTCCGGGCCGTCCTCGGCCGCGACGAGGGCGCTGAGCGCGGGCATCCCCTGCGTCGTCGCCATCGCCTCGACGTGGATGTTGTCCTTGACCGTGAACGGCACCCCGGCGAGCGGGCCCAGCGGCTCGCCTGCCGCCCGGCGCTCGTCGACGGCCTTCGCCGCTGCTCCCGCCCGCTCGGCCATGACCGTGGTCACGGCGTTCACCCCGGGGTTCACCGCGGCGATCCGCTCCAAGTGGGCGTCGAGCACCTCGCGTGCCGTCACTTGCCCGGTGGCGACGGCCTCCGCCAGCGTCGCGGCGCCGAGGCGCCAGATGTCGGTGTCCATGCGATCTCCGTGGTCGAACTGGTCTGCGTGGCGGCCCCGTCGCGGCCCGGGCCGCTATCCGGCGGGCCGGTACTCGGCGGTGAGTTTCTCCAGCGTCGGCACCAACTCCCCCGGCGACGGGACCGAGAGGACCTCGGCGCGCTGCCGCGCGGCGGCCTCGCGGAACGACCCCTCGTACAGGAGCCGGCCCAGCGCCTCGCGGAGCGCGGGACCCGTGGCCTCCGCGTCCGGGACCGCCAACCCGATGCCCTGGCGCTCGAGGTGCTCGGCCTTGAGGAGGGTGTCGCCCGACTGCGGGATGAGCAGTTGGGGCACGCCGTGGAGCATCGCCGTCATCCACGTACCGCTGCCGCCGTAGTGGACGACGGCGTCGCAGCTCGGCAGCAGCACGTGCATGGGGACGAAGTCCACGATCCGGGTGTTGGCGGGAACGGCGGGGAACTCCTCGCCCGGCGCGGGTACGAGGGTCGTGACGATCTCCGCTTCGAGGTCGGCGAAGGCGTCCAGGTCGGTGAGGGGGAAACCGTCGTGCCCGGTGTACCGACGGCGGGAGAGGCCCATGGTGACGCAGACCCTGGGCCTGGCCGGCGGCTCGCGCAGCCACTCGGGCACCGTGGCGGCGCCGTGGTAGGGCGCGTACCGCACCGGCACGGTGTGCAGATCGAGCGGGAGGCGTGCGCTCGGCGGCGAGGGGTCGATGGTGAACTGCCCGGTGACGGCCTCCTCTTCGAACTCCAGGCCGTGCCGCTCGAGCATCTCGGCGACCCACTCGCCGAGCGGGTCGGCTCTCCGCTCGGCCGGCTGGTCGGCGAGCAGCTCGCGGAAGGTCTCCCGCGACCGCCCGAGGAAGTCGGGGCCCCACAGGAGCCGCGCGTGCGCGGCGCCCGAGGCGCGGGCCGCCACCGCGCCGCTGTGGCTCATCTGCTCCCAGAGGACCAGGTCGGGGCGCCAGAAGCGGGCGTAGTCGACGAGTTCGTCGACGAAGGCCGTGTTGTTGGCCACTCGCAGGTAGTAGGGGACGAGGCCCCGGTAGAGCGCGAGTTCGCGTTCCCACGTGGTCTCGGGCTTGGCGAGGCCGCCGAAGGAGGGACCCTGCGAGAACGCCTGCGGGTTCTCCTCGGCGATGGCGCGGGCGGTCTCGAAGAGCCTGTGGTCCTCACCGAGGGGCACGGCCGTGAGCCCCGACGCCGTGATCTCCGCGGCGAGCGCGGGCTGACTGGCGACGCGGACCTCGTGCCCTGCGGCGGCGAGAGCCCACCCCATGGAGACCATATGGAGGTAGTGCGTCTTCTCCGCGTACACCACGATCAGAACGCGCATCGTTTTCCCCACGTCGGTTGCGAATCGCCCGACAGGTCGACGCCTCGGGGCGAAGTGCCCTTCGCGAGAAGTCAACTGACTCGGCGCCCGCGCATCAACCCCTAACCACTCGTCCACCGCACCCCTAAGCGGCACCCACCCCCTGTATTCGGCGGCTACCACTGCCCGTCGGTTCGTCCTGGCTGTAGCTTCGAGCCGATGAAGGGAATCGTGCTCGCCGGGGGACACGGAACACGACTGCGCCCGCTCACTCACGCCGTCTCGAAGCAGCTTCTTCCGGTTTACAACAAACCGATGGTCTACTACCCGCTGTCGGTGCTGATGCTCGCCGGTATAAGGGACGTCCTACTGATAGTGAAACCGGGGCAGTTGCACCTCTTCAGGGCTCTTCTCGGCGACGGAAGCCACCTCGGTATGCACATCGAATACGCGGAGCAGCCCGAGGCGAGAGGCATCGGCGACGCCTTCAGAATCGGGGCCGACTACATCGGCGACGACGAAGTGGCGCTCGTACTCGGCGACAACGTCTTCCACGGTCCGAGTTTCTCGACGCTGCTCATGCAGCACAGCAGCAGCGTCGACGGGTGCGTGCTCTTCGGCTACTGGGTGAAGGACCCGGAGCGCTACGGGGTCGGTGAGGTCGACGCCGAGGGCAAGCTGCTCGACATCGTGGAGAAGCCGCTGCATCCCCGGTCGAACCTGGCCATCACGGGGCTCTACTTCTACGACAACGAAGTGGTGGACATCGCGCGGCGGCTCTCCCCTTCGGAGCGCGGGGAACTGGAGATCACCGAGATCAACAGGGCTTATGTGGAACGCGGCAGAGCCCGCCTCGTCGACCTCGGCCGCGGTTTCGCCTGGCTGGACACGGGAACCCACGACTCGCTCCTCCAGGCCGGCCATTACGTGCAGATGCTCGAGGAACGCCAGGGGGTGCGCATCGCCTCCCTGGAGGAGATCGCCTTCCGTATGCACTTCATCGACGCCGAAGCCTGCTACGAACTCGGCGTTGAATTCGGTGCGTCCGAGTACGGCGAGTACCTGCGCTCGATCGCCACCAGGGAGAGTCAGTGAGGCGGGAAGTATGCGAATAGTGGTCACGGGCGGCGCCGGTTTCATCGGCTCGCACTTCGTCAGGAGCCTGCTGGCGGGCGCCTATCCGCCGCTCGCAGGCGCTGAGGTGGTCGTCCTCGACAGGTTCACCTACGCGGGCTGCCGGGCGAACCTGGCGCAGGTGGCGGACGATCCGGCGCTCACCGTCGTGACGGGCGACGTCTGCGACGCGGCGCTCGTCTCCGAGGTGCTGAGCGGTGCCGACCTGGTCGTGCACTGCGCCGCCGAATCCCATGTGGACCGATCCATCGCGGACGGCGGCGAGTTCGTGCGCACCAACGTGCTCGGCACCCAGACGCTGCTGGAGGCCGCCGCCCGCGCGGGCGTCGGCAGGTTCCTCCAGGTGTCGACCGACGAGGTGTACGGCTCCATCGAGCACGGCTCGTGGCACGAGGACCAGCCGCTCCACCCCAACTCGCCCTACGCCGCCTCGAAAGCCTCCGCCGATCTGCTGGCGCTCGCCTTCCACCGCACCCACGGCCTCGCCGTCTGCGTCACCCGCTGCTCCAACAACTACGGCCCCTACCAGTTCCCGGAGAAGGCGCTCCCCCTCTTCGTCACCAACCTGCTGGACGGCAGGAAGGTGCCGCTCTACGGCGACGGCGGCAATGTGCGCGACTGGCTCCACGTGGACGACCACTGCCGCGGCCTCGCCCTCGTCGCGGAGGCCGGCCGGGCCGGCGCCGTCTACCACATAGGGGGCGGCACCGAGCTCGCCAACCGGGAGCTGGTGGCGCGGCTGCTGGAGCTGCTGGGCCGCGACGGCACGATGGTGGAGCGGGTACCGGACCGCAAGGGCCACGACCGCCGCTACTCGCTCGCCTTCGACCGGATCTCCGAAGAGCTCGGCTACGCGCCGCGCACCGGGTTCGAGAGCGGGCTCGCGGAGACCGTGAAGTGGTATGCGGAGCACAGGGATTGGTGGTTGCCGCTGCGGCAGCGCCTCGCGCGGGAAGCGACGCCGGCGTGAAGCGGACGCACGCGCGGGTGGCGCTCTCCGCCGTCGCCGAGGAGACCGCCGTCGCGCCGTTCGCGGGTTTCCGCCGCTGGTGGGAGGAGCGCCGCGCGGAGGACGCGTCGCGGGTGGACCGGATCCCGTTCGCGGAGCTGCGCTCCTGGAGCTTCACGGAGGGCACCGGGGACCTCGTCCACGACAGCGGCCGGTTCTTCCAGGTGCGGGGAGCGGAGGTGCACCGGCCGGAGGGGCCCGTTTCGCAGTGGTCGCAGCCCCTGCTGCACCAGCCGGAAGTCGGCATCCTGGGGCTGCTCGCCAAGGAGTTCGACGGCGTGCTGCACTTCCTGATGCAGGCGAAGACGGAACCGGGCAACCGGCCGGGCCTCCAGCTCTCCCCCACGGTGCAGGCGACGCTGAGCAACTACAGCGGGGTCCACGGAGGCCGCGCCGTCCCCTACGTCGAGCACTTCCTGCACCGGAACGCGCGCCGGGTCCTCGTCGACGTCCGCCAGTCCGAGCAGGGCAGTTGGTTCTTCCGGAAGCGCAACCGGAACATGGTCGTCGAGGTCGCGGGGGACGTCGAAGTACGCGAAGGCTTCCGCTGGATGCCGCTGGGGCAGCTCCACCGGCTGCTCGCCGAGGGCACCGGGACGGACGGCACCGACAGCTCCGTCGTGAACATGGACACCCGCAGCATCCTGTCCTGCCTCCCCTTCCCGTTCGACGGTGTTCCGCGCGCGGAGCCGAGCGGGGACCTGCTGGGCTGGCTCACCGAGGCACGCAGCCGGGAGCGGGTCCGGGTGGAGCGGGTACCGCTCGCGGGGCTGCCCGAGTGGCGGCGGGAGCCGGACCGCATCGCGCACCGGAACGGGTCCTTCTTCAGCATCGTGGCGGTACGTGTGCGAGCGGGGGAACGGGAAGTCACGGAGTGGACCCAGCCGCTGCTCAGGCCGCACGGCGTGGGCGTCTCCGCGTTCCTCACCAAGTCCGTCGACGGTGCGCGACACGTACTCGCCAACCTCCGCGTGGAACCGGGCAACGTCGACGTGCTGGAGATCGGGCCCACCGTGCAGTGCACACCGGAGAACTTCGCGCACCTGCCTGCCGCGGCCGGGCCGCCGCTGCTGGGGAAGGTGCTCGACGCTCCCCGCGAACGCCTGCTCTTCGACACGGTCCTCGCCGAGGAGGGCGGACGGTTCCAGCACGCACGCAGCCGGTACCTGGTCGTGGAAGCGGACGACGACCCGTACGAGCCGCCCGGGCACCGGTGGGTCCCGGTCGCCGAACTCCTCGGGCTGATGCGGCACAGCCACTATGTCAACGTGGAGGCGCGTACGCTCCTCGCCTGCCTCCAGAGCGTGTGCGTCCCGGAACCGGGGCGGCCGGGAGAAGGTGGGGGAAGATGACGCGCGCACTCGCGCTGGAAGAGATGGTGCACCTCGGGGACGCCAAGAGCCGGGTCACGGTGGTGTGCTCGGTCGGCGGGCACGTCGAGGAGGAGCCGCTGGCGCGGGCGTTCGCCGCCGTGGTGGCACGGCTCCCCCCGCTGCGCAGCCGGGTCCGGCAGGACGGTCCCTACGCGTTCTCCTTCCAGCCGCTGGAGACGGGGCCGCCGCAGCTCCAGGTCCGCAAGGGCGTACCGGGCTCGCTGCGCGAGGAGATCAACACACCGCTGCCGCCCGACGGCAGCCTGGTGCGGGGCGTCCTCATCGAGGGCGCGGACGAGGACACCTTCGTACTCAGCATCGACCACTCCATCACCGACGGGCAGAGCGCCCTCGCCGTCTGCGATGCGGTGTGGCGGGGCTACACGGCCTGCGTCGAGGGCACGTTCACCGTGCCGCAACCCGGGGACGGCGGGGACGACGCCCTGCCCGCCGCGCTCTCCGCCCGGCTGCCCGCGCACACCCCCGAGGACCTGGCCGCATACGTCACCGCCCGCGGGGAGCGGATGCGCGGGGCGCCACTCGTGCATCTGCCGTACGCGGCAGGGGAGTCGGCGGCGCAGGAAGAGCTGCCGATGCGGGTGGCCAGGGTCCGGCTCGACCGGGAGCAGACCGCCGGAGTGATCGGTGCGAGCAAGGCCGCGGGGGTGTCGGTGCACGGAGTGCTCGTCGCCGCCCTGCTCCTGGCGGTCCGCGACGCGGTGGGCGGTGCGGGGACGCGGCGGATGAGCAGCATGTCCCCCGTCGATCTGCGGGGGCGCCTCTCTCCGCCCGTCCACCCGGAGGAGCTCTTCCCCGCCGCCTCGCTCTTCTTCGACGTGCTCGACGTGCGGGAGGACGCAGACGTGGTCTCGCTCGGGCGGCGCCTCGCGGAGAACCTCCGCGAGGCCATCGCCCGGGGCGACCTGGAACGGGAGATCCTTGCGGCGGCCCAGGTGCTCAGGGACCCGTCGCTGCTCAACGCCAGCCTGGTGACCACGAACCTCGGCAACGTGCCGGTGCCCGAGACCCCGGACGGGCTGCGGATCACCGACGTGCGGTGCTTCGCGCTCGGCGACGTCTCGTTCCCGCAGGCCGGGTTCGGCCCGCTGGTGGCTTCCGTGCTGACCGTGCGCGGGCAGCTCGGCATCGAACTGCCCTACAGCGCCCGGTGCTTCTCGGCCGGGCAGATGGAAGCGGTCCGCACCTCGGTGCGCGCGCGCCTGCTCGCACTGGGGAGTTGAGCGGGACGGCACCGGCTCACCGGCGCCGTCCCGAGCGGCTCAACCAGCGCGGACGAACACCGCGCCCGCGCGTACGGCCGCCTCGGTGCCGGCGGGCCCGCCGGCGAGTACGCCGCAGAGCCGGCCGCGGGCCGGTGCGTCGAGTACGGGCGGGAGGTCGACCGTCCCGCCCGTCCGCGCCGACTCCAGGGCCCGAGCCCGCAGTTGCTCCTGCCCCGGCTCGGCGCGGGCGACTTCGCCGACCGCCACGGCCCCTCTCGTCACGCCCCACACGGCGGCCTCGGGGACGGCGTCGCCGACGGCGCCGAAGAGCGCGTCGACGGCCTCGGGCGCCGCGCCCGGCAGCCAGGTGAGGACGCCGGAGGGGCGGCGGCCCGTCGACGACAGGCGGCTGAGGCGGGCGCCGAGGGCCTCCCGGTCCTCGCCCGCCCCGACGGTGAAGGGCACCGCCTCGGCCCCGTGCCGCACCAGGGCGCCCACCAGCGCGTCGCCCACCTCGTCCGCGCAGGCGGTGCCCTCCGGGACCCGAACTCCCCCGGAACCGGCCGGGAGTACCACGAGCCAGACCCCGGTGAGCTCCGCCGGGTCCGTGCCGGGTGTCCGGCGCCACCCGCCGGTCTCCGTCCGGCCGCGCCGCCAGGCGGCCAGCGCGGGGAGGGCGACGTGCAGCGGTTCGTCCCCGCGCAGGCCGATGTCGCGCACGAGGCCGTCCACGTCTCCGCGCTCCACGCGCTCCCAGAAGCGTTCCCCCGCCGGAGCGCCCGGGTCGGCCGGCCGGAAGCTGCGGCGCTGGAACGCGGAAGTGGGCAGCCGCACCTGCCGGTTGGCGAGGCCGCTGAAGACCGCGTTCCAGTCCACCCGGCGACCGCTCACATGCAGGTGCCCGAGGGCCTCCGCCAGGGCGCGGGCCTCCGGCCTCCCCTCCTCGGCGACCGAGGGGACGTCCTGCGCGGCCGACCGGACGCCGCGGGGCCCGAGTTCGAGCACCTCTCCGGGCGCCGCAGGGCGGGCTGCCTCGTCCCCGCGTCCCAACCAGTGTTCCGGAGAGGCCAGTTCCGCCGACGCGACGTCGCTGCCCGAAGCGGAGACGAGCGGGATGCGGGGCGTCCGGTACTCAAGGCCCGCAAGCACCCGGCGCAGCTCCTCCTCGCCACCCCCGGCCGCCGCGCGCCCGCACGCGGCCACGAGCGCGACGGCCCCGTCCAGGTCGAGCGCTCCCGCCGCGTGCGCCGCGGCCACGGCGGACGAAGCCGAGTCGGAGATCCGATCGGGGTGCAGCCCCCACGCCTCCAGCAGCCGGAACATCGCCGTCTGGACGGCGAAGAGAGCGGGGCGCCCGAACTCGGGCCGCGCGAGCAGCGCGGGCTCCTCCCAGACGACCTCGCGGAGCGGGCGGGCGAGATGGGCGTCGAGGCGCTCCACGATCCCGTCGAGTGCCTCGGCGTACACCCGGTGGGCTCGGTACATCCCGCGACCGACGAGGGGCGGGCCGCCTTCCGCCGTGAAGTGGAAGCCGAGGGGGCCGCCGGAGGCGCTCCCCTCGGCCGCGCCGGGTGCCTCCTCGCCGAGCGCCAACGCACCCAGCCCGTCGAGCAGTTCCTCACGCGTGCCGACCGGGAAGGCGGCGCGGTGGGCGAAGGCCGTGCGCGTGGTGGCGAGAGCGCCGACGAGGTCGACCCACTCTTCGGCGGTGGACTCGGCGTGGCGGCGCAGCCTGCGCGCCTGCTCCCGCAGCCCCTGCGGGGAGGTCGCCGAGAGCACGCAGGGCAAGGGCGGTGGCACGGGGCGCGGCGGTGGCACGGCGTCGTCGGCCCCGTCCTGCGGCGCCTGTTCGACGAGGGCGTGGGCGTGGGTGCCACCTGCGCCGAGCGCCGAGACGCCGATCCGCCGCGGGGCGCCCGTGCTCGGCCAGGGCGCCGCCTCCGTGAGGGGACGCACCGTGTCCGGCAAGTCGCCTTCCCACGGCGCCGTTTGGCGGTCGCCGCCGGAGCGGGGCAGTACGCGATGCCGCAGCGCGAGCACCGCCTTGATCACGCCCGCCACCCCGGCCGCCGCCGAGGTGTGCCCGATGCTCGTCCCGACCGTGCCGATACGCAGCGGCCGTTCCGGGGGACGGCCCGCGCCGTACACCTCGCCGAGCGCGCGCGGCTCCTCCCGGCCGCCGCACGTGTCGACCGCGTCGACCTCCGGGCCTGCCAGTCCGGCCTGCTCCAACGCACGGGCGAGCACACGGTGTTGGGCCTCGCTCCTGCCGACGGCGCTGCCGAGGAGGACGCCGAGCACGGGGCGTCCGGCGCGTACGGCGTCCGGCAGCCGCTCCAGCAGCAGCACGCCGGCTCCCTCGGCCGAGTGCTCCTGCCCGGCGCCCGCACCGTCGAAGAGCGTGATGCCGGCCGCGAGCGCCAGCGAGCACTCGCCCTGCCGCAGCGACTGCGCCGCCGTGTGCAGCGCCACGAGCGAGGAGGAGTCGCCCGTGTCCAACGTGGCGGCCGGGCCGGCGCATCCGAAGGCCGCGGCCAGGCCGCCGGCCGGCTCCGTGCTCCCGAGGCCGCCGCGCTCGTGCGTCCGGCCGACGAAGACGCCGGTCGGCGCGTCGAGTTGGGTGGCGGGGAGGACTCCGCCGTCCTCCAGCGCCTCCCAGGCGAGCTGCCGGAGGACGAGCAGGTGCCGGTCGGCGGCTTCGGCCTCCTGCGGGGGGAGGCCGAAGAGTTCCGGGTCGCAGGCGTCGTCGACGAGGCGGGCAGCGACGTCTTCCCCACCGGCAGTCGCACGGGCGCCGGCGTCCGCGCCGGAGGCCAGGAGGTCCCACAGCTCGTCGGGGCTGCGCACACCGCCCGGAAAGCGGCAGGCCATGCCGACGATCGCGATCCGCCGGTCCGCGTCCGTGTCCGTGTCCGCGGGCCCGGGCCCGGGTACGGCCGGCGGTGCCGGTTCCGGCTCGGGGAGCAGGGCCGCGAGGGAGCGGCTCACCTCGGTCGGTGTCCGTTGGTCGAAGACGAAGGAAACCGGCATGCGCAGGCCGGTCCCGGCCGTCAACCGGTTGCGGAGCTCCGTGGAGTTGAGCGAGCCGAGTCCCAGTTCCTGGAAGGTGCGGTCCGCGTCCACCGCCTCCGCCGAGTCGTGGCCCAGCACCTCGGCGGCCGCGGCGCGCACCGTGTCGAGCAGCACTCCTTCCCGCTCGGCCGCGCCCAGGGCGACGAGGCGTTCGGCGAGGGGCTGTTCGACGGTGGCGGAGGGCGCCGGCCGTGCGGGGGGCGGAGCCAGGTCGCGCAGGAGGTGCGGCAGTCCGCCGGCAGCCGCCTGGTCGCGCAGTGCGCCGAGGTCGAGCCGTACGGGCAGCGGGGCGGGCTCGTCCGACCCCGCGGACACGTCGAAGAGGTTGAGCCCTTCGCGTCCGGTGAGCGGGGGGAACCCCGCCTGCGCCATCCTGTCCCGCGTGTCCGCTGCGAGCTCGCCCGCCATGCCGCCGACCGGCTCCCACGGGCCCCAGGCGAGGGAGACGGCGGGCAGTCCTTCGGCCCTCCGCCGCCGGGCGAGCGCGTCGAGGAAGGCGTTGGCCGCCGCGTAGTTGGCCTGACCCATACCGCCGAGCACCCCGGAGACCGAGGAGAAGAGCACGAAGGCGGAGAGGCCGCGGTTCTTCGTCTCCTCGTGGAGGACCACGGCGGCGTCGGCCTTGGGCCGCAGTACGGTGTCCAGCCGCTTCGGGGTCATGGCGGTGAACGCACCGTCGTCGAGGACTCCGGCGGCATGGACGACGGCGGTCAACGGGTGCGCGTCCGGGACGGCGTCGAGCACTTCCCGTACCGCGCGGCGGTCGGCGACGTCGCAGGCGGCCCAGGTGACCTCGGCGCCGGACGCCTCCAGCCGGGCCTCCAACTCGGCCGCGCCGGGCGCCTGTCGGCCCCGGCGGCCGACGAGCACCAGGTGGCGCACGCCGCGAGTGGCCACCAAGTGCTGGGCGAGCAGGCTCCCCAGGCCGCCCGTCGCACCGGTGACGAGGACCGTGCCGTCCGGCCCCGCGAGGCCGTCGGGGCCCGCGTCCGGGAAGGCGCGCACGAGGCGGGGGCGGAGCACGCTGCCGGCGCGGAGCGCCAACTCCGGTTCGCCGGTGGCGAGGGCCGCGGGGAGCGCGGCGAGAGTCTTCGCTTCGGGGGCGCTCTCCAGGTCGACGAGGCAGAACCGGCCCGGGTGCTCCGAGTGGGCCGAGCTGATCAGCCCCCGTACCGCCGCGAGCACGGGGTCGGGAGCCGTGCCGTCGGTGCCGGCGGCGCCGGTGGTGAGCAGGACGAGGCGTGCCTGCGTGAAGCGCTCGTCGGCGAGCCACCGCTGGGCGAGGTCGAGCGCCCAGCCCGTGGCGGAGCGCACCGATTCGGCGGCGTCCGCGAGCGGTGCCGCGGAGGGCGGGCACGGCGCGACGACCACCTGCCGGTCCCCGCCGAGCGAGGCGAGGTCCGCCGCCGTCTCGACGTCCGCGCCGCACGCGCGGAGGGCGGCGGCCTCGGGGGAGGCGTCGGACCCGAGCACGGCCCAGCGCTCCGTCGGTTTTTCGCCGGACGCCCCCGGGGACGGTGTCCACTCGACGCGGTGGAGCGGCGGCGTGCCCCCACCCGCTCCGGCGTCGGGAAGCGGGCGGAGCACGAGCGAGTCGACCCGGGCGACGGGCGAGCCCTCGGTGTCCTGGGCTTCGACGCGCACGCCGCCGTCGCGTGCCGTCAACCGCACGCGCAGCACGGTCCGCCGGGGGGCGTGCACCGTCACGCCGCGCCAGGAGAAGGGCACTCGGGGCGCGTCGGGCTCCTGGTCGCCGGTGAGGCCGGGCAGCCCGAGCGCGAGCGGGTGGAGCGCCGCGTCGAGCAGTACCGGGTGTATCAGGAAGCCCTCCGCCGGCTGGTCCGACTCCACCTCGGCGAAGAGTGCGTCACCGTGCCGCCGCACTCTGCGCAAGCCGCGGAACGCGGGCCCGTACCGGAGTCCGGCCTGCGCCATCCGCTCGTGCACCTCGGCGGGGTCGAGGTCCTCGCCCTCCTGCGGCCAGGTCCACGGTGCGGACGGCTCGGCGGCGGAGGCGAGAACGCCGGTGGCGTGCCGGGTCCACGTCGTGCCGGCGGCCCGCTGGTGCGCCGCTTCCGGCGGGCTCGACGCGTCCTCCGGCGCCGAGTGGACGGAGAGCGTGCGGGTGCCGTGCTCGTCGAGCGGCCCGACGGTCACCTGGAGGCGCACGCCGCCGTGTTCGGGCAGCAGCAGCGGGGCCTCCAGAGTCAGCTCGTCGAGCGTCCCGCACCCCGCGGCCTCGCCGGCCCGCAGACCGAACTCCACGAACGCGGTCCCCGGCAGGAGCACCTGCCCCGCCACCACGTGGTCGGCGAGCCACGGATGGGTGCGCAGCGAGAGGCGTCCGGTGTGCAGCAGGCCGCCCTCCGCGAGCGGGACCGCGGCGTCGAGCAACTCGGCGTGCCGCTCGGGCCGTTGGTCCGGGGCTTCCCGCGTCGCCCAGTACGGCTCGCGTTGGAAGGCGTACGTGGGCAGTTCGATCGGGCGCGCGCCGGTGTCGGCGAAGTACGCCCGCCAGTCGGGCGCGCACCCGCGGACGTACACCTCGGCGAGCGCGGTGGTGAAGGCGTGCGCGCTGCCGGTGCCCGGCACGGTGCGGACGACGAGGCCGTCGGGGAGGTCGGGAGCGGCGTCCAGACGCGCGGCGAGCCGGTCCCCCGGGCCCAGCGCGAGCAGCGCGGTGACGTCCTGCTGGAGGAGGGGGAGCACGGTGCCGGGCGTCGCGTACCGGAGCCGGCCGCCCGGGAGCCGCTCCTCCTCCGCCGCCGCGCGCAGCGCCTCCCCGCGCGGCAGTTCGCCCGCGACGCAGGCGGCGGCCGGCGCCGCCTGCTCGTCCTCGGCGAGGACGGCAGCGGGCCGCACACCGCACGCACGCCACAGCGCGGCGAGGGAGATGCCGACGGCGCACAGCAACGGTCCTGCGACGTCGGCGCGTTCGGGCCGCGGCGCGTAGGGCCGCCCGCGCAGCACGTCGGTGAGGGACCAGTCGACGAGCCCGGACAGTGCCTCGTCGCAGGCGTCGATCTCCGCCCGGAACACGGGGGCCGAATCGAGCAGCTCCCCGGCACCGCGGGCGCAGAGCCGGGCGTCCTCGGTGGAGGCGAAGGAGCCGGGGAGTACGAAGGCCGCCCGGCTCCCGCCCGGGGTCGATCCGGTGGCGGTGCCGGCCGCCGGGGTCTCCCCTGCCAACTCGGCGAGCTGCGCGAGCAGTTCGTCCCGGTCGGTGCCGACGGCCACGGCACGGTGCGCGAAGGCGGTGCGCGTGGTCGCGAGCGAGTAGGCGACATCCAGCGCATGCAGCTCCGGGTGCCGGGTCAGCCAGTCGTGGAGCCTGCGGGCCTGGGCGCGCAGCGCCTGCGCGGTGCGGCCGGAGACCACCCAGGCGAGTGCGCCGCCCGGCGGGGGCGTGCCGGCCGCGGCCGCGGCCGGGGCGCGGTCGGCGGGCCCGGGCTCTTCGAGGACGACGTGCGCGTTGGTGCCGCTCACCCCGAACGCGGAGACGGCGGCGCGGCGCGGCTCCTCGCCCGCCGTCCAGTCGGCGTTGCCGGTGAGCAACCGCACCCCGCTCCCCTGCCAGTCCACGTGCGGGGTGGGCCGGTCCACGTGGAGGGTCGCGGGAAGGGTCTCGTGCCGCATCGCCATGACCATCTTGATGATGCCGGCGACTCCGGCCGCCGCCTGGCTGTGGCCGAAGTTCGACTTGATCGAACCCAGTCGGAGCGGGTTCTCCGGCGTGCGGTGCGAGCCGTACGCCGCCAGGAGGGCCTGGGCCTCGACGGGGTCGCCGAGCCGGGTGCCGGTGCCGTGCGCCTCCACCGCGTCGACCTGCCGAGGGGTGAGGCCGGCGTCGCGGAGCGCCTCGTCGATGACGCGCTGCTGGGCCGGGCCGCTCGGTGCGGTGAGCCCGTTGCTCGCGCCGTCCTGGTTGACCGCGCTGCCTCGCACCACGGCGAGCACGCGGTGCCCGTTGCGCCGCGCGTCGCTGAGCCGCTCCACGACGAGGGCGCCGACGCCCTCGGCCCACCCGGTGCCGTCGGCCGCCTCGGCGAAGGACTTGCACCGGCCGTCGGGTGCCAGCCCCCGTTGGCGGCTGAACGCGACGAACGTCTCGGGCGTCGCCATGACCGTGGCACCGCCGGCGAGGGCGAGCGAACACTCGCCCCTCCGCAGCGCGTGCACCGCCAGATGCAACCCCACGAGCGAGGAGGAGCACGCGGTGTCCACCGCGAGCGCGGGCCCCTCCAGGCCGAGTTGGTACGCGATCCGGCCGGCCACCACGCTTCCGGCGGCCGAACTGCCCGCGTAGTCGTGGTACATCGTCCCGACGAAGACGCCGGTACGGCTGCCGCGCAGCGCGCGCGGGTCGATGCCGGCGCGCTCGACGGCCTCCCAGGCCGTTTCCAGGAAGAGCCGCTGCTGCGGGTCGGCGGCCACGGCCTCGCGCGGGGAGATCGACCAGAAGTCGGCGTCGAACCAGGCGGCCTCGTGGAGGAATCCGCCCTCCTGGGTGGTGGCGGTCCCCGGGTGGTCGGGGTCGGGGTGGTAGAGGTGCTCCAGGTCCCAGCCCCGGTCGAGGGGGAAGCCGGAGACGGCGTCGGTCCCCGTGGAGACCAGCTCCCACAGCTCCTCGGGCGAGGCGGCGCCGCCCGGGTAGCGGCATCCCATGCCCACGATGGCGATCGGCTCCCGCAACCGGTCCTCGGCGTGCGCGAGTTCGCCGCGGGTGCGCTGCAGTTCGGCGGTGACCCGCTTGAGGTAGTCGCGGAGCCTGTCCTCGGTGTGCATGGGTTCTCGTCGCTCCTCGGGCATCGTGCGGTCGGCTCCTTCGGTCTGTGCCGTGCGGGAGGCGGGTCGGGGCCTGCCCTAGGCGTCGCCCAACTGGCCGTCGAGGTAGGCGAAGAACTCGTCGTCGCTCTGCGCGTCGAACCGGTCCAGCTCGGCTGCGGGCCCGCCGGCGGACGGGGAGGCCGCGGGCGAGGCGAGCAACTCCGCGGCGTTCCGCAGCCGTCGGGCGGCTCTGGTCCGCTCCGCCGAGTCGCCCACGGTTCCGGCGAGTTCGGTGAGTCGGTCCACGAGGGCGAGGACGTCCGTTTCCGTGTCCTCGGCCAACTCGCCCCGCAGATAGGTGGCGAGCTCTCCCGGAGTCGGATGGTCGAAGGTGAGGGTGGAGGGGAGCCGCAGCCCGGTCGCGGTCGCCATGCGGTTGCGGAACTCGACGGCGCTCAGCGAGTCGAAGCCCAACTCGGCGAACGGCCGGTCCGGTTCGACGGCGCCGGGCCCCGGGTAGCCGAGCACGCCGGCGGCCTCGTCGCGCACCGCCAGCAGGACGGCGGCGTCCCGCTCGGCCGCGGGCAGCGACGCGAGTCGGTCTCGCAGCCCGTCCGCCGCCGGCTCGGCCGGGCGGCGCGGCCGGCGCACCAGGCTCCGCAGCGGGGGCGGTAGCGAAGCCGCGCCCGAGGAGGAGCGGGCGAGCGCGGCGGTGTCGAGGAGGAGCGGTATCGGGTCGGGCTCGGGTGCGCCGACCGCCAGGTCGAGCAGGCGCAAGCCGTGGTCGGGCGAGAGCGGCAGGATGCCCGCCCGCTCCATGCGGCTGCTGCCCGCCGCGTCCAGCCCGCCGCCCATCCCGGCGGCCTCCTCGGTGCCTCGCCAACGGCCCCAGGCGAGCGCGGTGGCCGGCAGGCCGAGGGCCCTGCGGTGGTGTGCCAGACCGTCCAAGAAGGCGTTGGCCGCCGCGTAGTTGGCCTGCCCCGGGCCGCCGAGCACGCCGGCGGCCGACGAGAAGAGCACGAAGGCGTCGAGCCGCGCGTCCCGGGTGAGTTCGTGCAGGTGGCGGGCGGCGTCGGCCTTCGGGCGGAGTACCGCGTCGAGGCGCTCGGGCGTCAGGTCGCCCACGAGTCCGTCGTCGAGCACCCCGGCCGCGTGGACCACCGCGGCGAGCGGATGCGCGTCGGGCACCTGCGCGAGCAGGGCGGCGAGCGCCGCCCGGTCGGAGACGTCGCAGGACGCGGTGGTGACCCGGGCGCCGAGCGCGGTCAGCTCCGCCTCCCACTCGGCGGCTCCCGGCGCCGACAGCCCGCGCCTGCTCGTCAACAGCAGCCGCCGGACGCCGTGTTCGGCGACGAGGTGGCGGGCGACGAGCCGTCCCAGCGCGCCCGAGGCGCCGGTGATCAACACGGTGCCGGCCGTCGGCCACCGGAAAGCGCCCGCCCCTGCGGTCGGTGCGGCCGGTGCCATCCGCGGCACCCGCACGCCGCCCCGCACGAGCGCGAGCTGCGGTTCGTCCGTGTGCGAGAGCGCTTCGGCGAGGGCCGGCAGGGACTCGGGCGCTCCGTCGACGTCGACGAGCACGAACCGGCCGGGGTGTTCGGCCTGCACGGAGCGCACCAGGCCCCACACCGCGGCCTGATCCGGGTCGGCCCCGGCCCCGGCGGCGACGGCGCCGCGTGTGACGAGCACCAGGCGGGCCGAGTCGGGCCGGCTCTCCGCCACCCATGCCCGCACCAGTTCCAGGGCCCGGTGGACGGCCGAGCGCCCGTCGTCGGGGAGGAGCTGGGCGAGGACCGTCCCGCCGTCCGGCTGCGGAAGGTCGGCGTACGGGCCGTCCACCGCGCCGAGTTCGGCGGCGAGGCCGAGGACGTCGGGGCCGAGCAGCGCGATCCGGCCGTCCGC
>NZ_AJTQ01000304.1 GCF_000262345.1 Streptomyces xiaopingdaonensis | reverse complement strand
GGCGGCTGCCGGGCACTCGGTCCAGTCGAGCCGGTAGAGCCCGTCGGGCGCCGTCTCCCCTGCCGCGGGCGCCGGGCGCAGGGCGAGGGAGTCGACGGACGCGACGGGCGTGCCCGCGCCGTCGGTGAGCCGCAGCGAGACGGTGTCCCGACCGACCGCCCGCATCCGGACCCGGACCGGGCCGCCGTCGAAGGCGCCGTCCCGGAGGCTGACGCCGCTCCAGGCGAAGGGGAGGTACGCGCTGCCGGGCTCCGTGAGGAATCCGCCGAGAGCCACCGGGTGCAACGCGGCGTCCAGCAGCGCCGGGTGGAGCCCGAAGCCGGGGGCCTCGGCGGCGCCCTCGGGCAGCTCGACCTCGGCGCAGAGCTCCGCACCGTCCCGCCACACGGCGCGCACCCCGCGGAACGCGTGCCCGTACGCCATCCCGGCCGCCGCCAACCGCCCGTACAGGCCGTCCACTTCGACGCGCTCCGCCGTCCCGGGCGGCCATGGGGCGGTGGCGGCAGGCTCGTCGGCGACGTCCTCTGCGAGCTCCGCCGAGGCGTGGTGCGCGGAGGGCCCGCCGTCGGCCTCCTCGCCCCGCCGCGCGTGGACGGTGGCCGGGCGCCGGCCCGCGGCGTCCGGTGGTGCGACCGTGATACTCAGCCGGACGTTCCCCTCCGCGGGGAGCGGCAGCGGGGCCGCGAGCGTCAGCTCGGCCACGCGGGGGCAGCCGAGCCGCGCGCCGGCCTGCGCGAGCAGTCCGACGAAGGCGGTGCCGGGCAGCAGCACCGTGCCGGCGACCTCGTGCCCGGCCGCCCAACGGTGCTCGGACATGTCGAGTACGGCGGTGAAGAGGCGCCCGCCGTCCGGGAGTTCGGCTCCCGGCCCGAGCAGCCCGTCCCGTGCGTCGGGCGCACCGCCGCGGAGTCCCGGGCGGGGGGCGATCCAGCAGCGGGTGCGCTCGAAGGGGTAGCCGGGGAGCGATATCCGTCCCGGCCCCGGTCCGTCGTACAGCGGCCCGAAATCGACGTCGGCGCCGCCGACCCAGGCGCGGGCGAGCGCTTCCAGGTCGCGTCGTGCGACGGCGGCGCCGAGTTCGTCCGGCGTGGGGTGCGGTGCCGAGCGGTCCCGCCGCCCGTGGTGGACGCCGGGTGCCGGAGCGCCGTCGAGGTGGGCGCGGAGGCGCTCGGCGAGCTGGGCGGGGCCGGAGGCGAGCACGGCCAACCGCTGGTCCATGGCGTCGCGTCCCTGCTGGAGGGTGAAGGCCAGCGCGTCGGCGTCGAGCGCGGGTCCGCCCGGGCGGCCGCCGGGCTCGGAGAGGCGCCGGGTGAGCGAGGTGAGCGTCGTCTCGCCGTCGACGAGGTGGGGCGGCATCTCGTAGCCCAGCTCGGCCTCCAGGCGCTGCCGGAACATGGCGAGTTCCGGGTAGCCGAGGCCGAGTTCGGCGAACGGTTCGCCCGGGGAGGCGGCCGCCACGCCGCCCGGCAGGTCCCGCAGGACGCGGGCGAGCAGCTCCCCCAACTCCCCCGCGCGGGAGGGTGCCGCCTCCGGGCGGCGGTCGAGGAAGTCGGCCGTGCGGCGCGCCAGGGCGCGCAGGCGGTCCTCGTTCTTCGCGGAGAGGACGTACAGGCGCTCCCCGTCCACCGGAGCGCGTCGCCGCCGCTCCCGCGGTGCCGGCGGCTCCTCCAGGACGAGGAACGCGTTGGCGCCGCCGGCGCCGAAGGAGCTGACGCCCGCCCGCAGCGGCACGCCCTCCTGCCGGGGGCGCCACTCGGCGCGCTCGCGCTGTACGTGGAACGGCGAACCCTCCCAGTCGATCCCCGGGTTGAGCCGCTCGGCGTGGAGCGAGGGGACCAGCTCCCGGTGGCGGAGCTGGAGGACGACCTTGGTGACGGCGGCGATGCCGGCTGCGGACTCCAGATGTCCCACGTTGGACTTCACCGAGCCCACGGGTACGCGCCCCGCGCGCTCCCCCGGGCCGGAGTGCGCGAACGCCTTCTCCAAGCCGGCGATTTCGATCGGGTCGCCGAGCGAGGTGCCCGTGCCGTGCGCCTCGATGTAGCCGAGCGTCGCCGGATCGGTGCCCGAGCGCCGGAAGGCGTCGACCATCAGCTTCGCCTGGGCCTGCGGGTCGGGCACCGAGAAACCGCCGGTCCGCCCGCCGTGGTTGAGGGAGCGGCCGCGGACGAGGCCGTACACCTGGTCGCCGTCGCGCCGCGCGTCGCGCAGGCGCCGCAACAGCACGGCGCCCACCCCCTCGCCCGGCACGTAGCCGTCGCCGCCGGCGCCGAAGCTCCGGCAGCGTCCGTCCGACGAGAGGAAGGAGGACTGGCCGAGCAGCCGGTACTTGTCCGGATGCACGGTGAGGTTGACGCCGCCTGCCACGGCGGCCTCGCACTCGTCCCGCAGGATGCTCTCGCACGCCTGGTGGATCGCGGTGAGCGAGGACGAGCACATGGTGTCCAGCGCGATGGACGGCCCGTGGAGACCGAAGAAGTACGAGGCCCGGTTGGCGATGGCGGCATGGAAGGACGAGGGGACGGGCCCCGGCGGATCGTCTGGACCGCGTACGCCGTAGAGCTGGTACTGGCTGTACATGACGCCGACGTAGACGCCGACGTGGCGCCCCTTCCACCGCTCGGGGGCGTGCCCGGAGTCCTCGAAGGTGTGCCAGACGGTCTGGAGGAACAGCCGCTCCTGCGGGTCGAGCAGCGCGGCTTCGTTGGGCGAGATGTGGAAGAGGAGCGGGTCGAACTCGTCGATGCCGTCGAGGAATCCGCCGTGCGCTTCCGGTGCGTGCTCGACCCACCGTCCGGCGGGCACGGTGCCGACGCAGTCGCGCCCGTCGCGGAGGTTCTCCCAGAAGCGGTCGAGGTCCTCGGCCATCGGGTAGCGGCCGCTGATGCCGACGATGGCGATCGTGTCGTCGTCCCCGAGGCCGGCCTCGTCCGCGCCGCCGGGCTCCGGTGTGCGGTCGGTGGCCGTCACCGCCGGCGGGCCCGGTCCGCGGTCGGGCGCCGCGTCCTCGACTCCCGCGTCCGGGAGCCCGATTGCCGCCGTGAGCTCCGCGCGCCGGCCGACGAGAGGCATGACGCGTCCCGCCGTTCCGGCGAGCGCGGTCAGCAGGATCTCCGCCGCCGTCCCGTCCTCCAGCGGCTCCATTCCGAGTGCGCGCAGGCCGGCGAGGGCGGACTCGTCGAGCCGCATCCCCGCGTTGCGCCAGGCGGGCCAGGCGATCGACACCGTGTGTCCGGGGCGCTCGGACGCGGCGACGCGTTCGGCGCGGTCGCGCGCGAAGGCGTCGAGGAAGGCGTTGGCGCACGCGTAGTCGGTCTGGCCGGCGCTGCCCCAACTCGCCGCGGTCGAGGAGCAGACGACGAAGAAGTCCAGCGGCTCCCCGCGCGTCGCGGCGTCCAGGTGCAGGGTGCCTGCCACCTTGGCCGCGAAGACGGCCTCGGCGTCGGCCGCGGTCTTGCCGTCCACCATTCCGTCCCGCAGGACGCCCGCCGCGTGGACGACGCCGTCGACGCGGCCGAAGCGGCGCCGGGCGGCGGACACCAGTGCGTCGACGTCCTCGGCCCGCGAGACGTCGGCGGGCCGGTAGAGCACCTCGGCGCCCGCGTCCGACAGTTCGTCGAGCAGGCGCTGCTGCACGTCGCCGAGGGGGGAGCGCCCGCAGAGCACGAGCCGTGCCGCGTACCGCTCGGCGAGGAACCTGGCGAGGATGGTGCCCGCGCCGCCGAGGCCGCCCGTGACGAGGTAGACGCCGTGCTCGCGGGGCGCCGCCGTCGATCCGCACCTGGGTGTGCTCGTCCTCGGCGCGCACCTCGGCTTCGATCCACGCGGCCGAGCGCGCGACGGGTTCCGCCAGCGCGAGCAACTTCGCACGGAAGCCGGGGTGTTCGCGTCGGAGGCTCTTGAACATCGCGCCCAGCGCCGCCAGCGGCGCGGTCTCGGTGCCGTCGGGAGCGTGCAGGCAGTAGACGAGGCGCACCTCGCGTCTGCCGGGCAGCCGCACCAGGGCCGCCGCGCAGTGCAGGAGCGCTGTGAACTCCGCGAGCAGCGCCCGGTGTTGGTCCTCGCGCTCGACGGTCGCGGCGGCCGGGCACCAGACGATCTCGGCCGGCAGCGATTCGCGCGCGGCGAGCCGTGCGAAGAGCCGCTGCCAGTGCGCAGGCGAGGAGGGATCGAGCCGGAACTCCGCGCCGTCCTCGGCGAATTCGCTGCCGAACGCCACCGTGGCGGACCCGCCGGGTGGTGCGGAGAGGCTCCCGTCCGGGTCGACGTGCAGCCGCGGGGCGGCCGGGGCCTCTTGCCGGGGCGGCGCCTCCTCCCAGACGTCGGCCAGGTACACGATGTCCTGGTCCGGCTCCCGTCCGTCGGAGGCGCCGGGCGCGTGGGCGTCCTCCGGCGGGCGGGACGGAAGCGGTGCGGACGGGGCCGCCCCGCGCTCGTCGAGGTGTGCGGCGAGGCCGGCGACGGTGTTGTACTCGAAGAGGAGCGTGGGGTACAGCTCCGTGCCGAGGACGGACTCCAGCTCCTTGACGAGCGCGAGCAACGCGGTGGACTCCAGGCCCAGTTCGTAGAAACCGCGCTCCTGGTCGACCGCGCCGGCGGCGACGCCGAGCCGCGGCGCGAGCAGGGAGGCGATCAGCTCGCGCAGCGCCCGGACGCCTCCGGCACGCGCCGGAGCGGCGTCCGGCTCGGGCGCGCGGACGGGGGCCGGGGTCGGCTCGGCGGGGCCCGGCGCCTCCGCTTCCGCGAGGCGGGTGAGGGAGTCGGCCTGGCGTACCCGCTTGGACGTCAGGCCGTGCAGCCACATCACACGTGAGCCGTCGGGCGCGTAGAAGTCGAGGTCGCAGACGTTGAGATCGGCCCCGTGCCCTTCGTACCTGGGCGGCGTGGCACGGACCAGGTTGTCGTGGCCGATCGGGCCGCGGGCGCGGAAGGAATCGATGTGCAGGGGGATGTAGGGCTTGCCTTCGCCGGCGGCGAGTTCGCCGAACCGGCCCGTGTACGCCTCGGCGAAGTGCGAGGGGAGCAGGGTGGCGGCGTCGAGGCAGGCCGGGTGGAGGTGGAAGTAGCCGAGGTACGCGGCCGCCTCGGGGCTGGGACGCAGCTCGGCGAGCAACTCGTCTTCTGCGACGTGCAGTTCGCCGCGTCCCCGCATGAAGTCGCCGTGCACGATGCCGGCTTGGCGCACGGTCCGGTACAGCTCCGCCATGTCCACCGTGCGGCCGGCGCGGCGGCGGAGCGCTTCCAGGTCGAGGGCGTCCGAAGGGAACGGCTCGTCCAGGTGGAGTTCGCAGGCGAGGACGTCGAACGGCGTACCGCGTCCGCCCTCGTGCGGCAGCGGGACGGCCCGGACGGCGATCCGGTGGTGGTCCTCGCGGGCGAGGAACCGGAACTCCAGCTCGGTGTCGAAGCGTTCGCCGGCGGCGACCGCCTGCTGGAAGAGGATGTGCCGCAGTTCGGCCGTCTCGGTCTCCACGCCCTTGGACAGCAGGATGCGGTAGACGAGGTCGAGGAAGGAGACCCCGGGCAGGATGCTGGTGCCGTGCACCGTGTGGTCCCGCATCACCGGATCGGCGGCACGTACCACAACGGTGCATTTCAGACCGTCGAGCGGCGGTGGTGTGTGGCTCAAGTCTCGCCCCTAGAAGCGCAGTTCGAGGAATGGAGTGGGTTGCTCGCCGGGTGTTCCGGCCGCCGGGAACCAGTACCTGGAGCGCCGGTAGCGGGGCGGCTCCAGCGGGGCCCTGGGAGCGGGGCGGCCGGCGAGCAGCGCGGGGTCGGGCTCGCTCACGAGCAGGTGCGCGTTGGTGCCCCCGAAGCCGAACGAGCTCACGCCCGCCCGGCGCGTACCGCCCCTCGCCCGCCACTCCCCGAGCCGGCGGACGGGGAAGAACGGCGAAGTGTCGAACCGGAAGCGGGGGTTGGTGCGCTCGCAGTGCAGGGTGGGCGGGAGCTGACCGTGCCGGAGCGAGAGCACGACCTTGATCAGCCCGGCGATGCCCGCCGCGCTCAGCAGGTGCCCCACGTTGGTCTTGACGCTGCCCACTCCGCAGAAGCCGGTCTCGTCGGTCGTCTCGCGGAAGACGTCGGTCAGCGCCCGCAGCTCCATGGGGTCGCCGATCATGGTGCCGGTGCCGTGCGCCTCCACGTACGACACCTCCCGGGCGCTCACCCCCGCGGCCCGCAGCGCGTCGGAGATCACCTCGCGCTGCGCCTCGGGGTTGGGCGTGGTGATGCCCATCGTGCGGCCGTCGTTGTTGACGGCGCTGCCGTCGATGACGGCCCACACCGGGTCACCGTCGCGTACGGCGTCCTCCAGCCGCTTGAGCAGCAGCATCCCCGCTCCCTCGCCGAGCACGATGCCGTCGGCCCGCTCGTCGAACGTGCGGCAGCGACCGGTGGGCGACAGCGCGCGGCCCTCGCTCATGCCGACGAACGGCACCTGGTCGAGGAGGATTTCGACACCGCCGGCGAGCGCCGTCTCGCACTCGCCCGCGCGCAGGCTCTGCGCCGCCAGGTGGACGCTCAGCAGCGAGGACGAGCACGCCGAGTCGACGACCATGGCGGGGCCGCGCACGTTGAGGAAGTGGGAGACCTGGGCGGCGATGAAGTTCTGCGCCATACCGCTGATGCTTCCGCCCGAACCCGCGTGGTACGAGCCGAAGTTGGACGTCCGGGACCCGGCGAACACCCCGATCCGCCGGCCGGCCACCTTCTCGTGGTCGATGCCGGCATCGTGCAGGCACTCCACCGCGACCTCCAGGAACTGCCGCACCAGCGGATCGACCAGCGGCGCCTCCTCCTCCGAGATGCGGAAGAAGGCCGGGTCGAACTCCTCGATGTCCGGGAGGAATCCGCCCCACTTGCTGATACTGCGGCCCGGTTCCCGGTGTTCGGCGTAGTGGCGGTCGACGTCCCAGCGTGCGCGGGGCACCTCGGTCACGGAGTCGGTGCCGCCGGCGAGGTTCCGCCAGAACGTCTCGTGGTCGGGTGCGCCGGGGAAGTGGCAGGCGAGACCGATCACGGCGATCTTTCCCGAGCCGGGGGCGTGCGCCGGAGCGTGCGGGGCGGCGGGTGCGTCGGCGTGCGCGTCCGCGGTGGGGGTGTCGGAGGTACGTGCCGGTGCGTCCGGGTCGGGCTGCTCGGCCGTGGCGCCCAGCTCCCGCAGGTGCGCGGCGAGCCGAGCGAGAGTGGGGTGCTCCAGGAAGGCGGAGGGCTCCACGGTGACGCCCAACTCGCGCTCCACGCCCACCAGCAACTGGGCGATCATGATCGAGTCGACGCCGAGGTCGGCGAACTGCGTCTCGGCGCCCACCTGGCTCTCCGGCAACCGAAGCTGCGCGGCGAAGACACCGGCCAGCCGGGAGAGCAGCGCGTCCTCCTCACCGGGAGCGCCCGCGGGGCCGTCCGCCGGTCGCACCCCGGCGAGCCGCGCCGGCGGCTGGGCGGCGGGTTCGGTACCGGCCGGGGTCGGCAGCTTCAACCACCGCTCGGGGCCGCCCGCTTCGGAGCCGGTGACGCAGGGCATCAGCACCGGGCGGTCCGGCACGGCGAGCGCGCGGCGCAGCAGTCCGAGCCCCGCCTCGGTGGAGAGCGTCTCCAGGCCCAACTCCCGGTACGCGCCGGTCGTCACCTCGGGCATGCCCATCGAGCGCCAGCTCGGCCACTGCAAGGAGCGGTAGCAGCCGCGGCCGACCGCGGCCTGGTACTCGGCGAACCTGTCGAGGAAGGAGTTGGCGAGGGCGTAGTCGCTGATCCCCGCGCCCAGCACCGGGATCTCGCCGGAGACCGAGGAGCAGAGCACGAAGAAGCGCAGCGGGTCGTCGGCGAGCGCGGCGCTCAACTCCCGTACTCCGGCGACCTTGGGCGCGAGGACCGTCCGCATGTCGGCGACGCGCTTGCCGACGAACGCCGGATCGGCGTTGCGGCCGAGCCCCGCACAGTGCACGACCCCGGCTATCGGACCGTACTCGGCCCGCACCGATTCCAGCGCCGGCCGCAGCCACTCGCCGTCGTCCAACGGGCCGCTCAGCACCCGCACTTCGACGCCGGGACGCTCCAGCGCGAGCAGCCCGCGCACCCGCTCGGCCAGCGAGGGGTCGGTGTCGGGCGCGGAGCGGAGCTCCTCCCAGCGTTCCCGCTCGGGCAGCGCCCGCCGCCCTATGAGCACCAGCCGGTCGGCTCCGTGCGCGATCAACTCGGCGGCGACGGCGCGGCCCAGAGCCCCGGTCCCCCCGGTGATCACGACCGGCGCGCCACCGAGGCCCTGCCGCCAGTCAGCGCCGGCCGGCCCGTCGGGCACCGGCTCCAGCACCGGCAGGTTGCGTACGCCGCGGCGTACGCAGACCTCGGCGTCGCCGGGGTCCGCCGCGAGTTCGCGGGCGAGGACCGCGCGCAGCCGCTCCGGGGTGAGCGCCGCACCGTCCACGTCCACGGTCCGTGCCCGCACTCCCCGGTACTCGGCGGGCACCGTGCGGACGAGCCCGGCGAACGCGGCGCCGCGCAGGGTGGGCCGCTCGGCTTCGTGGGTGACGAGGCCGCGGGTGAGGTGGAGGTAGCACAGGCCCGTCCGCCGGAAGCGGGCGAGGAGTTCCTGGAGGAGGACGATCCGGGCCCAGCTCTCCGGCGCCTCGCCGCTCGCCTCCTCGACGGTGTCGACGAGGTCGAAGACGGTGCCGACCGGCTTCCCGGCGAGGACGCGTGCGGCGAGGCGGCTGCCCGCCTCGGGGTCGGCGTCCTCCTCTTCGCTCAGCACGACGATCGACGCCTCGGCACCGAACGCCTCGCGTGCCAGGCGCTCGCCGGCGGGGTCCACGAGCACCAGGACCGACTCCGCTTCGAGGGCGCCGGCCGGCTCCCCGCTCGCCTCCTCGGCACGCCAGACCTTCGCCAACACCTGCTCCGCCGGCGCCGGTTCCACGGCCCGCGGCGGGTCGGCGGTGCCCGCGCCGCCGAGCCAGTACCGCTCGCGCGCGAACGGGTAGGTCGGCAACGACGCCGTCCGCGCCTGCGCCTCGGGGCCCTGGGACCAGTCGATCTCCACGCCGGAGACCCAGAGTTCGGCGAGGCGTTCGGCGCGCCGCTCCCGGAGCATCCGCCGCACGTACTCGCGGCCCTCGCGCTCGTCCGTCCACGCGTGCCCGGACGCCGGGCCCTCCACCATGCCGAAACTCGCCCCCTCGACCTCGGCCACCGAGCCCGAGGCGGCGAACGCGCCCAGCGCGTCCCGCAGTTGCTCCGTGTCCTCCGCGACAACGGCGAGCCTCGCCGCCATCGGGGTCCGGCCGGTCCGACTCGTGCGGGCCAGCGCCGCGAGGGGAGCCGCCGGCTCGCGGTCGAGAAAGGAGGCCGTCTCGGCGGCGTACGCGCGCAGCCGCTCGGTGTTCCTCGCGGAGAGCACGAAGAGGTGCGGCCCCTGCGACTCTTCCTCCTCCGACCCGGGTTGCTCGGGCGCCTCTTCGAGTACGACATGGGCGTTGACGCCGCCGAATCCGAAGGAGCTCACACCGGCGCGGCGCACCAGCGCCGCACCGTCGGCCGAGCGGGGCTGCCAGTCGCGAGCCGCCAGGACGGGAGCGAAGGGGGTGCCGTCGACCTGGACGAGCGGGTTGAGCTCCTCGACGTGCAGAGTGGCGGGCAGCCGCCTGTTGCGCATCGCGAGCAGCACCTTGACGACGCCTGCGACCCCGGCCGCCGGCTCCAGGTGCCCGATGTTGCTCTTGACGGTGCCGAGCCCCACCTCGGCCGCGTGGCCGGTCCCCGCGGCGTCCCCCGAGAGGCGCCGCCACGCCTGCCGGACGGCGTCCACCTCGATCGGGTCCCCCAACTCGGTCCCGGTGCCGTGCATTTCGACGTACGAGACGGTCTCGACGGGCACCGCGGCGTCCCGGTACGCGGCCACCAGCAGATCGGCCTGCGCGTCCGGGTTGGGCGCGGTGAGGGAGGTGGCGTGGCCACCGTGGTTGACCGCGCTCCCCCGGATCACGCCGTGCACGCGGTCGCCGTCGGCGAGGGCGCGGGAGAGCGGTTTGAGGAGGAGAGCGGCGACGCCTTCGCCCTTGACGTAGCCGTCGGCGCGGCTGTCCATCGTCTTGCAACGGCCGTCCGGCGCGAGGACCCCGAGCTGGTGCGCGCTCACGGTGGTCTCGGGGGAGAGGACGAGGCTCACTCCCCCGGCCAGGGCGAGTTCGCTCTCGCCGGAGCGGAGCGAGCGGACGGCCCGGTGCAGGGCGACGAGTGAGCTGGAGCAGGCGGTGTCGACCGACTCGCTCGGGCCCCGCAGATCGAGCAGGTAGGAGAGCCGGTTGGCGAGCATGGTGCGGGCGAGCCCGGCTCCGGCGTAGGCGTTGGGCTCCCCCGAGCCGAGGACCATCGACTCGTAGTCGGTGAACTGCGTGCCGACGAAGACGCACACCGGGCGTCCCGCGAGCGAGTCGGGGCGGCAGCCGGCGTCCTCCAGCGCCTTCCAGGACTCCTCGAGGAAGAGCCGGTGCTGCGGGTCCATCACCTCGGCCTCGAGCGGGGAGATCTTGAAGAACAGCGGGTCGAAGCGGTCGACGTCCGAGAGGAAGCCGCCCCAGCGCGGGGTGCCGGGGAAGCGGTCGGCCAACTTCCGCCAGTCCCAACGGCCCGGCGGTACCTCCTCGATGAGGTCGCGGCCCTCGTCGAGGTGGGTCCAGAAGGCGTCGAGATCCGGTGAGCCGGGGAAGCGGCCGCTCATCCCGATCACCGCGATCGGCTCCTCTGCCGTGCTCCCGCGCTCGGCCGGCGGCGCTTCCGCGGGGCGCTGCGCCGGCGCGGCGGCGGCCCGTTCGGGCGCCTGCTCCTCGGCCGCCGGGGCGTGCACGGTGCGCAGTTCGTCCGCGTGGTCGGCCACGAGACGGTCGGCAAGCTTGCCCAGCGTGTTGGCCGCGAAGAGAGCGGTGGTCGGGAGGTCGATCCCGTAGCGGTCGTCGAGGCGTTGCGACAGCGCCTTGATACCGAACGAGTCGAGTCCGTACTCGCCGAAAGCCGCGTCGGTCTCCAGTGCCGCGGCCGGCACTTCGAGCAGATCGGTGAGGATGCGCCGCAGTTCTTCGACGACCGTGGCCCGCAGCGCCGCACCGGCCGGCTCCGCGTCCGCGGCGGCCGGCTCCGGCGCCCGCTCGCCCGAGGACCCCGCACGCCGGGTGCCGGCCTCGGAGGCACGCACGTGTGCGCGTACGCGTTCCGGGTCGCCGGGGACCACCAGCAGTCGGCCGGTCCCCGCGCCGAGCGCCAACTCCAGCACGCGCTCGGCCTCTTCGGTCTCCAGGAAGCGGAAGCCGGTCGAGGCGAAGTAGCGCTTCTCGTCGTCCGGGTCGACGTGCATCCCGCCGTCCCGCCACATCGGCCAGTCGACGGCCACCGTCCGCCCCCTGCGCAGCCCCTCCGCGCGGGACGCCTCGCGTGCCTCGGCGAAGCCGTCGAGGTAGCGGGCGCCGAAGGCGTAGTCGACGAGGCCGAAGTCGCCCAAGTGGCCCGAGGACGAGGAGTACAGGACGAAGAGATCGAGCGGTTGGCCGCCGGTGGCCTCGTCGAGCACCCGGGTGCCGTCGATCCTGGGCCGCAGTCGGGCGCGCAGCTCGTTGAGGTCCTTCTCGGGGAGCGGTCGCCCGCTGACGGTGCCCGCCAGGTGGAAGACGCCGTTGAGCGTTCCCCACTCGGAGACGACCGCGTCGACCACTTCCGCCATCCGCGCGGCGTCGGCGACGTCCGCCTGGTAGTAGGCGACCTCGGCGCCGAGGTCGCGCAGTTCGCCGAGTCGGGCCCGGCCCGCGTCGTCGAGCGGGGAGCGTCCGAGCAGGGCCAGCCTCCCGCGCTGCCCGGCTGCCAGGGAACGCGCGAGAAGCTGCCCGAGACCTCCCATGCCGCCGGTGATCAGATAGACGCCGTGCTCCCTCAGCACCGGCCCGGCTCCCGTGCCCCGCTCCGCCGCCCGCCGCTCGCGCTGGTGCTGGGTACGGCGGACGGTCCCCTCGTACCGGACGACGGCCGCATCCAGCCGGTCCGCGGTGAGTTCGGCCCGCAGCGCGCTCTCCTCGCAGGGGCCGGCGAAGCGGATCACGGAGAACTCCGTGCCCGGGGCGATGGCGGCGAGCGAGCCGGCGAAGCCGGCCCACGCCTCGGCGAGCGCCGGGTCCTCGTGCGCGCCGGTGGCGACCTGGACCCGTTCGAGCGCCGCGGCGTCGACCGAGGTGACGGCCTTGAGCAGGAGGAAGAGCGGTTCGGGACCGTAGCGGGAGCGGTGCTCCGCGCCGTCGGGCGAGAACGCGCGGAGGTGGACGATGCGGCCGACCCGCTGCCCGCGCGCGCTCAGCGCCGCGACCAGCCCGGCGTACTCCTCCGGGCGGTCGGGGTGGAGCGCGTACGTGTCCTCGCCGAGGTCGGCGAAGGCGGGGCCCGGACGCACCGTCACGGTCGTCCCCGGCAGACGGAGCGCGGGAGCGCCGTCCTCCGAGAGGACGAGGGTGGTGCCGTCGAAAGGTGCGGCAGCGGGGGGCGGGCTCGGTGCCTGCCGCCACTCGGTCTCGAAGAGCAGGAGATCGTCGGGGACGGCCTCGACGGCGGGAGGTGCGTCCCCCGCCGCGGGCTCCCGCGCCGCGAACCAGTGGCGCTCCTCGGCGAACGGGTAGGTGGGCAGCGAGCGGCGGCCCGGCACCGTGCGGTAGAGCGCCGGCCAGTCGACGGTCGCGCCGCGCACCCATGCGGCGGCGACCGCGTGCAGGTTCGCCTCGTCCTCCGGGAGTTGCGGCGGCGTGCTTCCGCGTGCGACACGGCCCGTCAGCACCCCGTCGCCGCGGCCCGCCAGCCAGTCGCGCAGCCGGCCGCGGATCTCCTCGCCGTCGCGGGCGACCAGTGCGAGCCGCTCGGCGAGCGCGGGCCGTCCGACCTGGAGGGTGTAGGCGGTGCGCACCGGATCGCTCGCCCAAGCGCCGGGGACGGACCGGCCGACGGGCGAGGCGGGCGCGGAGACGAAGGACTTCGCGTACGCACGCAGGCGTTCGGGGTCCCTCGCCGAGAGAGCGAAGACCACCGGCTCGGGCTCGGCCGCCGGGTCGGCGCCCGCGTACTCTTCCAGCACCACGTGGGCGTTCACTCCTCCGTAGCCGAACGAACTGATTCCGAGGCGGCGGGGCAGTTCCCGCCCTTCCGCGTCCCGCCGGTCGGCCCACGGCCGGCTCTCGAAGGGCACGTGGAACGGCGAACCCTCCAGCCGCAGATAGCCGTTGAGCTCCCGTACGTTCGCGTTCCCCGGGACGCGCCGGTGGCGGAGCGCCAGCAGACCGCGCAGGAACGCGGCGATCCCGGCGGCCGGCTCCAGGTGGCCGATCGCGTTCTTGAGCGCGGTGAGCGCGCAGTGCGGCTCCTGCGGCGTCGGGTGGCCCCAGTGCTCGTAGAGCCTGTCGAACGCCTGCCGCAGGCCGTTCACTTCGGCCGGGTCGCCGATGACGGTCCCGGTGCCGTGGGCCTCCACGTAGCCGATGGTGCGCGGGTCGACCGCGGCCTTCAGGTGCGCGTCGACGATGACGTCCGCCTGCGCCCGGGGGTTGGGCGCAGTGAGCGAGTTGGCGCGCCCTCCGTGGTTGACGGCGGTGCCGCGCACCACGGCGTGGATCGGGTTGCCCGCCGCCAGCGCGTCGCTGAGGCGCTTGAGCACCACGGCTCCCACACCCTCGCCGCGCACGTATCCGCTCGCCGCCCTGTCGAACGCGCGGCCCACGCCGTCCTCGCTGAGCATCCCCGCCTGCTCCAGGGCCGCGAAGCCCGTCGGCGAGAGCATCAGGCTGACGCCGCCCGCGATCACCGTCCCGCAGTGCCCGCCCTCCAACGCCTCGACGGCGCGGTGGAGCGCCACCAGCGAAC
>NZ_AJTQ01000303.1 GCF_000262345.1 Streptomyces xiaopingdaonensis | reverse complement strand
GGTAGGAGATGCGGTTCACCAGCATCGAGGGGGTGAGCCCTGTCGAGGCGTAGGCGTCGACAGGCACGCCGGAACGCCGGATCAGATCCGCGTACTCGGCGGCGCCCGCGCCCACGAACAGGCCGGTGCGCGTGCCGGCGAGCTCGCCCGGGTCGATCCCCGCGTCCTCGATCGCGCTCCACACGGTGCGCAGCAGCAGCCGCTGCCGGGGGTCCATCCATGCGGCCTCGCGGGGCGAGATGCCGAAGAAGAGCGGATCGAAGCCGTCGACGCCCGGCATGAAGCCGCCGCGGTGGACGCGGCTGCGGTCGGGCGACTCGGAAGGGTCGCCGTACGCGGCGCGCCAGTCCCAACGGTCGGCCGGGACTTCGGAGACGAGGTCGCCGCCGCTCTCCAGGTTCGACCAAAAAGCGACCAGGTCGGGGGAGTCGGGCATGACGCCCGCCATGCCGACGACCACCACGGGGTCGGAGCCCGGCGAGGGTGAGGGCGCCGCGGCGGCCCGCGCTTCCCTCTCGGCCGCCGGGTGGCGGCCGGGGCTCGGTTCGGGACCGGCCGGCGGTTGCGGCCCGGAGGCCGGCTCCCGGTCGCGGTCCGTCCCGTGCTCGGCCGTCCGGCGCAGTTCGTCCCCGTGCTCCCGGCACAGGAAGGCGGAGAGTGCGGCCGGGGTCGTCGCGTCGAGGAACGTGTCGGGGGTGAGCGA
This sequence comes from Streptomyces xiaopingdaonensis, assembly GCF_000262345.1. Taxonomy (GTDB): domain Bacteria; phylum Actinomycetota; class Actinomycetes; order Streptomycetales; family Streptomycetaceae; genus Streptomyces; species Streptomyces xiaopingdaonensis. Next base: position 536 of record NZ_AJTQ01000303.1, on the reverse strand, counting down.
CAGTCCGTACGCGGCGTTCAGCCGGTCGGCGAGGCGGATGAGGCTGAGGGAGTCCAACCCGTGCGCGTGGAAGCTGAGTCGGGGATCGAGTTCGGCCGGCGGGTAGCCGGTGAGGTCGGAGAGCAGGCTCAGCACCCGCTCCTCGACGCGGGACGGGTCCGCGGCGTCCGGCGCCTCCCGGTCGTCTGCCGTCTCGGCGTAGGCGGTCGGCGCGGGCGGGGCGGGCGCGGCGGCCGGAGGCGCCTGCCGGGCGGGGACGTGCGCCCCCGGCAGCCAGCAGTGCTCGCGCGCGAACGGGTAGGAGGGGAGCGAGATCGGCGCCGGCCGGGAGGGGTAGAGCGCGTCCCAGTCGAACTCCGTGCCCGCCAACCAGCGCCGTGCGAGGGCTTCCAGGGCCGCGGCGCCGGCCGCCTCGCCGACCGGTTGGGGTTCCGACGGCCGCAGCCGGCTCTCCGAGCCGGGGGTGCCGAGCAGCACGCCGCCGTCGTCGCCCGCGGCGAAGCGTCCGAGCGCGGCGCTCAGTTGCGCCGCGTCGG
>NZ_AJTQ01000302.1 GCF_000262345.1 Streptomyces xiaopingdaonensis | reverse complement strand
CCGCCAGCCGCTCGGCCATCGGCTCGCGGCCCGCCTGGAGCGTCCAGGCCACCCTGTCGAGGTCGAGCGCCTCGCCGGGCGGCGCCTCCGGCCGGGGCCCGCCGGCGAGCGCCTCGGCGACCTGCCGCAGGGTGAGGAGTTCGTGCAGGTCGCCGGGGCCGAGCCGGTCCGGGTCGAGGCCGTGGCGCTCCGCGACGCGGCGCACCAGGTCCAGCACCGCGATCAGGTCGAGGCCGAGTTCGACGAGCGGTTCCTCGGGTGTGGCGGCAGCCCCGGCGAGGTCGGCGAGGTCGGCGGCGAGCCGCGCGGCGAGGCCGGGCGCTGCGGCACCGGCCGTGCCGCGGTCCAGCAACCGGCGCAGGTCGGCGGCGACTTCGCGCAACGCGTCCCGGGTGCGGGCCGACAGGACGAAGAGCCTCGGCCGGTCCTCGCCGCGTCGGGGAGCCGGCGCCGCGTACTCCTCCAGCACGAGGTGCGCGTTGGCCCCCCCGGCACCGAAGGCGCTGACCCCGGCCCGCAGCGGCGCCCCGTTCCGCCGCCAGGCGGCGCGCTCCCGCTGGACGCGGAACGGCACGCTCTCCCAGTCGATACGGGGGTTGAGCTGCTCGGCGTGGAGGGAGGGCACCAGTTCCCCGTGCCGCATCTGGAGCAGCACCTTGGTGACGGCCGCGACGCCCGCGGCGGACTCGAGATGGCCGACGGACGACTTCAGCGAACCGAGCGCGACCTCGGGGGCGTCCGCGCCCCGTTCGCCCAAACCCCGCACCAGGCCGGCCATTTCGGCGGGGTCACCGAGCGCGGTGCCCGTACCGTGCGCCTCGATGTACGAGACCGTGCCCGGATCGATCCGCGCACGGTGCACCGCCTGCGAGATGAGTTCGCCCTGCGCCACGGGGTTGGGTACCGCGTAACCGCTCGTCCTGCCGCCGTGGTTGAGCGCGCTGCCGCGGATCACCGCGTGGATGCGGTCGCCGTCCCGCTCGGCGAGCGCCAGCGGCTTCAGCAGGAGGGCGCCCACGCCCTCGCCGGGGACCATGCCGTCGCCGCCCGCACCGAAGCTGCGGCAGCGCCCGTCGCTCGAGGTGAACCCTCCGACGGCGAGCTGGTCGTACTTGCGCGGATGCACGGCGAGGTTGACGCCGCCCGCGAGCGCGTACTCCGCGTCCCCGAGCATCAGCGCACCGCAGGCGAGGTGGATCGCGCTCAGCGAGGACGAGCACATGCTGTCCACGGCGAGGCTGGGGCCCCGGAGGCCGAGGAGGTAGGAGACGCGGTTGGCTATCGAGGCGTAACCCATGCCGCCCGCGACGCCCTCCTCGTTCTCGTAGAGCTGGTAGTGGCCGTACATGACGCCGACGTAAGTGGCGACCCTGGCGTCGTGCAGCCGCGCTCGCGGGTAGCCGGCGTCCTCCAGGGTGTGCCACGCCGTCTGGAGGAAGAGCCGCTCCTGCGGGTCGGTGACCTCGGCCTCCTTGCGGGACATCTGGAAGAAGCGCGGGTCGAACTCGTCGATGCCGTCGAGGAATCCGCCCCAGCGGCTGACCGCGGCACCGCCCACGGCGGTGTGCCGCCGCCAGTCCCAGCGCTCCGGCGGGACTTCGCGCACGCAGTCCAGGCCGGCGCTGAGGTTCTCCCAGAACGCGTCGAGGTTCCGTGCCCCCGGATAGCGCCCGGCCATCCCGATGACGGCGATCGGCTGCCACGCGTCCTCCGGCACCTCCGCAAGGGAACCGGTCTCCGGCGCGCGCCGCGGCTCGGCGGTCGCCCCCGAGCTGCTCGCGGCGGGGCGCTCCTCGGCGGCGTCGGGTTCCGGCAGGAGCGCCGTACGCAGCGCGTCCGCGTGGTGTTCGAGGAAGTAGTCGACGAGTTGGCCGATCGTCGGGTACTCGAAGAGGAGCGTCGCCGGCAGCGAGGTGCCGGTCTCGGGTGCCAACTCGTCGGCGATCCGCGGAGTGGTCAACGAGTCGACGCCGAAGTTCTCGAACGTCTCGTCGTGGAAGAGCCGTTCGTCTGCGATGTGGAGGATTTCCCTGAAGGGCCGCCGCACGTACTCCTCGACGGCCGCACGCAGCGCGCCGCCGCCTCCGCCGACCGCGGCAGACGCCACCTCGACCGGCGCCACCGCGGCAGGTGCAGCCGGACCCGCGGCGGGCCCGGGGGCCGCCGGAAGCTCCCGCCGCGCCGCCTCGGCGACCACGACGCACTGGCTCTCCCCCTCGTCCGCAGGCAGTACCCGGCTGTCCGCGAACCCGGCGGCGGCGAGCGCTTCCTGCCAGCCGGGGCCCGACAGCAGCGGCGAGCCCGGGAGCCGCAGGTGTGCGTCCTTGTTGAGCCACCAGCCGTCGAGGAGCCCGAAGGTGAGGGTGGTGGTCAGGACGTTGCTGCTCGCCTCGTTGAGGACGAGCCAGCCCCCTGGCCGCAGCAGGGTGCCCACGTGTCCCAGGGTGGCGAGCAGGTCCTCGGTGGCGTGCAGCACGTTGGCCGCGACGACCATGTCGAAACCGGCCTCGGGGAGTCCCTGCTCCCGCGGGTCGCGGCCGGCGTCCAGCGTCGTGAACTCCACGAAGGAGTACCGCTCGGCGAAGCGTTCCCTGCCGTGCTGGAGGAACGCCACGGACAGGTCCGTGTAGACGTATCGCACCGGCGAGCCCGCCTCGGCAAGTACGGGCAGTACGGCGGCGGTTGTGCCACCGGTGCCCGCGCCGACCTCCAGCACGGTGAACGGCTCCCCCGTGCCCCCCGCCCGCTCGGCGAGGCACCGGGCGACGGCGGAGGCGGCGAGCTCGTTGGCCCGGTCGACGACCGGGCTGCCCCGGTAGGCACCCTCGACGAGCGCGGTGGAACCGCCGGGGAAGAGCACGTCGGTGGCGCGGACCTCGCCGCGCATGACGCGGAACAGGTGGTGCATGCAGGGCCCGAGCAGCCGCTCGAAGCCTTCCAGCGCCTCGGTCCGCGCGCAGAGTCCGACCAGTTCCTGCTCCGGGTCGCCGGTGGCCGGGGGTGCGCCGGTCACCAGCGCGCCGCCCTCCTCCCGCAGCCGTCCGCGCTCGGTGAGCGCCCGCACCAGCTCGGCGAAGAGGCGCCTGCGCGCGGGGACGACACGGAGCCGCGCCGCCAACTCCGCCTCCGTCCACCGCTCCTCCGGTGCGCCGAAGACGCCCTCCGCACGGAAGAGGAGCCAGAGCCAGTCGAGCATGACGCGGTCCAGCCGCTCCGCGACGTCGTCGGCGAGGAGCGGCGGTACGGGCGGCATGGCAGCGGCCTCGTCGAGGAGCGCGAGGCCGGTTTCGCCGGCCGTACCGGTGAAGTCGACCCCGGCGGCCGTGAGTACGTCCCTGCTGGCCTTGGTGACGAGCACCTGCCGGTGCTCCTGCGCGAGCACCTGGTCGACCGCCGCGCTCCCTTCGGCGGGGTCGAGCGAGAAGATGCCGCGGCGCGCCAGCCGCTGGCGGTAGTGGTCCTGCGCCACGGCGCCGACCGTGCCCCAGAAGCCCCAGTTGATCACCCGGACCGCCGTGTCGAGGCGGTCCTGCAGAAAGTGCGCGAAAGCGTCCTCGAACGCACTCCCCGCCGCGTAGTTCCCCTGTCCCGCGCTCCCCGACAGCGCGACCGCCGAGGAGAAGAAGAGCACGAAGTCGGGGCGGTGCGACCGGAGCGCGGCGAGCAGCGCCACGCTGACCCTGGTCTTCGCCTCCAAGGCCGCCCTGAAGGTCGCCTCGTCCATGTTCGCCGTGCTCCTGTCGCGCAGCACGATGGTGGAGTGGACGACGCCGTGCAGCGCGCCGTGGTCGCGGGTGATCTCCCCCACGACGCGCTCCAGTTCGGCCGCGTCGCCCGCGTCGGCCCTCTCGTACCGCACCCGGTCGCCGTCCGGGTCGATCCGCCGCAGCCGTGCCCCGCGCTCCTCGTCGAGGGCGCTCCGGCCGACGAGCACGACCTTCGCCTCGAACTCGCGCACCAGCCACTCGGTCATCTCCAGACCGATACCGCCGGCGCCGCCGAGGAGCAGGTAGACGCCGTGGCGCCGTATCCGGCCCGACGCCACGGGAGACGCGGCCAGCGGTTCGAGCGTCCTGCCGTGCACTGCTCCGCCGCGCACCACGAGCGGCCCCTGCGCCCCGACCGCGGTCCCCGCGGCCACCAGGCGCTCCACCATCGCCGCCCTCGCGCGGGGCTCCTCGGCCGCGGTGCAGTCGAGGAGCGACACCTGCCAGTTGGCGCACTCCTGGGCGAGGGACTGCGCAAGTCCGTGCAGACTGCCCGCGAAGGGGTTGCGCGCGGGCCCGCCGGCCACGTCGCAGACGTCCTCCGTCACCACCACCAACCGGAGGGAATGCGCCGATCCCCCGCTCGCCAGCAGCGACTTCGCCAGCCCGAACAGCGCGAGCACCCCGCGCTGCTGGCTCTCCTCGAGGTCGGCCGCGTCGTCGTGGCGCGTACCCTCGCGAGCGGAGCCCGCCACGAAGTACACGGTCTCCGGCGGAGCTTGGCCGTCGAGCGAGGCGAGCCGCTCGACCGGGGTCAGCACGGGACCGTCCGACCGCGCGGCCAACTCCTCGGCGAGCGGCAGCGTTCCGGCGTCGTGCACGATCCAGGTGATCCCGCCCGTCGCGGCTCCCTCGGCGGGCAGCTGGAGCGGCCTCCAGCGCGGGACGAAGAGCAGCCCGTCGAGCAGGTCGCTGCCGTCGTACCTGGCGGGTTCGGCGGGGGGCGCGGCCTCGGTGGCGTCGAAGGCAGGCCGCAGCGCGAGGGCACGCAGCCGCACGCAGGTCCTGCCTTCCTCGTCGAGCAGGGACACGTCGTAGCGGTCGGGGCCCGTGGCACGGATGTGGGCGTAGCCGTCGACGGCTGGGCGGTGGATCTCCACGGCCTCCACCGCGTACGGCACCATCGGCCGGCCCGACTCGCGGTCGCGGAGCACGGCGAAGGCGTGCAGGGCGCCGTCGAGCAGCGCCGGGTCGAGCGCGTATCCGGCATGCGCGTGCACGGGGGCGGCGAGCCGGGCGAGGGCCTCGCCCTCCCCCGCCGCCGCCCATTCCACGCCGCGCAGCGTCGGTCCGTAGACGAGTCCGGCCGCGGCGAACTCCTCGTAGAGCCGGTCGCCTTCGAAGCGCCGGGGGCAGCGCCGCTCGATCTCCTCGATCGGGAGCGGCTCCTCCTCGGCGCCCGCGGGGAGCGGCTCGGCCGTGCCCTGCGCCAGCACCGGCGCGGCGTTGTCGTCGGCGGCATCGGCATCGGCGTCGCGCAGGGTGAAGGCGAGCGCTTCCCCCGACGTCCGCAGCGAGAGGTGCGCCGCGCGCTCCCGGCCCTGCGCGGTCAGGGGCCTGAGCCAGCGGACCCGGCGCAGCACGAGGCGTTCGGGCAGCCCTGCCTCCCGCACGGCCGCGCGCGCCAACTCCAGTACGGCGACGCCCGGCAGCAGCGGGACGCCGGCCACCCGGTGGTCGTCGATCACGGGGTGCGCCTCGGTGAACCGGGCGGTGAAGGTGACGGTGCCGTCGAGGCTCGCGGCGGCGTCGACTCCGTCGAGCCAGGGGTGCTCGGTGCCGTGCGGCGTACCCGCGCCGGGGGCCGCCCCGCTCGGCGGGGGCGCGAGGGTATCCCCCTCCGTGATCCAGCAGCGCAACTCCTCGAAGGGGTAGCCGGGGAGCGGCACCCGCCCGGGCACCGTGCGGTGCAGCCGCTCCCAGCGCGGCGCTCCGCCCCTGACCCACAGCGCGGCGAGGGCTTCCGCGTCGCGGCGCTCGACCGCCTCCTCCACCTCGTCCCGGGAGACCCGGGCGGCACGGTCCCGCGCTCCGCTGCGCACGCTGTCCCGCCGGGCACCGGACGGGAGCGGACGGTCCGCGGCGCAGGCCGTCAACGCGGCGAGCAGCTCCTCGGTCGACGAGGCGACGACGGCCAGGCGCTCGTCGAGCGCCTCCCTGCCCACCTGGAGGGTGTAGGCGACAGCGGCCGGATCGTGGTGGGCGCCCGTGCCGAGGAACTCGGCGAACCGGCGCGCGAGTTCGCGCAGCCGCTCCGGCGTCTTCGCGGAGAAGGGGAAGACCTGCGGCTCCCGCGGGGCTTCGGCATCCGCGGGCCCGGAGGCCGACGGGTGCTCTTCGACGACCAGGTGCGCGTTGGACCCGCCGGCGCCGAAGGAGCTGATTCCGGCGCGGAGCGGGCTGCCCTCGGCGGGGAGCCACGGCGCGGACTCGCGCTGCACGTAGAACGGCGAATCCGCCCAATCGATATGGGCGTTGAGGGTCTCGGAGTGGAGCGAGGGGACCAGGGTCCGGTGCTTCATCTGGAGCAGCACCTTGCACAGGGCCGCCATGCCGGCCGCCGACTCCAAGTGCCCCACGTTGGACTTCACCGAGCCGATCGGCACGCTCCCCGGTGCGAGTCCGGCCGCGTCGAAGGCGACGCCCAGGCCGCGGATCTCCACCGGGTCACCGAGCGCGGTGCCGGTGCCGTGCGCCTCCACGTAGGAGAGGGAGGACGGGTCGACGCCGGCGTCCTCGACCGCGCGGCCGATGAGTTCGCCCTGGGCCACCGGGTTGGGGACGGTGAAGCCGTTGGTGCGGCCGCCGTGGTTGAGGGCGCTGCCGAGCAGGGTGGCGTAGACGTGGTCGCCGTCGCGCAGCGCGCTGCTCAGCGGCTTGAGGAGGACGGCACCGACGCCCTCGCCCGGTACGTAGCCGTCTCCCCCGTCGCCGAAGCTCCGGCACAGGCCGTCGCTCGACGTGAACCGGCCCTGCCCGAGGAAGCGGTACTTGTAGGGGTGCACATGCAGGTTGACGCCGCCGGCGAGGGCGACCTCCGCGTCTCCCGACCGCAGGTCGCGGACGGCGAGGTGGATGGCGCTCAGCGCCGAGGAGCACATCGAGTCGAGGGTGAGGCTCGGTCCGCCGAAGCCCATCGTGTAGGAGACGCGGTTGGCGATGGACGCGTAGGACGAGGCGGCGATGCGCCCGTCGTCGCCCTCGTAGAGCTGGTACAGGCCGTACATCGCGCCGACGTAGACCCCGACGCGCGCGGAGCGCAGGGCGGACCTCGCGTAGCCGGCGTCTTCGAGGGTGTGCCAGGCCGTCTGGAGGAAGAGCCGCTCCTGCGGGTCGATGATCTCGGCCTCGCGCGGGGAGATGCCGAAGAACAGCGGGTCGAAGCGGTCGATGCCGTCGAGGAAGCTTCCCCATCGGCTCTGCCGGGCGGCCCGGTCGGCCTCGGTTGCGTTCTCGTACTCCCGCCAGTCCCAGCGCTCCGGGGGGATTTCGGTGATGAGGTTGCGTCCGGCGCTGAGGTTCCTCCAGAAGCCCGCCAGGTCGTCGGATCCGGCGAAACGGGCGCTGACGCCGACGATCGCGATCGGCTCCGCCGCGCCCGTCGAGCGCCCGCGGGGCTCCTCCGGGACGGGCGCGGGGGCGGGGACGGGTTCGGCCTCCGGCAGCTCGGGACGGTGGGCGTCGGCCGGTCCGTCGGAGGCCAGCGCCGCCAGGCGCGCGCCGTGCCGCTGGGCGAAGTACCCGGCGAGCGCGCGCAGATCCTGGTACTCGAAGAAGAGCGTCTTCGGCAGGGGCCCGAAGTCCTCCTCCAGCTTGCTGTTGAGGTCCATGATCAGGATCGAGTCGATGCCGTACGCCTCGAAAGCGGTCTCCGGCTCGATCTCGTCGGCCGGCATCTCGAAGACGTCGGCGAGGACCCGGCTCAAGTGGCTTTCGGCCAACTCCCCCGGCGTCCGCCCCTCGTCGCCTCCTCCCGTTCCCCGTTGAGCTGTCTTCCGCTCGAGCCGGCGGTGGGACGCCGCTTCGAGGAGTTCGCCGATGCGTTCGCCGTGGCCCGCGGCGATGAGCACGCGGCTGCCGTCGGCGGGCGGGTGGTCGAAGGCGGCGTCGAAGGCGGCGAGCCCCTCTGCCGTGGCGATCGGCCGCAGACCCTTCTCCGCCGTCATGCGGTCCTGCGTGGAGCGGTCCACGCCCATGCTCATCCCGCCCTCCTCCCACAGCGACCACAGCAGGGAGAGCGACCGCCCGGAGCGCCGGCCGGCACGGCGCAACTCCTCGCGCCGGTCGGCGAAGAAGTCGAGGAAGCGGTTGGCGTAGGCGTAGTCGGCCTGGCCGGGGGAGCCGGCCGCACCGGAGACGGAGGAGAACACGACGAAGAAGTCGAGGGGAAGTTCGGCGGTGGCTCGGTCCAGCGCGACGGTCCCCGACACCTTCGCCGCCACCACCTCGGCCATCTCCGCCGCGCTCTTGCGCACCAGATAGCCGTCCCGGACCACGCCGGCGAGGTGCAGCACCCCGTGCAGCGCCCCGAACTCCGCGCCGATCCACTCGGCGAGCGCCTCGGCCGCACCGGGCTCGCCCAGGTCGGCCCGGCGGTAGACGGCATCGACGCCCTCCTCGCGCAGTCGGGCGAGGTGCTGCGCCGCATGGCCGTCGAGCGGCGAGCGGCCGGTGAGCACGAAGCGCACGCGGCGCCGGGCCGCCAGATGCCGCACGAGTATGCGCCCGAGCCCACCGAGCCCGCCCGTGACGAGATAGGTGCCGCCCTCGCGCAGCACCGGACCCGCTCCCTCGGGTGGGAAGCCGTCGAGCCGCCGCCAGCGCGCGGTGCGGCGCTCGCCGTCGCGGTGGGCGACGGCGAAAGCGTGGTCCGCCGCCGCGACCTCGGCGGCGACCAGGCGGGCCGACTCCTCGGCGGGGGCGGGCGGCACCGCGACCGTGGACATCAGAAAACCCGGCTGCTCGTTGGCGATCGTCCTCGCCAGGCCGTCGAGCGCGGCGCTCCGCACCGCGTCGAGGCCGCCGGCCGCCTCGTACACGTAGAGCAGCCGCACCGGCTCCTCGAACCTCGCGCGCGACCAGGCGCGGAAGACTCCGGCGAGGGTCAGCAGCGGCCGGTCGAGCGGTCCCTCTTCCTCGAAGGCGGCGGCGTCCCAGACGATCGTCGTCGGCGCGCGTCCTTCCTCCTTCAGCCTGCCGAAGAGTGCGGCCCAGTCCTCCTCCTCGTCCCACCGCAGGCGCCAGCCGCCGTCCCGCTCCGCCGTCAGCCCGCTGCCGGGCCGTACGGCCTCGACGGTTCCGGGCGCCAGCCGCGCGCCCAGACCGGAGTCGGCGCCGACGACGAGCACGGCACCGTCCGCCTGCCGCGCCTCGCCCGGCGGCGAGGGCTGCCACACCTCCTCGAAGGCGAACGTGCCGCTCGCCGCTTCCCGCTCGGCGGGGCGCAGTTCGTGGACGCCGCCGACCTTGCGGGTGACCAGGCCACGCAGGCGCAGTGCGACCCGGCCGGCGTCGTCGGTGAGGGTGAGGTCGTGCCCTGCCGTTGCCGGGGAGCCGGCCGCGCGTACGGCGTGGACGTAGCCGCGTGCCGGCAGCGGGCGTACGAGCTCCAACGAAGCCAGTGAGAAGGGCAGTTGGCGCTCGGTGGTGGCCTCGGGCGCGGGCGCGGACCACAGGGCGGCCTGGAGCATGCCGTCGAGGAGCGAGGGGTGCAGCGTGAACTGCTCGTGGGGAAGGGCGACGGCCTCCGGCACCTCGAGCCTCGCCAGCGCCTCGTTCTCGCCGCACACCACGGAGTGCAACGGGCGGAAGCTCGGCCCGTACCCCCCGCCGAGCCGATCGAAGAGCGCGTAGCACTCCTCGCCCGTGACCGTGCGCGAGCAGCGGGCGCGGACCTCGGCGAGGTCGAGCAGCTCCTCGCCGGCGGGTTCGCCCTCGTCGAAGCCGATCCGGCCGAGGGAGCAGACCGCGCCCTCGTCACCGCGGTCCACCTCGTAGGAGACCCCGTCGGGCGAGGGGTTGAGGCGCAACCGGACGCGCACGGGCTCGTCGGTGACGGTGATGGGCCGCGCCCACAGCACGTCGGTGAGGGTCCGTACCCGGCCGCGCCCGGTGCGCGCCGCGGTCGCCGCCGCCAGCTCCAGGGCTGCGACCGCGGGCAGCAGGCGGACCTCGCCGATCGCATGGTCCCGCAGGAAGAACTCGTCGCCCGTCAGCGTGACGGCGAACTCCTGCCCTTCGGCGTCCACGGCCTCGGCGAGCAGCGGGTGCGCGGCCGGACCGACGGCCGGACGCGGTTTCGGCTCGGCCACCCAGTACTCCCGGGTGGCGGCGGGCGGCACCGGCAAGGAGAGCCGGGCGGGCCGCGGCCGGGGGTGCAGACGGCGCCAGTCCACGGTGGCACCGGCCACCCAGAGCCGCGCCAGCTCCTCGGGGCCGCCGCTCGCCGCGGAGCCGCCGGGTGCCGCGCTGCCGCGCGCCAGTCCGTGCGCGCCCTCCGGGTCGGCCGCGAACGCGCCCAGCCGCTCGGCGAGTTCGTCGAGCGAGGAGACGACGAGCGCGAGCCGCTCGCCGAGTTCCTGCCGGCCCGCCCACAGGGTGTATGCACAGCGCGCCAGGGTGTCGGTCCCGGTGCCGCGCTCCTCGTCGGCGCGGCGCGCGGCCCACCGGGCCAGACGGTCCGCGTACCGCGTGAGCTGCTCGCTCCCCGAAGTGGACAGCACCACCAGGTACCGCTGCGAAGAGACGTTCTGCCTGTCAGCCATCTACCGTTCCTCTGCCTCTTCGAGGACTACGTGCACGTTGCTGCCGCCCATGCCGAACGAGCTGACACCCGCCCGCCTCGGCTGGGGCTCGCCGTCCGCTCCGCGTGCGGGCTTCCAGGTCGCGGTCTCCCGCTGGAGGCGGAAGGGGCTGCCGTCGAGTTCGAGCATGGGGTTGGGGTCGTCGAGGTGGACGAGCCCCGGGAGGGTGCGGTGCCGCATCGCCAGCAGCACCTTCACCACGCCGGCCACCCCCGCGCTCGCCTCCAGGTGCCCGATGTTGGTCTTCACGGAGCCGAGCGCGACGCCCGCGGGTTCGGGCGCCCGGCCCCAGCGGTCCGCCAGTCGCGCGAAGCCGTCCTTCAGCCCCTCGACCTCGATGGGGTCCCCGAGTTCCGTGCCCGTTCCGTGCGCCTCGATGTAGCCGACGGAGGCCGGGGAGACCGCCGCCGCCTCGTGGGCGCTCACCAGCACGTCGCTCTGTGCGCGGGGGTTGGGGACGGTCAGCGAGTGGGTGCGGCCGCCGTGGTTCTCCGCCGAGCCGATGAGGACGCCGTGCACCGGGTCACCGTCGGCCCGCGCCCGGTCGAGCAGCTTCAGCATGAGCAGCACGACGCCTTCGCCCCGCCCGTAGCCGTCGGCGCGCGCGTCGAAGGTCTTGCATCTGCCGTCGGGGCTGAGCATCCCCGCGCGGCGCAGGCCGAGGAAGCCGTACGGCGCAAGCAGCAGGTTGGCGCCGCCGGCGAGTGCCGTGTCGCACTCGCCGAGTTGGAGGGCGCGGGCGGCGCGGTGGAGTGCGACGAGCGAGCTGGAGCAGGCGGTGTCGTAGATGGCGCTCTGCCCGGTGAGGTTGAAGAGGTGGGAGATCCGGTTGGCGGCGACGGAGGCGACGTTGCCGAGCAGGAAGTGGTCGTCCGACGCGGCCTCGTGCCCGAGCAGGCTGAAGTAGTCGGCGCCCGTGAGGCCGACGAAGACGCCGGTCGCGGTGCCGGAGAACTCCTCCGGCGCGAGGCCGGTGTCCTGCATCGCCTCGTGTGCGGCATGCAGCAGCAACCGCTGCTGCGGGTCCATCTGGGCGGCCTCCCGCGGGGAGACGCGGAAGAGCGGGGCCTCGAACCCGGCCACGTCCGGTACGAACGCGCCCTGGAACGCCCGGGGATCGTCGCCGCCGTGCCGGTCGAAGAGTGCGCGCGCGAAACCGCGCTCCTGCGGGTAGGGCGTCACGAGGTCGTGCTTCGCGGCGAGGTGCGCCCAGAACTCCTCCAGCGTCTCGGAGCGCGGCAACCGCGCGCCGATACCCGTGATCGCCACCGGCGGGTAGCCGTTGGCGGCCCCGACCTCGGCCGGGCGGACGGGCGCGACGCTCTCCCGGACCGTGGCCCTTCCGGCGGCCGCGGGCGCCCCGGGCTCCGCCGACGCGCCGTAGCGGGCGGCGAGTTGCTCGGGGAACCGGTCGAGGAGGTGCTCGGCGAGCGCCTCGACGGTGGGGTGCCCGTAGAAGACCGTCGGCGCCACCGCCAGGTCCAGCCGGTCGCGGAGTACGGCGCTGAGCCGGGTGAAGCGGATCGAGTCGAAGCCGAAGTCGCCCAGTGGGCGCCGCGGGGAGACCTCGTCGGCGGGGAGCTGCGCCAACTCGGCGACCCAGCCGAGGAGTTCCTCGGCGAGCGGGCCCGACGAGGGCGGTTGCGCGGGCGGTTGGGCCGTGTCGTCCGCGGCGGGGCGCTCGGCGCCGGCGGGATGCCCGTACGTGCGCACGATCTCGTCGAGCCCGAGGCGCTCCAGCGGCCCGGTGTCGATCTTCGCGTTCGGCGTCTGCGGGAAGGCTCTGAGGAAGACCAGGCGGGCGGGGACCATGTAGCCGGGCAGCCACGCCGCCGAGTCGTCCAGGATGCGGGCGGCGGCCGCCGGGTCCGCCGTCGCCGGTACGCGCACGAAGCCGACGAGCGCCGAGTGGCCCGGCGTGTCCTCGCGCAGCAGCACCCGCGCTTCCTCCACGAGGTCGCTGCGGCTCAACGCGGCCTCGATCTCGCCGGGTTCGATGCGGTAGCCGCGGAGTTTGACCTGCCGGTCGAGGCGGCCGAGGATTTCGAGGCTGCCGTCGGGCAGGTGGCGCCCCGCGTCCCCGGTCCTGAAGAGTCGCCCGGGTTCGCCGAGGAAGGCGCCGTCGGGGAACTTCTCCGCCGTCAGCTCGGGCCTGCCGTGGTAGCCGAGGGCGACCCCGTGTCCGGCGATGTGGACCTCGCCGGTGACGCCGAAGGGGACCGGCCTCCGCTCTTCGTCGAGAACGTGGATGCGGGTGTTGGCGACGGGGGTGCCGACGCCGGTGGAGCGGTGCGGCAGCACGCGGGCGACGGACGACCAGATCGTCGTCTCGGTCGGTCCGTACATGTTCCAGACCTCGTCGGCCCGGTTGAGCAACTTCTCGGCGAGCGCGGGCGGCAGTGCCTCGCCACCGCAGAGGATCTTCCCCGGAAGCCGCCCCGTCCAGCCGGCCGCGAGCAGCATCTGCCACGTCGCGGGGGTCGCCTGCACCAGCGTCGGCGCGGAGCTCTCCAGCCGCTCGCGGAGCGCGAACCCGTCCTGGACGACCTCGCTCGGGGCGATCTCGACGGTGGCTCCGCAGGTGAGCGGGAGCAGCAGTTCGAGCCCGGCGATGTCGAAGCCGACGGTGGTGACGGCGAGCAGCCGGTCCCCCGCGGCGCAGCCCGGCCGCTCCCGCATCGAGGCGAGGAAGTTGGCGAGGTTGCCGTGGCTGATCCGCACCCCCTTCGGGACGCCGGTGGAGCCCGAGGTGTAGAGCACGTAAGCCGTGCGGTCGTTGAAGCCGCCGGGTACGGGGTCCACCGGGTCGAGGCGGGGCGCCGCCGAGTCGTTCCAGTCGACCTCGTCGAGGAGGAGCACCTCGACGGGGGCCGAGGGGAGCGCGGAAGCGGACGCCGTGTCGGCGACGAGGACGGTGAGCCCGGCGTCCGAGGCGATGAACTCCAGGCGTTCCGCGGGAAACTGCGCGTCGAGGGGCACGTAGGCACCGCCGGCGCAGCCCACCGCCAGCAGGGTGACGACCAGTTCGGCCCGGCGGTCGGCCAACACACCGACGAGCGCCCCCTCCCGCACCCCGCGCTCGCGCAGCACGGCGGCGAGGAGGCGGACCCGGTCGGCGAGTCGGCGGTAGCTCAGGCTCTGCTCCGCATCCACCAGCGCCGTGGACTCGGGCGTGAGTTCGGCCTGGGCGAGGACGAGTTCGGCGGCCGTCGGATGGCAGGGGTCGTCGGCCTCGGTGGAGTTCACCTCGCGCAGGAGCTGCCGCTCGCGCGGGTCGGCGAGTTCGACGGCGCCGAGTACGCCCTCGGTGTCCTCGGCCATCCGCGCGAGGAGTACGCGGTAGTGCTCGGCGAAGCGCTCGACGGTGGACCGCTCGAAGCGGGCGGGGTCGTACTTGGCGTACACCAGCGCCCCGCCGCCGTCGCGCACCACGACCTCCAGGACGAGGTCCGACTCTCCTTCCTGCGTGAAGTCCAGGGCGTCCTCGATAAGCGTCTGGCCCGCCGCCATGTCCAGGTCCCTGCCGACGCCCTGTTGCAGATAAAAGCCGATGTCGAACTCGGCCGGGCCGCCGCCCTCCCGCCGCAGGTCGCCGACGACCTCGGCGAACGGGTACCGGCTGTGGTCCTCGGCGTCGAGCAGCTCCTCGTGCACCGCGGTGCACAGTTCGCGGACCGTCATCTCCGGCGTGCAGGCGGTGCGGAGCACCACGGGGTTGATCAGGTACCCGACGGTGCGGTCGAACCGCTGCTCGTGGCGGCCGTCGGTGGGGACCGTCACGCAGATGTCGTCCGCGCCGCTGTAGCGGTGGAGCAGCCAGACGAAAGCGGCGTGGGCCACCGTGAACGGCGTCAGCCGCAGTCGCCTCGCCGCCTCGCGGACCGCCTCCCACTCGGCGCGGGCGAGCCCCAACTGCACGCTCGCGCCCGGCGGCCGCGACGGCTGCGTCCGGTGGCGGTCGGCGAGCCGGTCGAGGACGGCTCCGCTCGACGCGCCCCGCAGCCTGCCCGTCCAGTACGCCTTGTCCTCCGCCGCCTCGGGTCCGGCGAGCAGCTCCCGCTGCCGCCGCACGAACACGCTGTAGGGGACGGACGGTTCGGGCCGCACCGGGTCGCCGCCCGTCGCGCGGCTCTCGTACTCGGCGACGAGCTCGCGCAGCAGCAGGTGGCTGGAGACGCCGTCGGTGACGAGGTGGTGGAAGACGAGCAGCAGCACCGGCCCCGACCACGGTCCGCGGACGAAGTAGGCGCGGTGGAGCGGGTCGTGCTCCACGTCGAACGGCGTGTGGATGAGCCGCCGCACCCGCTCCCGCGCCTCTCCCTCGGTGAGATGGGCGAAGTCCGACTCGGCGAGTGTGCACGGGCGGTCGGTGACGACCTGCTCCGGTCCTCCCTCCCCCGCGGCGACCTTGATCCGCAGGGCGGGGTGCCGCCGTACCACCGCGGCGAGCGCGCGCCGCAGGACGACCGGGTCGGCGTCCGGCCGCATCCGCAGGGCCAGCGGGAGGTTGTACGCGGTCGAGGCGGGGTCGTCCTGCTGGATCGCCCACAGTGCTGCCTGACCCCGGCTGAGCGGGTACCGCGACTCGGCCGGCTCGTCGAACGGGCGCGGTTCGGCTCCGTTCCGCGCGGAAGGCTCCGGTGCCGGCGCCTCCGGCGTTCCGGTTGGTGCGGGGATTCCGGGCTCCAGCAGCCCGCGCAGCAGCGGCAGGGCGCGGTCCTCCGCGAGCGCGCCCGTCGCGACCGCCTGGAGGAGGTCCCTCAACTCATCGCCCATCGGGGCCGCTCCTTCCCAGCCGCGTGACCGCGTCCTCGACTCCCAACTGCCCGGACGAGAGCAGGTGGAGGACCGAGCCGATACCGCCCTCCCGCTCCTCGGCCGCTTCCGCGGGACGGTCGAGCCGGTCGGGGAACTTCTCCCGCAGGCTGCGGGAGAACTCGGCGATGCTCCCGTCGGGGGAGAAGAACCTCGCGGGGACGCTGATGCCGTACCGGGCGCCGAGCGCCCTGGAGAGTCGACGCAGTCCGAGGGAGTCGACGCCGTAGTCCGCGAGGTCCCGAGCGACGTCGAGCGCGGCGGCGTCGATACCCAGGTGCCTGCCGAGCAGTTCGGCGATGACCTGTTCCAACGGCGCGTCGGGGGTTGCCCCGTTCCGCGCGACGGCCGCGGGTTCGGGCGACGGAGCGGCGGGGGCCGGTTCCGGCGCGGCCGGCTCGGCCGGCACCGCGCCGGCCGTCTCCGCGCCCGCCGGGCTGACCGCTCCGGGAGCGTACTCCCCCTGCGCCCCGTCCTCCCCGTACTCCTCGAACTGCTCGCCCGGCCTGAGCCAGTACCGCTCCCTGGCGAAGGGATAGGTGGGGAGCGAAAGGCGCCGCGGTGCACCGTCGGGCCACAGCAGGTCCCAGTCGACCGGGGCGCCGGCGGCCCAAAGGCGGGCGAGTTTCTCCCACTTGCCGCCCTCGACGACGAGCCGCAGGTACGCGCGGCCCTCCTCGCCCTCCAGCAGCAGCGCGGAATCCGCGCCGGAATGGCGGACGTCGCCGCTGACGAGCCCCGGCACGGCGCTCTCGCCGCCCGTCCAGGCGAGGAGCTTGTCCCGCAGCTCGTCCAGCCCCTCGGCAACGACCGCCAGCCGCACGTCCATCGGGTCCCTGCCGGCTTGCAGGGTGCGTGCCACGGCGGCCGGGGTCGCCCGTGCCGGCGGCCCGTCGAGCCACTCCGCGAGCCGGGTGGCGTAGGCGCGCAGCCGCTCCTCGTTCGCCGCCGAGAGGACGAAGACGTGGGCACGCGCGTCCGGCTGCCGCTCGCGGGCGTCCCTGAACTCCTCGACGAGCACGTGTGCGTTGACGCCGCCGAGGCCGAAGGAACTGACGCCTCCGCGCCGTGGAGCCTCGCTCCCCGCGGGGTCCGGCGGCCTGTGCCACTCCTGCCGCTCGCGGAGGAGGTGGAAGGGGCTGCCGGCGAGCCTGAGGTGCGGGTTGACCTCCTCGAGGTGGAGGTTCTTCGGCAGCACGCCGTGCTCCATCGCCAGCAGCGTCTTCAGCAGCCCGGCGAGCCCCGCGCCGGCCTCCAGGTGGCCGACGTTGCTCTTGACCGCGCCCAACGCGCAGTGGGCCTCGGGCGGTTCGCTCACGCCCCACTCGCGGTACAGCTCCTCGAACGCCGCCCTGAGGCCGTCGATCTCCACGGGGTCGCCGAGCGAGGTGCCGGTGCCGTGCGTCTCGACGTAGCTGACCGTGCGCGGGTCCACTCCGGCCTGCCGGTACGCCTTGAGCACCGCGGCGGCCTGGGCCTGCGGGCTGGGCGCGGTGAGCGAGTTGCCGCGCCCGCCGTGGTTGACGGCGCTCCCGCGGATGACGCCGTGGATGGCGTCCCCGTCGGCCACCGCAGCCGAGAGCCGCTTGAGCAGCACCATGCCCACGCCCTCGGACCGCACGTAGCCGTCGGCGCGAGCGTCGAAGGTCTTGCACCGGCCGTCCCCCGTGCTGAGCATCCCCGCGTGCCCGGTGTCCACGTGCAGCGTGGGCGAGGCGACGACGTTGACCCCGCCCGCGAGCGCCGCGACGCACTCGCCCCGCCTGATCATCCCGACGGCGCGGTCCACCGCGACGAGCGAGGAGGAGCAGGCGGTGTCGACGGCCTCGCTCGGCCCGTGCAGGTCGAGGAGGTAGGACACCCGGTTGGCCATGATCGCGTGCGAGCGGCCGACCGAGTTGTAGCCGTCGAGCGGTGTGCCGAGCGCGTGCTGGAGCTCGAAGTAGTCGTAGGAGCTGGCTCCCACGAAGACCCCCGTCGCGGTCCTGGCGAGGGCGCTCGGCGCGATGCCGGCGTCCTCGATGCATCCCCACACCGCTTCCAGCACCAACCGGTGCTGCGGGTCCATCGCCTCGGCCTCGGTCGGGGATATCCCGAAGAAGAGCGGGTCGAACTCGTCGACGCGGCGCATGAATCCGCCCCACTTGACGAGGGTCCGGAACTCGCCCGGCTCCGGGTCGCCGTAGAGGCCCCGCCAGTCCCAGCGGTCGCCCGGCACCTCGGTGACGAGGTCGTCGCCGTCCGCCAGGTGCGCCCAGAACTCCGCCAAGTCGTCCGAGCCCGGCAGTTTCCCCGCCATGCCGACCACGGCGACCGCGTCCTCCTCGTCGTCGAGGGGAACGGCGGGCGGTGGCGCCGCCGACGGCACCTGCGCCGGGCGCGGTGCGGGCTCGCGCGGTGCGGGCTCGGCCGGGGGTGCCTGGCGTGCGTAGTGGGCCCGCAGACGCTCCGGGTGGCTGCGGGCCGTCTTCTCGACGAGGTCGAGGGTGGTGGAGACGCCGAAGAAGAAGGCGGGCGTCACCTCCAGGCCGAAGAACTCGTTGAAGGCCTGGCTCAGTCGCGTGTAGGCGATCGAGTCGAAGCCGAAGCGCACCAGTTCGGCGCCGGGCGAGAGCGCCTCCCTGGACACCTTCGCCGCCTCGCAGACCAACTGGTGCACGTCCGCGCGGAGAGCGGCGCGCAGGTCCGCCTCTTCGCTGCGGTCGCGGTCCGTTTCGGCAGGCGGCCCCGGTCGCTGCGCCGCCGTTTCCCTCCGCACGCCGATCTCCGCGAGAAACCGCTCAGTTCCGCCGACCACAGCCACCTGCACCTCTTCGCTGCCGAGCACTTCGGTCAGAGCGCGCAGACCCGCCCCGGGCGGGATCGGCGCCACCCCTGCTTCCCGCAGCCGCTCGCCGTGGGACTCGGCGAGGCGGGACGTCTCCCATGCGCCCCAGTCCACGACGCGTACGGGGTAGGGGAGTCGGGCGTCGAGGGCGTGCGCGCAGGCGTCCTGGAACGCGCAGCCGGCCGCGTACCCGCTCTGCCCCGGGTTGCCGAGGAAGGACTGCACCGAGGAGAAGAGCAGCAGGAAGTCCAGCGGCTCCGCACCGAAGACCTCGGCGACGGCGGCCGTGGTCGCCGTCTTGGACCGCAGACCCGCGCGGAAGCGGTCCTCGCTCACGGAGTGGAGCGCGCCGTCCCGCAGCACGTTGGCCGCGTGCACCACGCCGTTGACCGGCCCGAACCGCTCGGCCACGGTCTCCGCGGCCCGCCTCAGTTGCGCGGGATCGCCCGCGTCGGCACGCACGTAGACGGCGTGGGTCCCGTCCGGGTCGACCTCCGCGAGGCGCTCCTCGAGCCCCTCGTCCAGGGGCGACCTGCCGAGGAGGCCGACCCGCGCCCCGTACTCCGCGACGAGATGCGCCGCGAGGTCCGAACCGATGTCGCCGGCGCCGCCGAGGATCAGGTAGACGCCACCGGGACGCAGCCTCTCCTCGCGCCGGCCGGCGGGCAGTTCGGGCGCGGGACGCAACACGGGGCGGTAGCACCGGCCTCGGCGTACGGCGAGGCGGGTGTCCGGCAGCCCGGTCGCGCCGAGCACCAGGTCGGCGGCGGTCGCCGGGTCGCGGGCGACCTCCTCGAAGGCGAGGTCGAGGAGGGCGATGCGCCAGGACGGGCACTCGCGCCCCAGCGACCTGGCGAAGCCCCACAACCCGGCGGCACCCGGCGTCCGGACGGGGCTGCCGTCGACCGCGCAGGCGTCGGTGGTCACCACGGTCACGTCGGTACCGGCCGACGCCGGCCGCGCCAGGAGCCCGCGGACCAACCCGAACAGGGCGAGGACCCCGGTCTCCTCCTGCGCGTCCAGCGAGCCGAGGTGTTCGGCGTCGGGCCGTCCGACCCCGGCGAGGAAGTGGACGGCGGCCGGCGCGACCTGCGCCGCGGCGTCGAGATCGTGCGGGCGGTCGGGCCTGATGCGGACGACGGTGCGGTCGGAGAGCCGCTCGGCGAGCGCGTCGGCGAGCGCGGCCCCGTCCTCGGTATGGACGAGCCACACCGGGCCCGCCGCGTCCCGCGGGCCGTCGGGCAGCGGAGCCTCTTCCCAACCCGGCACGTGGAGCAGGCCGCCGGCCGGCTCCGCGCTCCGCTCGGTGTCCGCCGCCTCCCTCTCCGGAGCCGGTGCCTCGAACCAGCAGCGCACCTCCTCGAAGGGGTAGGTCGGCAAGGAGAGCAGCCGGGGCCGCGAGCCGTCGCGCAGCTCCGCGAAGTCCACCGCGCCGCCGCCGACCCAGCGTTCGGCAGCCGCCCGGCTGCCGCGCGCCTGCCGCGCGGCGCCCCCGTTCCCGGGAGGGCCGGTGACCAGCCCGGGGGCGTCCGCGCCGCGGGCGTGCGCCGCGAGCGCGGCGATGAGTTCGGCGGGGTCCGAGGTCACCACGGCCAGCCGGCACTCCATGGCGTCCCTGCCCACTCGGAGGGTGTACGCAAGATCGGCCCACCTCTCCCGGAGCGCGGCGGCCGACCAGCCCTTCACCTTCGTCTCCAACGCGGCGGCGTAGGCACGCAGAGCGCTCGGAGTCCGCGCGGAGAGGACGAACACCTGCTCGTTCGGGGCGGGTTGACGCTCCCCTCCGGCTGCCGGCTGAACGGCCTCCTCCAGCACCACGTGCGCGTTGACCCCGCCGTAGCCGAAGGAGCTGACCCCGGCCCGCAGCGGAAGCTCCCGCCCCCGTTCGTCGCGCCGGCGCTGCCAGGGGGTCGCGCCGGTGACGAGTCGGAACGGGCTGCCCTCCAACCGCAGATACGGGTTGGCCTGCCGCAGGTGGAGAGAGGGCGGCAGCACGCCGTGTTCCATCGCCAGCAGCATCTTGAGGACGCCGGCGATGCCCGCGGCCGACTCCAGGTGGCCGATGTTGGTCTTCACCGCGCCCAGCGCGATACGCCCGTCCTCGGGCGCGGCCTCGCCCCGGTCGGCGAAGAGCCGCGCGAACGCGCTCTTCAACGCGTCGATCTCGACGGGGTCGCCGAGTTGCGTCCCCGTGCCGTGCGTCTCCACGCAGCCGACGGAGGCCGGGTCGACACCGGCGCGGCGATACGCCTGCACGAGCATCTCGGCCTGGCCCACGGGGTTGGGCGCCGTCAGCGACCGCGCCCGGCCTCCGTGGCTCACGGCGCCGCCGCGCAACCAGCCGCGGACCCGGTGGCCGCCCGCCTCCGCCCGGCTCCGGCTCATCAGGACGACGAGCCCCACGCCCTCGCCGCGTACGAACCCGTCGGCCCCGCTGTCGAAGGTCCGGCAGCGCCCCCGCGGGCTCAACATCCCGGTGCGCTCCAGGAGTTCGTAGTTCCGCGGAGAGAGGAGCAGGTTGACGCCGCCCGCGACGGCGACGGAGCTGCTGCCGCTGCGTATCGCCTCGGCAGCCCGGTGCAGGGCCACCAAGGAGCTGGAGCACCCGGTGTTCACCGGCTCGCTGGGGCCGCGCAGGTCGAGGCAGTACGAGATGCGGTTGGCGAGGATCGAGTGGGTGTTGGCCGTCGCCGCGTAGGCGTCGGCCGGCACGCCGGCCGCCGTCTGCAACTCCTCGTAGTCGTGGGAGCCCGCACCGACGAAGAGCGCGGTGTCCGAGCCGGCGAGCGTGCCAGGGGCGATGCCGGCGTCCTCCAGGCCCGTCCAGACCGCCTGGAGGAAGAGCCGCTGCTGCGGGTCCATCCCCTCGGCCTCGCGCGGCGAGATCCCGAAGAAGAGCGGATCGAACAGGTCGACGTCCTCGACGAACGCGCCCCTCCTGCCGGGCGCTCGCAGCGCTTCCCGGTCCGCGGGGACCTCCGTGACGAGATCGTCGCCGGCCTCCAGACGCCGCCAGAACGCCTCCAGATCGGCGCCGCCCGGCAGCCGCCCGGCCATGCCCACGACGGCGACGGGCTCGTCCGCACCGGAAGCCGCCGCGGGCACGGCAAACGCGGGTTCCGGCGGCGTGTGCGGGAGCCCGCCGTTCGGCCCGTCCGACTTCCCGGTTGCTTCCGACTCCCCGCCGGAGGCCGCGGGACCGGTACCGCCGTACCTTTCGCGCAGCAGGACCGGGTGGTCCGCCACGAGCTTGTCGACGAGCGCGCGCAAGCTCGGCGTCTCGTAGAAGACGGTCGGGCTGAGGTCGAACCCGAACTCCTCGTTGAGCCGCCGGGCCAGCAGGCTGTAACTCACCGAGTCGAAGCCGAAGGCGCCGAGGTCCTGCTCGGTGTCGAGGTCCTCGACGGCGATCCCGGACGCGTCGGAGGTGAGCCTGAGCAGGTCGCCCTGGACGTCGGCGCGCAGCGACCCGTCGTCGGGCACCTCCGCGGCCGCCGCCCGTACGGGCTCGATCGGGGGAGCCGCCGGAGGCGCCTCGGCCGAGGCGCCGCGCTGGGCGACGAGCACGTGCTGGAAGTTCTCCGACGTCCGGCGGGCGTCCGGCAGCGCGGCGAAGCCCTCGAAGCCGCACCGGGCGGCCGCTTCCCGCCAGCCTGCCGCGTCGAGCAGCGGGGAGCCGGGCAGCCGGCGTGCCGGGTCGTCGTGCTGCCACCAGCCGTCGAGCAGCCCGTAGACGACGGTGGACTGCACGGTCACGGAGGTGAGTTCGTTGAGGAAGAGCATGCCGCCCGGGCGCAGCGCCGTCCTGGTGTGGACGAGGGTGCGGTGGACGTCGCGGGTCGCGTGCAGCACGTTCGCCGCGACCACCAGGTCGTAGGAGCCGGGCTCGAAGCCCTGCGCCTCGGGCTCCCGGTCGATGTCGAGCCGCTTGAACCGCAGGAAGGGATAGGCGGAACCGTATTCGCGCCTGCCGTGTTCGAGGAACGCCGCCGACAGGTCGGTGTACGTGTACTCCAACCGCTCGCCGTACGGGGCCAGTTGCCGCAGCAGGCCGGCCGTGGTGCCGCCGGTCCCGGAGCCGATCTCCAGTATCCTGACCCGCTCCTCGCCCTCCAGCGTGGAGAGCCGCTCCCGCACGGCGGAGAGCAGGCAGCGCTCCAACGCGCCGTTGTAGACGTCGCTGATCGGATTGCCCTTGTAGAGGCCCTCCATGAGGGAGGTGCCCGAGCCGGGGAAGAGCAGGTCGGTGGCGAGTACCTCGCCGCGCAGCAGTTCGGGGTAGCGGCGCAGGCACATCGAGAGCAGCCGTACGAAGACGGCGAGGTCGGCCCGTTCGTCGGCGAGCGCGTCCAGCCGCGCCGCGTGGTCCTCTTCGCGGCAGCGGGCGAGCGCCCCGGGCGCGGGGCCGTAGCGTCCGGCCGCGGCACGGAGCAGTCCGGCCTCTTCGAGGATGTCGAGCACCTTCGCCAACAGCCGCTCGTAGCGGGGCACGACGCCGATCCGGCCGGCGATCGTCGCCGGGTCCGCCGCGTCCTCCGGTCCGTGCCAGGCGCCCATCCCGTCGAGGAGCCGCAGCAGCCAGCCGACGGCGGCCTCGGTCATCCGGGCGTCGAGCGCGTGGAATGCGGCGATGGACGCCGCGCCCGCCTCGTCCAGTACGAAGCTCTCCGCCATGCCGTCCGGGTCGGCCGCCGCCTCCCGGGCCGCGGACGGGGACGGGGACGGGGACGCGGACGCCAAGTTCAGCCGCCGCAGCAGCCGTTCCTCCGCCGGGAGCGCCAGCACCTGCGGCTGCTCGCCGGCGAGGGCGCGCAGCAGGGTCCGCCACCCCTCGCGCGGAGCGATCGAGCGGAACCCGGCGTCGAGGAGCCGCCTCCCCTCGGCCTCGCCCGATACCGCGCCGACCGTTCCCCAGTAGCCCCAGTCGACGGCGCGGACGGGGAAGGGCGTGCGCGCGTCCAGGGCGTGGGCGTAGGAGTCCTGGAACGTCGACCCGGCGGCGTAGTGGGCGAGTCCGGGATCACCGAGGAAGGCCTGCGCGGAGGAGAACAGCGCCAGGAAGTCGAGGGGTTCGTCCCGGAAGACTTCGGCGAGGGCGACCGTCGCCCGGGACTTGGCGGCCAGCCCCGCCAGCATGTCGGCATCCGCCAGGTTGCGGACGAGGCCGCTGGTGTTCACCAGAGCCGCCTGGATCACGCCGTGCACCGCTCCGAACCGCTCGCGCACCCGGGCGAGGACGTCGCGGAGCTCCGCCTCCCGCGCGGCGTCCGCCTGGAAGTAGGCGAGATGCGAACCGTCCGGATCGGCCGCGGCGATCCGCCGCTCGCGCTCTTCGTCGAGCGGGCTCCGCCCGACGAGCGCGACCCGCGCGGCATGCTCGCCGGCGAGGAACCCGGCGATCCGCGCACCGATACCGCCGGCGCCACCGATGATCACGTAGGTGCCGCCGGTGCGTATCCCGCCACCCGCGGGCGCGGGGAGGGTGGTGGCGCGCAGCGCCTGCTCGTACCTCACACCCCCGCGGTACGCCACCCGCACGCCGCGGGCCGGCGGTTCGGCGAGGAGGCGGTCGGCCACCTCTCCCCAGGACGCGCCGCCGCTGCCACCGAGGTCGACGACGGGGCACGACCACTGCGGGTGCTCGCTCTCCAACACCCGCGCCATGCCGGCGAGACCCCCGGCGCCCGGGTTGGTGACCGGCGAACCGGCCACCGGCCATACGTCGTTGGTGACGATCGTCCAGCGGAGCGGTCCCGCGCCGGCGAGCGGGACGGCCAGCCGGGCGGCGGTACGGAAGAGCGCCCGCACGCCCGCCTCCTCGGCGCGCTCCAGCGCAGGCAGCGCTTCCGTCGCCGTGCCGTCGTGGAGACCGCCGAGGAAGTGGACGGTGCCCAGCTCGGCCAACTCCTCGCGCAACACGGCAGGTCCCTGCGGGTCGGCCGCGTCGATCAGCCAGTGGCCCTCCCCGAGCCGCTCGGTGCGGCCGGCCAGTTCGGCGCGCACCACCCGCTGGTGCGGGTGGCGCTGGGCGAGCGCCTCGGCGAGGCCACGGGCGGCTGCCGCGTGGACGATGAGCACAGAACCGGTGGAGCCGCCCGGTGCGGCGGGAGCCGCAGCCGGTTCCCAGACGGGCACGTAGGTGAACTCGGAGCCCGAGGGAGCCTCGGGCTCGGCCCGGGACGGCTCAGGGCTCTCGCTCCCGACCCAGCAACGGCGCCTGGTGAAGGGGTACAAGGGCAGTGCGACCCTCCTCGGCGCGCTCCCGCGCCACAACTCCCGCCACTCCACCGGTACGCCGGTCACCCAGAGCCGGGCGAGCGCGGCGAGGTCGCGGCCGGCCAGGGCCTCCCGTACGGCGCCCTCGTCGGCGCTCCCCGCCTTCGCGCCGGTGGACACCGAGCCGCGGTGCACGCGCCCGTCGGCGCCGTGGGCCGCGAAGTCCCGCAGCGCCTCCCGCAGTTCGCCCATGTCGGAGACGACCACGGCCAGGCGTTCCGCCATGGCCTCCCGCCCCGTCTGCGCCGTGTGGGCGAGCTCGGCGAGGGAAGGTCCGGCCTCCGCGTCCGCGCCGTCCGGCCGAGCCGTCCCGGAGAGGTGCTCGGCGATCTGCGCCAGGGTGGAGTCGAGGGCGAGGCGGGGCGCGG
Source organism: Streptomyces xiaopingdaonensis (assembly GCF_000262345.1). Taxonomy (GTDB): domain Bacteria; phylum Actinomycetota; class Actinomycetes; order Streptomycetales; family Streptomycetaceae; genus Streptomyces; species Streptomyces xiaopingdaonensis. The sequence continues at coordinate 5,838 of NZ_AJTQ01000302.1, read as the reverse complement.
GGCCGGAGTCGGAGAACCGCTCGGCGAGCTGCTGCTCGAAGCGGCGCAGGTCGGCCGTGTCCAGCCCCCACTCGTCGAGCGCGGCCTCGGCGCCCGGCGTCTCTCCCGTCAGTCCGGACAACTCGGTTGCGATCCGGAGCAGTTCGGCGTCGTCCGGACCCCCGGCGTCCCGCGGGACCGGAGAGCGCCGCGCGTCGAGGAACTCCACGTAGCGCTCGGCGAGCTGCCGCAGGTTCTCCTCCTTCTTCGCCGACAGCACGACGAGTTGCGGAGCCCCCGCTTCCTCGTACGCCGGCGTCTCGGGTGCCTCCTCCAGGACCACGTGCCCGTTGGCCCCGCCCGCCCCGAAGGCGCTCACCCCCGAACGCCTGGGGATCGGCCGCCCCTCCCGCGCGACGCTCCGCGCCCAGGGCGCCGTGGTCCGCTGCACCCGGAAAGGCGCCGCGTCCCAGTCGACGGCCGGGTTGACCTCCTCCGCGTGGAGGGAGGGCGCCAGGGTCCGGTGCCGCATCTGCAACAGCACCTTGGTCAGGCCGGCGATCCCGGCGGCCGGTTCGAGGTGGCCCAGGTTCGACTTCACCGAGCCGATCGGCACCGGCTCCCGGCCGGCTCCCCTCGCTCCGAAGACTCGTTCGAGCGCGGCCATCTCGATCGGATCGCCGAGCGCTGTCCCTGTCCCGTGGGCCTCCAGGTAGCCGATCGTGGCCGGGTCGACGCCGGAGCGCTCCAGCGCGGACCGGAGGAGGCCGGTCTGCGCGTCGGGGCGCGGCACGAAGAAACCGCCCGACCTCCCGCCGTGGTTGACGGCGCTTCCCTTGACGACGCCGTGCACCGGATCGCCGTCGGCGAGCGCCCGTTCGAGGGGCTTGAGCAGCACGGCGCCCACGCCCTCGCCCGGCACGTAGCCGTCCCCTCCCGAGCCGAAGCTGCGGCAGCGCCCGTCGCTGGAGAGGAAGCCCGCCTGGCTGAGGTAGAGGTACTTGTACGGGTGCGCCGCGACGTTGACGCCGCCGGCGAAGGCGAGCTCGCACTCCCCCGCGAGCAGGCTCTGGCAGGCGAGGTGGAGCGCCACGAGCGAAGAGGAGCACATCGTGTCGACGGCGAGGCTGGGCCCCGTGAAGTCGAAGAAGTAGGAGACCCGGTTCGCCACGGACGAGGAGAAGGAGCCCGGCAGCACGGGCAACCGCTCCGGCGCCTCCAGGCCCAGCATCTGGTACTGGTTGAACATCACGCCCGCGAAGACGCCGACCCGCGAGTCGGCCAAGCCCTCGCGGGTGCACCCCGCGTCCTCCATGGTGTGCCAGACCGTCTCCAGGAAGAGCCGCTCCTGCGGGTCCATCCCCTCGGCCTCGCGCGGTGTGATCTGGAAGAAGTGCGGGTCGAAGTGGTCGGCGTCGTCGAGGAAGCCGCCCCACTTGCTGACCGAGCGCCCCGGGGTGTTCCGCTCCGGGTCGTAGAAGTCCCGCTGCGGCCAGCGCTCCTGCGGGACCTCGCCGACGCAGTCGCGGCCGGCCGCGAGGTTCCGCCACAGCTCGTCGACGTCGCGCGCGCCCGGATAGCGTCCCGCGAGGCCGATGACGGCGATGTCGCGGCTCGTGTGCCGCGGTTCGTCGGCAGGTCGGGGCGCAGCCGACACGTTCGGGTGCGGAGCCGGTCGGGACGGGGGCTCGTCGGCCGCGGCGAGCGGCAGGTCGAAGGGCGCCCCCGGGACCTTCGCGTCCAAGGAGCGCAGGATGCGCCGGCGTTCCCCGTGGAAGAGGACCAACTCGGCCTCCCCGCGGCCGAGTCCGGCACGGAACGCTTCGGCTCCCGGCTCGGCGGTGAGCGGCGACTGGCCGTGCCTGCCGAAGTAGGCGTCGGTCGACGCGTCCGTCCGCATACCGCCGCCGTCCCAGAGCGGCCATCCGAACGCGAGGCTGCTGCCCGGGCGTCCGGCGGCGTCGCGTGCACGCGCGTACGCGTTCACGAAGGCGTTGGCGACCGCGTAGTCGGACTGCCCCGCGTTGCCCACGGTTCCGGTGACGGAGGAGAACAGCGCGAAGAAGTCGAGCGGTTCGCCCCTTGTGGCCTCGTCGAGGTGGCAGGCGCCGCGCACCTTGGGCGCCAGCACCTCGCGCACCTGCGACGCCTCCTTGTGGCGCACGAGCCCGTCCCGCAGCGTGCCCGCCGCGTGGAGGACGCCGTTGACCTCCCCGTACCGCGCACGGGCCTCGCGCACCACCCGGGCCATGTCCGCCGCGTCCGCCGCGTCCGCCCTCAGGTAGCCGACCTCGGCGCCGTACCGCGCTTCGAGCGCGCGCAGCTCGGCGCGGACCTCCTCGTCGAGTTCGGAGCGGCCGAAGAGGACGAGCCGGGCCCGGGCCTCCCGGGCGAGCAGCGCGGCGAAGAACCGGCCGAGCACGCCGTTCCCACCGCTGATCAGGTACACCCCGCGGTCCCGCAGCGAGGGCGCGGGCGAGTCGGTGAACGGCACCTCCCGGTAGCGGCGTACGTACCGCCGGCCGTCCCGGTAGCGCACCCACGCCGGCGCTCCCGGCGTCAACTCCCGTCGCAGCAGCGCCGAAAGAGCCCCGGCGCCGAGCGGCGACCTCCCGAACATCTCGACGACGGCGCAGCTCAGCCCCGGCTGCTCGATACGGATCGTCCGTGCCGCACCGGTGAGCGCGGCGGGCACCGTCGCCGCCGACTCGTCCCCGGGCGAGGCGAGATGGAGCAGCGGAAGCTCGACCCGCGCCGGGAGTTCGAGCAGCGCACGGGCGAGCGCCAGCAGCGAGACGGCGTCGGACTCGACGGCCTCCGGCAGCCCCGTACCCGGCTCGCGACCCGAGTGGACCACGGCGTCGGGGAGCCGACCGTTGCGCGCCAGGTCATCCAGGAGCAGCCGGTACTCCTCCAGCGAGCCGGGGCGTGCCACCACCGTCTCCGGACGATGCGGGAGCCGGCGTGCCGCCTCCTCCAACTGCGCCGTCGATCCGGAGGGTTCGCCGACGAGCAGGAGTCGGCGGACCGGCCGTTCCGGGGCCGCCTCCGGCTCGGGCTCCGGGCTCCACGTCCCGGTGAGGCAGAGTGTCTCGGCGGCGGCCGGTCGGGGCTCTTCGGCCGGTGCGGGCACGTCCGCCGGGCGTGCCGCCTCCGGGGGCACCAGGTCGGCGAGGTAGGCGGCGACGCTCTCCACCGTGGTGTGCTCGAAGAGCAGCGTCGGGTAGAGGTCGATCGACCAGCGCTGTTCCAACGCCCTGACGAGGCTGAGCAGTTGCGCGGAGTCCAGACCCAACTCGTAGAAGCCGCGGTCGGTTTCGATGGTCTCGGCGTCCTGCCCGAGGAGCGCCCCTACGGCGTCGAGCACCCCTCGTCTGAGGGCGTGCCCGTCACCGGGGCGCTCCGGCGTGGGCGCCGGTCGCCCGTCGGCCGGGGACGCTTCGGCGTGCTCCGGCGTCCCGCCCACGGTGAGCCGGGTGATCAGTTCGCGTGACCTGATCCGCTTCAGGACGAGCTTCTCGAACCTGGCCAGCAGGAGGCCCTCCGCGTCGACGAGGTCGATGTCGGCCTGGAGGACGTCGTTCCCCTCCCCCGCCGGCTCCCGCAGTCCGAGCCGCACCCCGCAGGCGGCGCCGAGGGGACCCGTGGCCCGGAACGCGCCGATGTGGAAGGGGATCAGCGGCCGGGGGTCCTCCTCCTCGCCGGAGTACGCGAGCGCGTACGTCTGCATCGTCGCGGCGTCGAGCAGCGCCGGGTGGAGCAGGAAGTCGTCGCCGCTCTCCGCCGCCTCCTCGCCGAGCGCGATCTCGGCGGACATCCCGTCCGCCGCACGCCGGAAGGTGCCCGCGCAGGTCATGAAGGAGCGGTGCCTGATGTCCGCCGCGGCTCCCAGCTCGTACACGCGCTCCACGTCGGTGGGCTGCCCCGTTCCGACGGGCTCGGCGGCCGGCTGCGGGGCCGGCAGGTCCACATGGAGTTCGGCCTCCATGTGCGACGTCCACTCCTCCTCCGGCGGCCGCCCGTGCGGCAGCTTCCTGCTGCGGGCCCGCACCCGGCGCCAGGCGCGCCCCGGCTCCACCTCCACCTCGATCTCGCGGTCGAACTCCGCGTCGGTGACCACGGGTTCGACGAAGAGGACGTCGCGCAGGCCGACGCGGTCCAGCGCGAAACCCCGCTCGTCGAGCAGCCGGTAGACGAAGTCCAGGAACGTGACTCCGGGCAGCGTGCGGACGCCGTGCACGCGGTGGTCGTCCACGAGGGGGTTGTCGCTGGTGAGGGTCGCTCGGCAGCGGAGGACTCGGTGCGCTTCCACGGCGTTCTCTTCCTGGTCGTCCACGGTCAACCGGTAGGCGGGAAGGTCAATTCGAGGCGGGCCGACCGGTGTCGGCCGCGTGCCGCTCCCCGGCGGGCGGGGTCCGGCCGGGCCTTCCGCTGCGGCCAGAACGGCTGCCGTCGGTAGTCGGGAGGCGGCAACGGCTGCCGGCGTCCGGCCACGGGGGCCGTGTCCGGGGCGCGGCGCAGGATCAGGTGCGCGTTGGTGCCTCCGAATCCGAACGAGCTGACCGCCGCCCGCTCCAGCGCCGCGTCCCGGCGCTCGGTGACCGGGTAGAAGGGCGACTCGGAGAAGGCGAACCTCGGGTTCGGCGTGGCGCAGTTGAGCGTGGGCGGGAGCTGCTGGTGCCGCAGCGCGAGCACGGTCTTGATCACTCCGGCCACGCCGGCGGCGCTCAGCAGATGGCCGATGTTCGTCTTCACGCTCCCGACCCCGCAGAACTCCGTGTCGGCGGTGCGGCGCCGGAAGGCGGTGGTGAGCGCCTGGAGTTCGATCGGGTCGCCGACCATGGTGCCGGTGCCGTGCGCCTCGACGTGGCCGATGGTGCGCGGATCGATGCCGCCGCGCTCCAGGGCGGCGTGGATCAGCTCCGTCTGGGCACGTGCGCTGGGCGTGGTGTAGCCCATGGTGTGCCCGTCGTTGTTGACCGCGCCCGCCTCGATGACGGCGAGCACCCGGTCGCCGTCCCGCTCGGCCTCGTCCAGGCGCTTCAGGAGCAGCATCCCCGCGCCCTCGCCCGGCACGAACCCGTCGGCCGCCTCGTCGAAGGTGTGGCACCTTCCCGTGGGGGAGAGCGCCTTCCCCTCGCTCAGCAGCAGGTAGGGGTCCTCGTCCAGGAGCAGGTCGACGCCGCCCGCGAGCGCCAGCTCGCTCTCCCCCGCGGCGAGGCTCTGGCAGGCGAGGTGGACCGTGACCAGCGAGGAGGAACAGGCGCTGTCCACCACGAGGTTCGGCCCCGACAGGTCGAAGAAGTGCGAGAGGTGCGCCGCGATGAAGTTCTGCCCGAGTCCGACGATCGCCTCCCTGGGCAACGGCCGAAGGTGCTCGCGGTAGTTGGCCGCACGCGTGCCCAGGTAGACGCCGACGCCGCGCCCCTTGAGTCCGTCCTCGCGGTACCCCGCATCGCGCAGGCACTCGGCGCCGACCTCGAGCGCCTTGCGGGCCAGCGGGTCGAGGTGGCGGGCGGTCCGCTCGTCGAAGCCGAAGTACCCGGGGTCGAAGAGCGCGGCGTCGTCGATGAACCCGCCCCACTTGCTGACGCTCGTGCCGGGGCCGCCGTCGGAGGAGTAGAACGTGCCCACGTCCCAGCGGTCCGGCGGGACTTCGGCGATGTGGCTGCGTCCCTCGACGAGGTTCCGCCAGTAGGCGTCCGTTCCCCCGGCGCCGGGGAACCGGCACGCCATACCGATCACGGCGACCGGCACGGGCCCGGTCGGCGCCGCCGCGGAAGTGGCGCCCGCGGTAAGGGACTCGGGGACGGAGCCCTCCGTCGAGGCGCCCGGCGACGCCGCGTCGCGCGGTCCCGG
>NZ_AJTQ01000301.1 GCF_000262345.1 Streptomyces xiaopingdaonensis | reverse complement strand
CAGTCACCTGCCGTACGGCGGCGGGCGACCGCTCGGCGAGCGCCGCCGCCAGTCCGGCGGGCGTGGGGTTCTCCTGGATCAGCACCGGGTCGACCGGCTCCCCCAGCGCCCCCTCCAACTCCTTCACCAGTTCGGCGAGGAGCAGCGAGTCGAGACCGAGATCGGCGAGGGAAGCGGTGTCGGCCAGCTCCTCCGCCGGCACCCGGAGCGTGCGCGCCAGGATCTCCGTCACCCAGGACGGCCCCGTCCCGCCGCCGGCCGCCGAGGCGCCGGGCCCGGCCGCGGCGAAGGCGTTTCCCCGCTCCGCAGGCGGGGCGGCGGAGGCCGGCGCCTCCCGCAACGCTGACGGCGGCACCGCGACGCCGCCCCGGTACGGCAGCACCACCCGGTGCCCCGGCACGGCGAGCGCACCGTCGAGCAGATCGAGCGCCTCGGCACCGTCGAGCCCGGCGAAGCCCAGCTTTCCGGCCGCCTCCCCGCGCCCCTCGCCGAGGCCGGTGCCCTCCCACACGGGCCACTGGAGAGAACGCGTCGTCCAGCCGGTACCCGAACCGTCGGCGTGCGCGAGGGCGAAGTCGTCGAGGAAGGCGTTGGCCGCCGCGTAGTCGCCGTAGGCAGCGGCGAGCCGGGGGACGGCGGCGGAGACCGAGGAGAAGAGGACGAGCAGGCCGGGCGGCTGCCCGGAGAGCGCCTCCCACAAGGTGCGCACGCCCCGCGCCTTGGGGTCGAGGACGCGCTGGACGCCTTCCGGCGTCTTCGCCAGCAGTGAGCGTGCGTCGTCCATCACCCCGGCGCAGTGGAAGACGGCGGAGATCGCTCCGTGCCGTTGCCGCGCCGTCTCGAACAGCCGCGCGAGGGACGCGGCGTCGCTGAGCGCGTGCGTACGCACCTCGACGGAGGCGCCGCGCTCCGTCAGGTCGATCAGGGCGCGCAGCCGCGCGGCGAGCTTCGGCTCGGTACGCGGATTCGCCGCCTGCTCGGCCCACTTCGCGCGCGCCGGCAGCCGGCTCCGCCCGATGAGCAGCAAGTGGGGCGCGCCCCGCCGGTGCAACTCGGCGGCGAGGCGCAGGCCGACGGCGCCCGTACCGCCCGTGATCACCACGGTCCCCGCCGCCGCCTCGTCGAGAGGGCTCGGCCGGGCGGCCGCGGCAGCTCGCTCGGACGGTTCGAGGGCGCGCAGCGCGGCGTACTCGCGGCGGCCCGCACGACGGCGGACCCGCGTCTGCCGGTCGTCCCACGAGAGCTCGTCGGCGATGAGCGGCGCCAGCGCCTCGGGATCGTCCGGCCCGAAGTCCACGTCGACCGTGCGGCTCCGCACGGTGCGGAACTCGCCGGAGAGCATCCGGTACAGCCCCGCCGCCTCGGCGGCGAGGGGGCCGCGCACCACGTGCAGGCACGTCAGCGAGGGCATCCGGTGGCGCGCCAGCACCTCTTGGAGCAACCGCACCCGCCGCCGCAGCGCCGGGGCGGCGTCGCTCGGCCTCTCCTGCGGCCACCAGTCGGCGAGATCGACGAACCCCGCGAGCTGCTCGCCCTCCGGCACCAGCGCGTCCAGCATCGGCGGGCGCGCGGCGAGTTCGGCGGCGCGCACCACGATGCCGCGGCGCCCGTCCCGCTCCGGGCCGAACAGCGCGGCACCGGCACGCTCCGACTCCTCGTTGACGAGCACCAGGTAGTTGCCGGGAGCGGCCTCCCGGCGCTGCCCGCCGCCGGCCGTCCAGCTCTCGACGAGGAACTCGGGCTCCCCGCCCGCCACTTCGTCCTCCTGCGCGGCTGCCGGCG
>NZ_AJTQ01000300.1 GCF_000262345.1 Streptomyces xiaopingdaonensis | reverse complement strand
CCCGCCTGCCCCGGTACGCGGCTCCCCCCTCCCAGTCGCACTCTTCGCCGGCCACCCAGCGCCGGGCCCGCTCCCCGGCCGCCGACGTACGGCCGGAACCCAGCACGCCCGATTCGCCGCGCTCACCGGCGAGGTAACCGCGAAGGGCGCTCACCACCTCCTCGGGCGCCGACGCCACGACCGCGAGCCGCTCCTCCATCGCCGCGCGCCCCACCTGGAGCGTGTGGGCGATGTCCGCGAGCGGCCCGTGGTCCTCCTCCGTGAAGAATTCCAGGAGCCCGCCGACGGCCTCTTCGAGCGCGTCGGGGGTCCTCGCCGAGAGCGGCAGCACGTGGGGACCGGCCGGCGACGTCCCCCCGTCGCCTTCCGCCGCCTCCCGGTACTCCTCCAGCACCACGTGCGCGTTGGTCCCGCCCATGCCGAACGAGCTGACCCCCGCCCGACGAGGCGCCGTCGCTCCGTCGGATCCGACCGCCCGCCGCCAGGGCGCACGCTCGCGCTGGACGCGGAACGGTGAACCCTCCAGGTCTATCCGGTGGTTGAGGGTGCTGAAGTGCGCGGTAGCGGGGAGCTCACCGTGGCGCATCGCCAGCATCACCTTGATCATTCCGGCGATCCCCGCCGCGGCCTCCAGGTGCCCGATGTTGGTCTTCACCGACCCCAGCCCGCAGTACGGAGCCTCCGGCTGCGGCTGCCCCCGATCGAGGCGGAGCCGGCGGAACGCGTCGACGAGCCCGGACACCTCGATCGGGTCCCCGAGCACCGTCCCCGTACCGTGCGCCTCGAGGTAGCCCACGGTCGCCGGGTCCACGCCCGCCTGCTCGTACGCCTGCCGCACGAGCGCCGACTGCGCCTCCGGGTTCGGCGCGGTGAGCGACTGGGCGTCCCCGCCGTGGTTGGTGGCCACGCCCTTGACCACCGCGAGGACCCGGTCACCGTCCGCACGCGCCCGCCCGAGCGGCTTGAGCACCAGCGCGCACACGCCCTCGCCCCGCGCATAGCCGTCCGCACCGGCGTCGAAGGTCCGGCAGCGGCCCTCGTCGCTGAGCACCCCGGCTCGCGCGTACGCCTCGTACTGCCCCGGATCGCAGATGACGTTCACCCCGCCGACGAGCGCCTGTTCGCAACTGCCGTCGCGCAGCGCCCGTACGGCCTGGTCCACGGCGACCAGCGAGGAGGAGCAGAGGGTGTCGACCGCGACGCTCGGACCGTGGAAGCCGAAGGCGTGCGAGACCCGGCCTGCGACGATCGACGGCGAGGTGGCCACGCTCCGGTGCGGCTCGGCACCGGCTCGGGTCGCCCGCAGCACCGCCGCGTAATCGTTGTGGCACACCCCGGCGAAGACTCCGGTGCGGGTACCGCGCAGGCGCGTCACGTCGTGCCCGGCGTCCTCGAACGCCTCCCAGGCGACCTCCAGGAAGAGCCGCTGCTGAGGGTCGATCAAAGCCGCCTCGCGTCGGGAGACCCGGAAGAAGGCGTGATCGAAGCGCCTGATGTCGCGGAGGAAGCCGCCCCGTGCCCGAGGCTGCTCGCCGGTGTGCCAGTCCCAGCGGTCGGCGGGTATCGCGCCGAGGACGTCGCGCTCTTCGAGCAGGACGCGCCACAGCTCGCCGACCGAGTCGGCGCCGGGGAAGCGCCCGGCCATCCCCACGACGGCGATCTCCTCGTCGCCCCCGGAAGCCCGCCGCTCCGGGCGGGGCGCCGCGGGTTCCGGCGTCGCGGCCGGCTCCTGCGCCACCGTGCGCGCGAGATCGGCGAGGGTGAAGCTCAGGAACAGCCTGCTGGGGTCGACCTCCGTACCCAGCACGGAGGTCGCGCGGGAGGCGAAGGCCGAGAGGGCGAAGCTGTCGAGTCCGAGCAGACGCAGGTCGGTGCCGTCCCCGAGCTCCTCCGCCGGAACGTCGAGGACCTGCGCCATCACGGGGCGCAGCCGCGGCAGCAGCGCGGCCGGGTCGGGGCTCGGGCCCTCCGCCGGTGCCGGCGCGGGCGGTTCGGCGGACGCCGGGCGCTCGGTGAACCGCTTCGTCGTGCGGATACGGGCCAGCGGCGCGCCGTCGCGCTCGCGGAGGAGGGTCGAGGCCAGGTGCGCGGTGTCCCCGTCGAAGTGGCAGGAGTCGAGCCGGTAGACGACCGCGTCGTCCGGCCCGCAGTTGCCGAGGTAGTACACGTCGCGGGAGACGGTCGAGGCGGCGCTCGACCAGTCGCCCGCGGGCCCGCGGCCCGCCGCGCGCAGGTCGAGCCGCTCGCAGTGGTCGTTGATGTGCGGGTAGGAGGCGAAGTAGAGCAGCCCTGCCGCGTTGAGGTCGTGGTACGGGTTGAGCTCGTAGCGCGGGCCGCCCTCCCCGCCCGCCTCGGGGCCAGACCTGCTGACCTCGTGGAACTCGCGCTGAAAACGCAGGAGTTGCTCGTCGACGGCTCCGGGGACGCCGCCGGCCGAAGGCGGGGCCACGGGCGTCAGCGAGCCCTCCGCACCACGCTTCACCAGGACGGTCATCAGGCGCGCGGTCAACCGGCGCTCGCCCGAGACGAGTTGGACGTCGGAGGTGAAGGTGTGCTCGTCGATCCGGGTCAACTCGCCCGTCAGCGCCACCTCGTCGCCCTCCGCGAAGACGCTCAGAGGCTGCTCGCTCTCGAGCCTGATCCGCACGAAGACGGGAAGCAACCGGTCCCCCGCCGGGTCCCTCAACTCCTCGACCGGTGCCCCGACATGCTCCGAGAGCAGTTGCCAGTGGAGGTCGCCCGCCTCCTTGAAGAGCCAGTTCTCCGAGAGACCGCCCACCGCCAGATGTGGAAGCGCCAAGCGGATTTCTCTGGGTTCCACGCTGCCCCCTCGTACACCCCGTGCCCCCGACCGGAACAGCGGGCCCCGGCCCGCTCTCCGCGTCGACATTCGATCAGAGGCATACAGCTCTCCAACACCCCTAGCCTTCGCCGCCGACTAGGGGACGCATAGGGGCCGACAGCGTGGCTCTGCAGGGCTGCTGGCGCGGCCTCACCCCAGCACGGAGCCGTCCAGCAGCCACGCGCCGACGCACTCCGGGCGGAACGGCACCGCCAGCGCCCCCACGACACCTGGCACCGGCTCCAGGTGCACGACGTGCCACCCCGGCCCGTCCGGGAACTCCGCGCTCCGCGCCAGCGCCACGCTGGGCTCGTCGCCCTCCAACTCCACCTCGAACGCGCTCAGCGGGACGGAGAGCCCGCGCCCGATCGCCTTCACCACCGACTCCTTCCGCGTCCACCCCCGGAAGAAGGCGTCCGCCCGGCGGTCCGGGGGCAGCGCGTCCAGCACCCGCCGCTCGGCAGGGTGGAAGTACCCGGCGACCCCTACCGCGTCGGGACCCTCCCGTACTGTCTCGACGTCGACCCCTAGCGGCCGGCGCCCCAGCCCCACCAGGGCGAGCTCCCCGCAGTGCGACAGGTTGAACTCCAGCCCCGCGGACTCGGTCCGACTTGCCAGCCGCGGCTTGCCGTGGCTGCCCGTACGGAAGGCGAGCTCGCGCTCCGGCGTCCCCGAGTACCGGGCGAGCACCCGGCGCAGGAAGACATGGCTGATCACGTACTGCCTTCTGTGCCGGTCGAAGACGAACGCGTCGGCCCTCTTCCGCTCGGCCGGCGAGAGCGCCTCGTACATGGCGTCCGGATCGTCGGCCCAGGATTCCAGAGGGACCGCCCACAGGTGCACCGAGAAGGGATCGACGAAGCTTTCCCCGATATTCGTGGTTCTGATCCAGGACAGCGGTCCGCACCGAAAATTCGTCGACATATCCAGCCTCTCCCCGCCACGCGCTGATCACCGACCGAAACAAAAATCCCCGCACCGCGCACCACCGTCGGAATTACCGCTCGTACGCAACGATCGGCGCACGGACCCGCGCCACGGCATCCCCTGGGGACTCGGCGCGTCACCGCATGCCCCGTCGCCGGAGGAAACCGCCGCGCGGCGGCGGCATGTCGACCGGCGGAAAATCTACGCACCGTTCCGCTTTTCTTTGTGCATCCGAAAGAACAACAGCCGGTAAAAACCGCCGCACCCGCGCGGAGCGGCCGGAGGACCGGCCGCGAGGCGCGCGCCCCGCGGCGCACGGAGTCGGCGGCAGCAGCCCCGGCCTGCGAGTGCGCCCCTCGTCGACGCGGAGCACCCCGGCGTACGCCCCGCGGCGCGGACCAGTCGCGTCGACCGCAGCCCGCCGCCCGCCCGACGTGCCCGCCGGCGAGGCACGGGACACCGAGACGCCGAAACAACCGCCCCCGTGAGAAGTTCCTCCCCATAGTCCCGATACGTTCCATTCCTCCGGAATATACCTATGGCTGTAAGGGACTTGACGTTGCTACGCTACCAAGCGGGAGGACTACGGACTGCTTGGCCACGCCATGTCAAGGACACGGCCGGACACCCTCCTCGGAGCGAAAAGGGGGATTCGCCAGTGCTCGTCGACCGCGATCTCGAAGTATCCCAGCTCATGGAGATGCTGACGGACAGCACCAGAGGAACAGGCACACTCGCTGTCGTGCGCGGCGGAACGGCCACTGGAAAGACCGAATTACTCCACACCCTCTGCGAGAACGCGGCGACAAAAGGATTCCGGGTTCTCAACGCCATCGCGAGCACGATGGAGCACTCATTCCCCTTCGCGCTCATCGAGCAGCTTTTCCCGGGCACGGCGAAAACAGCCGAGGAGGGGCGCACGTCCGCGGGCGAAACGGCGAGGACCGACCTCTCCCCCGACTTGGGCAGTGACGTACGGGTACCGCCGCAGTCGCTCCGGTTCGTGCACCGCGCGGCCCAGGCCCTCACCGAGGAGGGGCCGCTGCTCCTGGCGGTCGACGACGTCCAGCACGGGGACGCCGCGTCCCTTCAGTGCCTGCTCTACCTGGTGCGCCGTCTGCGGACCATGCCGATAGCGCTGATGGCCACCGAGACCCCGCACAGCGCCAGAAACCAGGCGCTGCTGGGCGAGTTGCAGTACCACCCGCACGGCAAGCGGCTGCGGTTGGCGCCCCTCACCCGCTCCGGAGCCGGCCGCCTCCTCTCCGAGGCGCTCGGCGACGAGGCGGCCGAGCGCCTCCGCGACCCGTTCCTCGACGTCAGCGGCGGCAACCCGCTGCTGCTGCACGCCCTGATCCGGGACAGCACCAGCCAGGCGGGCGCTGAGCCGGAGAGCTGCGAGCTCGTCGTCTCGGACGCGTTCGAGCAGGCGGCGCTCGCCTGCGTACACCGGAGCGGTCCGGAGTACGTCCGGGTCGCGCGCGGTCTCGCCGTGCTCGACGGGCACGGCGGTACCGCTCTCCTCGCCGACCTCCTGCACATCGATCCGCAGACAGCCGAGCGGACAGTCGACGGCCTGGAGGAAGCGGGTCTGCTCAACGGCGCCCGCTTTCGGCACCCCGCGCTGCGCAGCGCCGTGCTCAGCAGCATCCCGGCCTTCGACCACGCGGCGCTGCAACAGCGGGCGACACGGCTGCTCCACGAAGAGGGCGCACCCTGCGCGACCGTCGCGGCGCAGCTCCTGGAGTGCGGCCCCCTGGGAGAGGAATGGGAGACCCCGCTCCTGCGGTCGGCCGCTGAGCAGCACCTCGCCGACGGCGAGATCGCTCCGGCGGTGCGCTGCCTCCAACTCGCCGGGCGCTCGACCACCGACGAGGCCCAGGCGCTCGCCTGCAAGTTCGAAGTGGCCCGCCTCAACTGGCAGATCGACCCCAAGTCCGTGGCGCGCCAGATGCACGAACTCGCCGAGCCCGCACAGCGCGGCCTGCTGCGACCGAGCACGGCACTCGACCTCATCCGGAGCCTCCTGTGGCACGGGCTGGAGGACGAAGCCGTCAAGATCACCGGCGGCGGGGTCCCGGAGCCGGGGGACGATCCGCGGTTCGCCGATCGGCTGCATGCCACCTGGCTGAGCCTGGCCTCGACGTACCCCGGCGCACTGAGCAGGATGGGCGGACCGCTCAGCCCCCGGATGACGGACGAACCGTGCCAGGTGCCGGAGACGGAATCCTCCCACCTGATCGCGGAACGAGCCCTGCACTCCGCGCTCACCGGCGGGGACGCCGAAGACGTCACCGCCGCAGCCGAGCAGGGCCTTCCGTATGTGCACCCGGGCCGGAACGACTTGGAGCCGGCCCTTGCCGCCCTGCACGCACTCGTCTACGTCGATCGGCTCGACCTCGCCAGCTCCTGGTGCGACCAGTTGCTCAGCCAGTCGCCCCAGCACCGGACCCCCGCGCACGAGGCCGTGCTGCTGGCGACCAAGGCCCTCGTCCTGCTCCGCAACGGCAACCTGCCGTCGGCCAAGGACAACGCGTACGCGGCCCTCGCCCGCTTCCCGGCGGAGGGCTGGGGCACGGGGCTCGCGCTTCCGCTTGCCGTCCTGGTCGAAGCCCACGCCTGCATCGGTGAACACGAGGCGGCGGCAGAGCTGCTGAGCCGCCCGCTCCCCGACAACACCCTCCAGACCAGGTTCGGGATGCAGTACCAGTACGCGCGCGGCTGTCACCACCTCGTGCGGCAGCAGCACCAGGCAGCACTGGCGTGCTTCGTCTCGTGCGGGGAGCAACTCCAGACGTGGCGCCTGGATTCGCCGGGTTTCCTCCCATGGCGCAGCGGCGCGGCCGAAGCCTGGCTGGGGCTGCGCGAGCCCGCACCCGCGGTGCGCCTCCTCGACGAACAGGTCGAACTCTCCGAACCGCGCCACCCCAGGGCTGCCGGAGCCGCCCTCCGCTGCCTCGCCGCCACTCGCCCTCCGAGCCATCGAACCGCCCTTCTGGAGCGGGCGTTGGAGAGGTCCCAGGCCGGCGGCGACAGCTACAACACGGCACGCATCCTCGTCGACCTCGGCCGGTCCCAGCAGGAGCTCGGCATGGGCACCGAGGCCCGGCAGGTGGTCCGCCGGGCGTGGCGGCTGGCGCAGGAGTGCGGCGCGCAGGAGCTGGCGAGAGCGCTGCGGCCGGCCTTCCCCTGCGGCGGGAGGGAGAAGCGCATCCACGAGTCGCTCACCGAAGCGGAGCGTCGCGTCGCGTCGCTCGCCGCCCGGGGTCACACCAACCGGGAGGTGGCGGCGAAACTGTTCGTCACGGTGAGCACCGTCGAGCAGCACCTGACGAAGGTGTACCGGAAGTTCCGGATCAAGCACCGCAACCAGCTTCCGGCGAGCCTGACCTTCGACGGGGCGATGGAGAAGGTGTGAGCCGCGCGCTGCTCAGCGTCCACAGGCTTCCGAGAGGGCTTTCACCACCGCGGGGAGGTTCGAGTCGATGAAGAAGTGACCGCCGGGGTAGACGTGCATGTCGAACGCACCGGTCGTGTGCCGTCCCCATGCCCGGGCGTCGTCGAGGGTCGTCTCCGGATCAGCGTCGCCCACGAGTGCCGTGATCGGGCAGGCCACCTGCCCGTCGGCCGGACCTCGGTAGGAGCCCGCGACCATGTAGTCGGCGCGGAGGGCCGGCAGGAAGAACCGCAGCAGCTCCGGGTCCTCCAACAGCCGGGCGTCCGTGCCCTCCAACCGCCGCATCGAGGACTTGATCTCCTCGTCGGAGGCCGGTCCGGGCTCCCCGGCCCCCGGCCTGGGCAGAGACGGCGCACGCCGCGCCGAGACGACGAGCGCGGTCGGGGCGGCGCCTCCCGAGTCCTCCAGAATGCGGGCGAGTTCGAAGGCGACCGCCCCTCCCATGCTGTGCCCGAAAAGCACCACCGGCCGGTCGCGGGCACCCAACGCACCGGCCACCCCGGCGGCCAACTCCTCGACGCTGCGGGCCGGCGGCTCCCAGCGCCGGTCCTGTCGCCCGGGGTACTGCACGGCCAGCATCTCCACCGAGGGAGCGAGTTCCTGCGAGAGAGAAAAGTACGAACCCGCAGAACCCCCGGCGTGCGGAAGGCACACCAAGCTGACGGCGCTCTCCTGCGCCGTGTGGAAACGCCGTATCCACAGCTCGTCGTCGTCCCTGGTGGTCACGAGAGAGCCCCCTCCTGTCGCGTGATCCCTGACGGCCGCCCACAGCTTCCCCCACCGGCCCCGCCGCCGACACCCCTAACCGTCCCGGACCGCAGGGGTAGCCGCCCGGCCCCCGAGTCCGCCCCCAAGCGCCCGCGGCCGGTGCCCGCCGCATCGCCAGAACTCCGGTCCCTCTGCGTCACGCACCGCTCGCGCCCGGTCCGACGCAACGGGCCGACGGGGCCGAACGGTCAGGCCCGCCTGCCCGCTTGAGACTCGGGCCCGCCCGGGGACGAGCCACGTTCACAGGCGTACGCGAGGCCCCGCCACCCCCACCTCCGGAACGTCATCGATCGCACCGGCGCCCGCACCCGTGCTGGAGCCCGACTCCGTACCCGCGCCCGTGCCGGACCCCGCATCCGAGCCGGAACCGGTACCCCCGCCCGCCTCCCGTGACGGCCGCACCAGCAGGAGCACGAGGACCCCGCCGAGCGCAGCCGCAAGGGCCGACAGCAGGAACACCCGGTCGAGCCCCGCGGCGAACGCCTGGTGCACCAACTGGCCGGCGGCATCCCGGTGTTGCTCGGGCGCCGACGCAATCATGCGCTGCGCCTGCCCGGCGGCGAGTGCCGAGGCGCCCTGGCCGGGGTCCGGAACCGTGCCGGACCCGACGAGCGCGGTTGCCGCGCGGCTGGTGAAGGCGGCGCCGAAGACCGCGATGGCCAGGGTCATCCCGAGCTGGCGGAACGTGTTGACCGCGCCGCCCGCCATACCGGCCCGCTCCGGAGGCACCGTCGCGGTCGCGGCCGAGACGAGCACCGGCGTCGCCAGGCCGACCCCGATCCCGGCGACCACGAGGCCGGCGGCGAGCGAGGCACGCCCCGCATCCGCCGTCATCCCCGCACGCAGCAGCAGCATGC
>NZ_AJTQ01000299.1 GCF_000262345.1 Streptomyces xiaopingdaonensis | reverse complement strand
CGATCGGCAGGCGCGGCGCCAGCCGCTGGATGTGCCGGCCCGCGGCCGCAGCCACCACGAACGAGGCCGCGGCAAGCGGCGTCAGCGCGAGGCCCGCAGCCACGGGGCCGAGGCCCAGGACAGACTGGAGCCACAGGGAGACCAGCACCAGGCAGCCGAAAGCACCGCCCTGCAGGAGCAGCGCACCGCTCATCAGCGCGGCGAACGAGGGGCGGCGCAGCACCGCCAGGTCCAGCATCGGGGTGCCCCCGCGTTGCGCGGTGCGGTGCTCGATCGTGACGAACGCGACGAGCGCGACGGCGGTCAGAGTAAAGGTCGCCAGTGTCTCGACCGAGGCCCAGCCCGCCTCGCCGCCCCGTATGAGGCCGTAGGTGAGGCTGCCGGCGACGACGGTGAAGGCCACGGCGCCCGGTACGTCGATCCGGCCCCGACCCTCCTGGCGCCCGGACGGCTCGGCTACGGCCGCCCGGTCCCGGCCGATCACACGCTGCGTCATCGCGACGGCGACGGCGGCGACCGGCAGGTTGACCCAGAAGATCATCGGCCAGCTCATGTGTTCGGTGAGCAGACCACCGACGAGCGGTCCCGCCGCCGCGGCGGCGCCGTTGACCGCGCCCCATACGCCGAAGGCGGTGCCACGGTCGCGTCCGGCGTACGAGGCGAGCAGCAGCGCGGGGGCCGTGGCGAACATGGCCGCACCGCCGACGCCCTGTGCCACCCGCGCAGCTATCAGTACCCCGACAGTTGGCGCCAGGCCGCACAGGAGGGAAGCCAGACCGAACAGGCCCAGCCCGTAGACGTACACCCGCCGGTGACCGAAGCGGTCCGCCAGGGAACCGGAGGCGAGGAGCAGAGCTGCGAGTGCCAGGGCGTACGCGTCGACCACCCACTGGAGCGAGGTGAAGGACGCGTCGAGGTCGTCGGCCATGCTGGGCAGTGCCACGTTCACGATGGTCACGTCCACCAGCAGCATGAAGGCGCCCAGGCAGACAGCCGTCAGGGGCCACCACTTGCGCATGTCGGATTCTCCGTTCGGTCGGACTGAGCGAGGTGCGTCGGTGACGGGAAGCGAGCCGGAACGCAGGGCGTCACGGATGTTCCCCGCGAAGAAGTCTCCGGGCAGCTCAGGCGAATCCATGAGCCAGAACGTATTCCGTGCGCGCATCCGACAACATGGATCCCATGAAGACGTATCTCGACACCCAGGACGATGCCGGCCGCGACCTGTCGGACGAGGAGATGGCGCTGACGCACGCGCTGCAGATCAACGGGAGAGCCTCGTTCCGGGAGATCGCCGATGTCCTCGGGGTGTCCGACCAGACCGCCGCACGCCGCTGGTCACGGCTGCGCTCGGCCGGCAGGCTCAGGGTTCTCGGCCTGACCAACCCCTCACGGCTGGGAGAGGTCCGCTGGATCGTCCGCGTACGGTGCACGCCGGACGCCGCGGCCTCCCTCGGCCAGGCGCTGGCCCGGCGTACGGACACCACCTGGGTCAATCTCAGCTCCGGCGGCACCGAGCTCACCTGCTGCGTACGGTCCCCCGCGCAGGGACGCGGGAAGCCGCTGCTCCTGGAGAAGCTGCCGCGTACGCCGCAGGTGGTGGACGTGACGGCGCACTGTCTCCTGCACGTCTTCTTCGGCCATGACCTCGGTCCGATCAATAAGTCGGGGCCGCTGACGGCCGCACAGGCCGCAGCACTCGCCCCACCTGTCCTCGGCCCGCAGGAGCGGGACGAGGACGGCACCGAACCGGTGACGCTGACCGACGCCGACCGGCACCTGCTCGACCTGCTGGCCCGGGACGGCAGAGCGGCGCCCGGCGAGCTGGCCGCGGCGACAGGGCTGTCGGCGTCGACCGTGCGCCGCCGCATCGCCGAACTACGGGCCGCCGGCGCCCTGTACTTCGACATCGAGTACCACCCGGACGTGCTGCACCGGAGCTTCCGCTCCGCACTGTGGCTGGAGATCGACCCATCCCGGTTCGCGGAGGCGGGCGCCGCGCTCGCCGCGCATCCCGAAGTGTCGTTCGCCGGCGCCGTCACCGGCACGACCAACCTCTACACCTCCGTCGGAGCCCCGACGGCCGAGCTGTTCTACCGCTACCTCACCGAGAAGGTGGCTGCCCTGCCCGGCCTGCGCCACACGGCGACGGCCCCCATCCACCGCACTCTGAAGGGCCCTGGCCCCTACCTCCAGGCCGGAGCCTGAACCGCATCTCCGGGCCGGAGCCTGAGTCGCCCACCGCGTGGCATGAACCACGCGCCGGCACCGCGAGCGGGCTCCCAGGCACGAAAGAGGGCTCGTACGGCCGAAACCGTACGAGCCCTCTTGCCGTCGAAGCGCGCAGAACGCCGAGACGGAAGGCGCTAGCCGTGCAAGGTCACTTGTTGATCTTGGTGACCTGACCCGCGCCCACGGTGCGACCACCCTCGCGGATGGTGAACCGCAGGCCCTCCTCCATGGCGACCGGCTGGATGAGCTGGACGGACATGGTGGCGTTGTCACCGGGCATGACCATCTCGGTGCCCTCGGGAAGGGTCACCACACCGGTCACGTCGGTGGTGCGGAAGTAGAACTGCGGCCGGTAGTTGTTGAAGAACGGGGTGTGCCTGCCGCCCTCGTCCTTCGACAGGATGTAGGCCGTCGCCTCGAACTCCGTGTGCGGGGTGACCGAGCCCGGCTTGATGATGACCTGGCCGCGCTCGACGTCCTCGCGCTTGATGCCGCGGAGCAGGAGGCCGACGTTCTCACCGGCCTGGCCCTCGTCGAGCAGCTTGCGGAACATCTCGATACCGGTGACCGTCGTCGAGGTCTTGTTTTCCTTGATACCGATGATGTCGACGCTCTCGTTCACCTTCAGCGAGCCGCGCTCGATACGACCGGTGACGACGGTGCCGCGACCGGTGATCGTGAAGACGTCCTCGATCGGCATCAGGAACGGCTTGTCGGTGTCACGCTCCGGCGCCGGGATGGAGTTGTCGACGGCGTCCATCAGCTTGAGGATGCCGTCGGCCGCGTCCTTGTCACCCTCGAGGGCCTTGAGAGCCGAGACCTTGATGACCGGCAGCTCGTCGCCCGGGTACTCGTACTCGGAGAGCAGCTCACGGACCTCGAGCTCGACGAGCTCCATGATCTCCTCGTCGTCCACCATGTCGGCCTTGTTCAGGGCGACGACGATGTACGGCACGTTGGACTGACGCGCCAGGAGCACGTGCTCCTTGGTCTGCGGCATCGGGCCGTCGGTGGCGGCGACCACGAGGATGGCACCGTCCATCTGGGCGGCACCGGTGATCATGTTCTTGATGTAGTCCGCGTGACCCGGGCAGTCGACGTGGGCGTAGTGACGGTTCTCCGTCTGGTACTCGACGTGCGCGATGGAGATCGTGATACCGCGCTGGCGCTCTTCCGGCGCCTTGTCGATGTTCTCGAACGCCGAAGCCTGGTTGAGGTCGGGGTACGCGTCGTGCAGCACCTTGGTAATCGCCGCGGTAAGAGTGGTCTTGCCGTGGTCGATGTGACCGATGGTGCCGATGTTGACGTGCGGCTTAGTCCGCTCGAACTTCGCCTTCGCCACTGGGGTCCTCCTGTGGACTGGTGCTGTACACCCTCCACACTCTGCGGAGGGGTTCAGGTGGTCTTTCGAAGCGGTCAGGACCCCGATGGGGACGCCCATGACCGATTCGCTCTGGTGGGCCGGCGCCGGGACGCCGGTACACCACGACGGGCGTGATGTACCGGAGTGCCCCGAATGCCTTGCTCCAGCCTAAAGGGTGAGCAACAGGTGCTACTCGCCCTTGGCCTTCGCGATGATCTCCTCGGCGACGCTCTTCGGAACCTCGGCGTAGGAGTCGAACTGCATGGTGTAACTCGCGCGACCTGAGGTCTTGCTACGCAGGTCACCGACGTAACCGAACATCTCGGAGAGCGGGACGAGGCCCTTGACGAGCTTCGCCACCCCCCGGTCCTCCATCGCCGAGACCTGGCCGCGGCGGGAGTTGATGTCACCGATCACATCGCCCATGTACTCCTCGGGCGTGGTGACGTCGACCGCCATCATCGGCTCGAGGATGGCCGGGCTGGCCCTCCGCGCGGCCTCCTTGAACGCCATCGAACCGGCGATCTTGAAGGCCATCTCCGAGGAGTCGACATCGTGGTACTGACCGTCCTGCAGCGTCACGCGGACGCCGGTGAGCGGGTACCCGGCGAGCACGCCGAACTCCATGGCGTCCTGGCAGCCGGCGTCCACGGACGGGATGTACTCCCGCGGGATGCGGCCACCGGTCACCTGGTTGACGAACTCGTAGCCGTCGCCCTCGAGCGGCTCGACGTCGATCTGCACCTTCGCGAACTGACCGGAGCCACCGGTCTGCTTCTTGTGGGTGTAGTCGACGTTCTCGACCTTCTTGCGAAGCGTCTCGCGGTAGGCCACCTGCGGCTTACCGACGTTCGCCTCGACCTTGAACTCCCGCTTCATGCGGTCGACAAGGACGTCGAGATGGAGCTCGCCCATACCGGAGATGATGGTCTGGCCGGTGTCCTCGTCGGTCTTGACCTGGAAGGACGGGTCCTCCTCGGCCAGCCGCTGGATCGCGACGCCCAGCTTCTCCTGGTCGCCCTTGGACTTCGGCTCGATCGCGACCTCGATGACCGGGGCCGGGAACTCCATCGACTCCAGGATCACCGGGTTCGACGAGTCGCAGAGGGTCTCACCCGTGGTGGTCTGCTTGAGACCCATGACGGCGACGATGTCGCCGGCACCCACCGATTCGATCTCCTCACGCTTGTTCGCGTGCATCCGGTAGATCTTGCCGATGCGCTCCTTCTTGCCCTTCACCGCGTTCATCACCTGCGTACCGGTGACCAGCCGCCCGGAGTAGACGCGGATGAAGGTGAGCTTGCCGAGGTGCGGGTCGCTCGCGATCTTGAAGGCGAGCGCCGACATCGGCTCGCTCTCCGACGGCCTGCGGACGAGGACCTCTTCGGAGTCCTTCACCGAGTGGCCCTCGATCGCCTCGACGTCCATCGGCGACGGAAGGTACCGCGCGATCGCGTCGAGCAGCGGCTGAACGCCCTTGTTCTTGAAGGCGGTCCCGCAGAAGACGGGCGTGACCGTCGTCGTGCCCTCGGCCCCCGTGGAGGCGAGGGTGACCCGGCGGATCGCCGTGCGGAGCTGCTCCTCGGTGGGCTCCTGGCCCTCGAGGTAGAGCTCCATCATCTCCTCGTCGTTCTCCGCGACGGCCTCGAGGAGCTTGCCCCGCCACTCGTCGGCGGCCTCGGCGTGCGTGGCCGGGATGTCGACGGTGTCGTACATCTCGCCCAGCTTCGCCTCGGGCGACCAGACCATGGCCTTCATGGAGACCAGGTCGATGACGCCCCTGAAGTCCGACTCGGTGCCGATCGGGAGCTGCATGACCAGCGGCACCGCGCCGAGGCGGTTGACGATCATGTCGACGCAGCGGTGGAACTCGGCACCGGTCCGGTCGAGCTTGTTGACGAAGCAGATGCGCGGGACGCCGTAGCGGTCCGCCTGCTGCCAGACGGTCTCCGACTGCGGCTCGACGCCGGCCACACCGTCGAACACCGTCACCGCACCGTCGAGCACACGGAGCGCGCGCTCCACCTCGACGGTGAAGTCGACGTGCCCCGGGGTGTCGATGATGTTGATGGTGTAGTCGACGTCGTTGAGCGGCCAGTGCGCGGTCGTCGCGGCAGACGTGATCGTGATGCCGCGCTCCTGCTCCTGGGCCATCCAGTCCATCGTGGCAGCGCCGTCGTGGACTTCACCGATCTTGTAGCTGCGACCGGTGTAGAAGAGGATCCGCTCGGTGGTGGTCGTCTTGCCCGCGTCGATGTGGGCCATGATCCCGATGTTGCGGACCTTGGCCAGGTCAAGTGAAGTGGTAGCCATGAGGCTTCAGTCTTCTCTCGGTCTCGATGGGGTCTGCGACTACCAGCGGTAGTGCGCGAAGGCCTTGTTGGACTCGGCCATCTTGTGGGTGTCCTCGCGCTTCTTCACGGCTGCGCCGAGGCCGTTGGAGGCGTCGAGCAGCTCGTTCATCAGACGCTCGGTCATGGTCTTCTCGCGCCGGGCGCGGGAGTAGCCCACGATCCAGCGCAGCGCCAGCGTCGACGACCGACCGGGGCGGACCTCGATCGGCACCTGGTAGGTGGCGCCACCGACACGGCGGGAGCGGACCTCCAGGGTCGGCTTCACGTTCTCCAGCGCACGCTTCAGCGTGATCACCGGGTCGTTGCCGGTCTTGTCGCGCAGCCCCTCCATGGCGCCGTAGACGATGCGCTCGGCGGTGGAGCGCTTGCCGTTGAGCAGCACCTTGTTGATGAGGGAGGTCACCAGAGGAGAACCGTAGACCGGGTCGATGATCACCGGTCGCTTCGGGGCGGGGCCCTTACGAGGCATTCTTACTTCTCCTTCTTGGCGCCGTAGCGGCTGCGAGCCTGCTTGCGGTTCTTGACGCCCTGCGTGTCGAGGGAGCCGCGGATGATCTTGTAACGAACACCCGGCAGGTCCTTCACGCGGCCACCACGCACGAGCACGATCGAGTGCTCCTGGAGGTTGTGGCCCTCACCCGGAATGTAGGCAGTGACCTCGATCCCACTGGTGAGTCGCACACGAGCGACCTTGCGCAGGGCCGAGTTCGGCTTCTTCGGGGTGGTCGTGAACACACGCGTGCAGACGCCGCGGCGCTGGGGCGAACCCTCCAGTGCGGGCGTCGTGTTCTTCTCGACCTTGTCCTGCCGGCCCTTGCGGACCAGCTGCTGGATCGTAGGCACCGTTTCTCCGGTTTCTGTGTGCCAGTCTCGGTAAAGCTAACCTGGGCCACCGTCCCGACCCACGAAGTCGGGCGTGTCGAAGATCGCAGGCTCCCGTCTTACGACGGGGAACTCCTCTGGGATGAGAAGCGTGCAGATCCCGGTGTCACCGGCTACGCGGATCGACTACCGCCGAGCGGCAGATGCACAAGCGCAGGGGACACCCCAGGCACAAGGTCTGATCGTACCTAGCACGCTCGCGAGGGTCAAAACAGATGCCTGAGACCCATAACTCATCGAGCGCCGGCGCCCCGCCCCGTCCCGCCGCGGAAGGCGCAGCCCCGACGACGCCCGTGGGCGGCCCCCTCATCGGGTGACCGCCCACGGGCGCTTGCTCGGAGCCGAGGCTCAGGCGTTGTAGGGACCGTAGTCGTAGTCCTCCAGCGGAACCGCCTGTCCCGAGCCGGTGCCGAAGGGCGAGTAGTCGATGTCGTCGTAACCGACGGCCGAGTACATCGCGGCCTTCGCCTCCTCGGTGGGCTCGACCCGGATGTTGCGGTAGCGGGAGAGACCCGTACCGGCCGGGATGAGCTTACCGATGATGACGTTCTCCTTGAGACCGATGAGGGAGTCCGACTTGGCGTTGATCGCCGCGTCGGTGAGGACCCTCGTCGTCTCCTGGAAGGACGCCGCCGACAGCCACGACTCGGTGGCGAGCGAGGCCTTGGTGATGCCCATGAGCTGCGGACGGCCGGAGGCCGGGTGACCGCCCTCCGCCACCACGCGGCGGTTCTCGCCCTCGAACTTGGTCCGCTCGACGAGCTCGCCCGGAAGCAGCTCGGCGTCGCCGGACTCGATGATCGTCACGCGGCGGAGCATCTGCCGGATGATGATCTCGATGTGCTTGTCGTGGATCGAGACGCCCTGCGAGTTGTAGACCTTCTGGACCTCGCCCACGAGGTGCACCTGCACGGCCCGCTGGCCGAGGATGCGGAGCACGTCGTGCGGGTTCTCCGTACCGACGGTGAGCTTCTGGCCCACCGCGACGTGGTCCCCGTCGCCGACCGTCAGACGGGCACGCTTGGAGACCGCGTACGAGGTCTCGTCCGACCCGTCGTCCGGCGTGACGACGACCTTCTTGGTCTTCTCCGTCTCCTCGATCCGCGCCCGGCCGGCCGACTCGGAGATCGGCGCGACGCCCTTCGGGGTGCGGGCCTCGAAGAGCTCGACCACACGCGGCAGACCCTGCGTGATGTCGTCGCCCGCCACACCGCCGGTGTGGAAGGTGCGCATCGTCAGCTGGGTGCCGGGCTCACCGATCGACTGGGCGGCGATGATGCCGACGGCCTCGCCGATGTCGACGAGCTTGCCCGTCGCCAGCGAACGGCCGTAGCACATCGCGCAGGTGCCGACGGCGGACTCGCAGGTGAGGATCGAACGGGTCTTGACCGTCTCGATGCCGTGCCGCACCAGCTCGTCGATGAGGACGTCGCCCAGGTCCGTACCGGCCGGGGCCAGCACCTTCCCGTCCGCGACGATCTCCTCGGCGAGGCACCGCGCGTACACGCTCGTCTCGACGTCCTCCGCCTTGCGGAGCACACCGTCGGCGCCCCGGGAGGCGATCGACAGCTTGAGGCCGCGCTCGGTGCCGCAGTCCTCCTCGCGGATGATCACGTCCTGCGAGACGTCGACCAGACGACGCGTCAGGTACCCGGAGTCGGCGGTACGCAGCGCGGTGTCGGCGAGGCCCTTGCGGGCACCGTGCGTGGAGATGAAGTACTCCAGCACGGAGAGGCCCTCGCGGAACGACGCCTTGATGGGACGCGGGATCGTCTCGTTCTTGGCGTTGGAGACGAGACCGCGCATCCCCGCGATCTGCCGCATCTGCATCATGTTCCCTCGGGCGCCCGAGTCCACCATCATGAAGATCGGGTTCGTCTTCGGGAAGTTCTCGTTCATCGCCTCGGAGACCTCGTTGGTCGCCTTGGTCCAGATGGCGATGAGCTCCTGCGTGCGCTCGTCCTTGGTGATCAGACCGCGCTCGTACTGCTTCTGGACCTTCTCGTCCTGCTTCTCGTAACCCTCGATGATCTCGCTCTTCGCCTCGGGGAGGACGACGTCGGAGATCGCGATGGTGACGCCGGAGCGGGTCGCCCAGAAGTAACCGGCCGACTTGAGGTTGTCCAGGGCAGCGGCGACGACGACCTTCGGGTACCGCTCGGCGAGGTCGTTGACGATCTGCGAGAGCTGCCTCTTCCCGACGGTGTACTCGACGTACGGGTACTCCTCCGGCAGCAGCTCGTTGAAGAGCGCCCGACCCAGCGTCGTGCGGAGCCGGAAGCTGTCCCCGGGCTGCCACTCGGGCTCGCCCTCCTCCGGCGCCGGCGGAGTCCAGCCGAGCGGCGGGGTGGTGCCCGCGGGGAAGCGGATGTCCACCTTGGCCTGGAGGGAGAGCTCCCCCGCGTCGAACGCCATGATCGCTTCGGCGGTGCTGTTGAACGACCGCTCGTCGCCCATGGTCGTGCGCTGCTCCTCGTCGGTGGTGAGGAAGAACAGGCCCAGGACCATGTCCTGCGTCGGCATGGTGACGGGGCGGCCGTCGGCCGGCTTGAGGATGTTGTTCGAGGAGAGCATCAGGATGCGCGCCTCGGCCTGCGCCTCCGCGGAGAGCGGCAGGTGGACGGCCATCTGGTCACCGTCGAAGTCCGCGTTGAACGCGGTGCAGACGAGCGGGTGGATCTGAATGGCCTTGCCCTCGACGAGCTGCGGCTCGAACGCCTGGATGCCGAGGCGGTGCAGGGTCGGTGCGCGGTTGAGCAGCACCGGGTGCTCCGCGATGACCTCTTCCAGGACGTCGTAGACGACCGTCCGGCCGCGCTCGACCATCCTCTTCGCCGACTTGATGTTCTGCGCGTGGTTGAGATCCACCAGGCGCTTCATCACGAACGGCTTGAAGAGCTCCAGCGCCATCGCCTTCGGCAGGCCGCACTGGTGCAGCTTGAGCTGCGGGCCGACGACGATGACCGAACGCGCGGAGTAGTCGACGCGCTTGCCGAGCAGGTTCTGACGGAACCGGCCCTGCTTGCCCTTGAGCATGTCGGAGAGCGACTTCAACGGACGGTTGCCGGGGCCCGTCACCGGGCGGCCGCGGCGGCCGTTGTCGAAGAGCGCGTCGACGGCCTCCTGGAGCATCCGCTTCTCGTTGTTGACGATGATCTCGGGCGCACCGAGGTCGAGCAGACGCTTCAGGCGGTTGTTGCGGTTGATGACGCGGCGGTAGAGGTCGTTCAGGTCCGACGTGGCGAAGCGGCCGCCGTCGAGCTGGACCATCGGGCGCAGGTCCGGCGGGATCACCGGGACGCAGTCGAGCACCATGCCCTTGGGGCTGTTGCTCGTCTGCAGGAAGGCGGAGACGACCTTGAGGCGCTTCAGCGCACGGGTCTTCTTCTGGCCTTTGCCGGTGCGGATGACCTCGCGCAGCCGCTCGGCCTCCTCGTCGAGGTCGAAGGTCTCCAGCCGCTTCTGCAGCGCGGCGGCACCCATCGAACCGTCGAAGTAGGTGCCGAAGCGGTCGCGCAGCTCGCGGTAGAGCAGCTCGTCGCCCTCGAGGTCCTGGACCTTGAGGCTCTTGAAGCGGTTCCACACCTCGTCGAGGCGGTCGATCTCGCGCTGCGCGCGGTCGCGGATCTGCTTCATCTCGCGCTCGGCGCCCTCGCGCACCTTGCGGCGCACGTCGGCCTTGGCGCCCTCGGACTCCAGATCGGCGAGGTCGCTCTCCTGCTTCTTGGCGCGGGCCTCGAGGTCCGCGTCGCGGCGCTGCTCGATCTGCTGACGCTCGACGCCGACGTGCGCCTCCAAGGAGGGCAGGTCGCGCGTACGGCGCTCCTCGTCGACGTACGTGATCATGTACGCCGCGAAGTAGATGACCTTCTCCAGGTCCTTCGGCGCCAGGTCGAGGAGGTACCCGAGGCGCGAGGGCACGCCTTTGAAGTACCAGATGTGGGTGACGGGTGCGGCCAGCTCGATGTGGCCCATCCGCTCACGGCGCACCTTGGCGCGGGTCACCTCGACACCGCACCGCTCACAGATGATGCCCTTGAAGCGGACGCGCTTGTACTTGCCGCAGTAGCACTCCCAGTCCCGGGTGGGGCCGAAGATCTTCTCGCAGAAGAGGCCGTCCTTCTCGGGCTTCAGGGTGCGGTAGTTGATGGTCTCGGGCTTCTTGACCTCGCCGTGCGACCACTGGCGGATGTCGTCAGCGGTGGCAAGGCCGATTCGCAGTTCGTCGAAGAAGTTGACGTCGAGCACTCTCGTCAATCCCTCTCAGGTTGGTGGCCCACTCGCCGTGGCGAGTCCGGGCACTTCGATGGTCTGAACGGGGTCCGGGCGGGAATGCCACCCGGGCCCCCTAGGGGCCGAGGGGGAGGGCCGGACTCCCTGGCAGGGAGCCCGGCGACCCGTCAGACCTCTTCGACGCTGCTCGGCTCCCGCCGGGACAGGTCGATTCCGAGTTCCTCCGCCGCGCGGAAGACGTCCTCGTCGGTGTCGCGCATCTCGATCGACATACCGTCGGAGGACAGCACCTCGACGTTGAGGCAGAGCGACTGCATCTCCTTGATGAGCACCTTGAAGGACTCGGGGATACCCGGCTCGGGGATGTTCTCGCCCTTGACGATGGCCTCGTAGACCTTCACACGTCCGGTGACGTCGTCGGACTTGATGGTGAGCAGCTCCTGCAGCGCGTACGCGGCGCCGTACGCCTCCAGGGCCCACACCTCCATCTCACCGAAGCGCTGGCCACCGAACTGCGCCTTACCGCCCAGCGGCTGCTGGGTGATCATCGAGTACGGACCGGTCGAGCGGGCGTGCAGCTTGTCGTCGACCAGGTGGTGCAGCTTGAGGATGTACATGTAGCCGACGGAGATCGGGTCCGGGAACGGCTCGCCGGAACGGCCGTCGAAGAGCCGCGCCTTGCCGGACGACTGGACCATGCGCTCCCCGTCGCGGTTGGGGACCGTCGAGTCGAAGAGGCCGCCGATCTCGTCCTGCCGGGCACCGTCGAAGACCGGGGTCGCGACGTTGGTACCAGGGTCGACGTCGTCGGCGCCGATCGCCTTCAGCCGCTCCATCCACTCCTCGGAGCCCTCGACCTTCCAGCCCTGCGAGGCGAGCCACCCGAGGTGGACCTCGAGGACCTGTCCCGGGTTCATCCGGGAGGGGACGCCGAGCGGGTTGAGGATGACGTCGACGGGGGTGCCGTCCTCGAGGAACGGCATGTCCTCGACGGGCAGGATCTTCGAGATGACGCCCTTGTTGCCGTGCCGTCCCGCGAGCTTGTCACCGTCGGTGATCTTGCGCTTCTGCGCGACGTAGACCCGCACCAACTGGTTGACGCCGGGCGGGAGTTCGTCGCCCTCCTCGCGGTCGAAGACGCGGACGCCGATGACCTTGCCGGTCTCGCCGTGCGGCACCTTGAGGGAGGTGTCGCGCACCTCGCGGGCCTTCTCACCGAAGATCGCGCGGAGCAGACGCTCCTCGGGGGTCAGCTCGGTCTCACCCTTCGGGGTGACCTTGCCGACGAGGATGTCGCCCGCCTCGACCTCGGCGCCGATCCGGATGATGCCGCGCTCGTCGAGGTCGGCGAGGACCTCTTCGGAGACGTTCGGGATGTCCCGGGTGATCTCCTCGGGGCCGAGCTTGGTGTCCCGGGCGTCGACCTCGTGCTCCTCGATGTGGATCGAGGAGAGGACGTCGTCCTGGACGAGCCGCTGGCTGAGGATGATCGCGTCCTCGTAGTTGTAGCCCTCCCACGGCATGAAGGCGACGAGGAGGTTCTTGCCGAGCGCCATCTCGCCCTCGTCGGTGGAGGGGCCGTCCGCGAGGACCTGGCCGACCACGACGCGGGTGCCCTCGTCCACGAGCACCTTCTGGTTGAAGGAGGTGCCCTGGTTGGAGCGGGTGAACTTGGCGATGCGGTAGGTGGTGTACGTGCCGTCGTCGTTGGCCACGGTGACGTAGTCGGCCGAGACCTCCTGGACGACACCCTCCTTCTCGGCCTTGATGACGTCGCCGGCGTCGACCGCGCAGCGGTACTCCATGCCGGTGCCGACGAGCGGGGACTCCGCCTTGATCAGCGGGACCGCCTGCCGCATCATGTTCGAGCCCATGAGGGCGCGGTTGGCGTCGTCGTGCTCGAGGAACGGGATCATGGCCGTCGCCACGGACACCATCTGCCGCGGCGAGACGTCCATGTAGTCCACGTCGTCGCCCGGGATGAGGTCGACCTCGCCGCCGCGGCGGCGGACCAGCACCCGCTCCTCGGCGAACCGCTGCTCGTCGTTGAGGGGGGCGTTCGCCTGCGCGATGACGAAGCGGTCCTCCTCGTCCGCGGTGAGGTAGTGGACCTCGTCGGTGACGAAGCCGTCCACGACCTTGCGGTACGGCGTCTCGACGAAGCCGAAGGCGTTGACCCGGCCGTAGGAGGCGAGCGAACCGATGAGGCCGATGTTCGGGCCTTCCGGCGTCTCGATCGGGCACATCCGGCCGTAGTGCGACGGGTGCACGTCGCGGACCTCGAAGCCGGCCCGCTCACGGCTCAGGCCGCCGGGGCCGAGCGCGTTGAGGCGGCGCTTGTGGGTGAGGCCCGAGATCGGGTTCGTCTGGTCCATGAACTGGGAGAGCTGGCTGGTGCCGAAGAACTCCTTGATGGAGGCGACGACCGGCCGGATGTTGATCAGCGTCTGCGGCGTGATCGCCTCGACGTCCTGCGTCGTCATCCGCTCGCGGACCACGCGCTCCATGCGCGCGAGCCCGGTGCGCACCTGGTTCTGGATCAGCTCGCCGACGTTGCGCAGGCGGCGGTTGCCGAAGTGGTCGATGTCGTCGGTCTCGATGACGATCTCGTCGCCCTCGGCCGAGGTCGTCTCGGTCTCGCCCGCGTGCAGCTTCACCAGGTACTTGATCGTGGCGATGATGTCCGCCGTGGTGAGCACGCCGGAGTCCAGCGGCTCCTGGCCGCCGAGCTTCTTGTTGATCTTGTACCGGCCGACCTTGGCGAGGTCGTAGCGCTTCGGGTTGAAGTAGAGGTTCTCCAGGAGCGTCTGCGCGGCCTCACGCGTCGGGGGCTCGCCCGGACGCAGCTTGCGGTAGATGTCGAGGAGCGCGTCGTCCTGGCCCTGGGTGTGGTCCTTCTCCAGGGTCGCGCGCATCGACTCGTACTGGCCGAACTCCTCGAGGATCTGCTCGTTCGTCCACCCGAGCGCCTTGAGCAGCACGGTGACGGACTGCTTGCGCTTCCGGTCGATGCGGACGCCGACCATGTCGCGCTTGTCGACCTCCATCTCCAGCCAGGCGCCCCGGGACGGGATGATCTTGGCGGAGTAGATGTCCTTGTCGGACGTCTTGTCGATGGAGCTGTCGAAGTAGGCACCGGGCGACCGCACGAGCTGCGTGACGACGACGCGCTCGGTGCCGTTGATGACGAAGGTGCCCTTGTCGGTCATGAGCGGGAAGTCGCCCATGAAGACCGTCTGGGACTTGATCTCACCGGTCTCGTTGTTGGTGAACTCGGCGGTGACGAAGAGCGGCGCGGCGTAGGTGAAGTCGCGCTCCTTGCACTCGTCGATGGAGTTCTTCGGGGGCTCGAAGCGGTGGTCGCGGAACGTCAGCGACATCGACCCGGAGAAGTCCTCGATCGGGGAGATCTCCTCGAAGATCTCCTCCAGACCGGACTTGGTGGGGACGTCCTGTCCGCTGTCCAGCGCGGCCTCGACGCGACCCTTCCACGCGTCGTTGCCGAGGAGCCAGTCGAAGCTCTCGGTCTGGAGCGCGAGGAGGTTGGGGACCTCAAGAGGTTCCCTGATCTTTGCAAAAGAGATGCGCAGCGGGGCGGTGCTGGCGCCGTTGTTCGAGTTGGCAGTCGAGGCAGTGCGCGAGGCGGCCAAGAGGGGGTCCTTCCGAGGGCTCGGACTCTCTACACGCATACCTGTGCCCCTGGTGACGGGCAGGGAGCAGCTATATGGCAGCGCAAAGGGTCAGTGTAGCCACAAGGCCCACTGATGTCCAGAGCAGATTTCCGGGCTCCCCGCGGGGCCCCGGTCTTCGCCTCCGACGGGTGGCAATCGCTCCTCCGGGAGGGGTTCTTCTCTTCGTTTCTGCTTGCTGGGTGCTGCTGCCGTACTGCTACCGCTCCGGCGGCCTCGGTTCGCCGGGGCGGATGTGCTTGCCGCAACACTTCCCGCTCCATCCTCGATCCATGCATCCGATCGGCGATCGATGTGCGGTGCTCGGGAACGGCGGTGGGTGCGACGTTGCGTCCAGAGAATTGCGCGCTGCGTGCCCGTACGTCAAGGCCCCCTGGTCCAGCGATGATCACCTTACCCCGCTCGGGACGAGGTTCATCGCAACCAGCGACAGCACGACGAAGGGCGACCACCCTTCCGGGTGATCGCCCCTGTCTGGTGACCAATCGCACGCGGTGCGGGCGAGAGATCACCGAAGTGCCGGGAGAAACCTGGTCACTTGACCTCGACCGAGGCGCCGGCGCCCTCGAGGGCCTCCTTGGCCTTGTCGGCGGCGTCCTTGGCGACCTTCTCCAGGACCGGCTTCGGGGTGTTGTCGACCAGCTCCTTGGCCTCCTTGAGACCGAGCGAGGTCAGCTCCCGCACGACCTTGATGACCTGGATCTTCTTGTCGCCGGCGCCGGCGAGGACGACGTCGAACTCGTCCTGCTCGGCCTCGGCGTCGGCAGCGCCCTCGCCGCCGGCGGCCGGGGCGGCGACAACGGCGGCGGCCGGGGCGGCGGCCTCGACGTCGAACTTCTCCTCGAACGCCTTCACGAACTCGGAGAGCTCGATGAGGGTCATGTCGCTGAACTGCTCGAGCAGCTCGTCCTGGCTGAGCTTCGCCATGGTGGCGGTCCTTCCACTAATTCGGCTGGTGCCGGATGAACATTTCGGCGGGCTTACGGGCCCGCTGCGACCGGGTACGCGGGGGCGAACCCCTGGTTACTCGGCCTCGGCGGGAGCCGGAGTATCGGCACCGCCCTGCTCGTCGACCTTGCTGCGAAGGGCGTCCGCGGTGCGCACGAACTTCGTCAGCGGGGCCTCGAAGGTCGCCGCGGCCTTGGCCATGGACGCCTTCATGCCGCCGGCCAGCTTGGAGAGCAGCACCTCGCGCGACTCGACGTCCGCGAGCTTCTTGAGGTCGTCGGCGCTGTACTGCGCGCCGTCGACGATGCCGCCCTTGATGACCAGGGCAGGGTTGGTCTTGGCGAAGTCACGGAGACCCTTGGCTGCCTCGACCGGGTCACCGGTCACGAAGGCGACAGCCGACGAGCCGACGAAGAACTCGTCGAGCTCAGTGATCCCGGCCTCGTTGGCCGCAATCTTGGTCAGCGTGTTCTTCACCACACGGTACTGAGTGTTGTCACCGAGAGAACGGCGCAGCTCCTGGAGCTGTGCCACGGAGAGTCCGGTGTACGCGGTGACCACGGTGGCGCTGGAGTTCCGGAACTTGTCCGTCATCTCAGCGACAGCGTCGATCTTGTCGGGTGCGACCTGGTCCCTCGCCATGAGCCTCGGCCTCCTTCCGGGTGATGAGGACCGCTCGGAAGGGGCTCGGACACAACAAGCGCCCCAGCACAGGTGCATGGGGCGTCGGGCTCGACCGCGGACGCGGGGCGTCCCGGGAGCTTTCTTCCTCAGTCACCTGCGCGGGCCGCCCGCGGTGTGCGGGTCCTTCGGCCACCGCACCCCACGATGAGTGCGACAGCGACCAGCGGTCTTTGGCTTCGTGCCGAGATTACGCGAGCCGGGTGCGAAGCGGCAAATCCGCCCCCTGCCGTCCCGGACGCCGGCTCCGACCGCCCCTGGAGCAAGGC
>NZ_AJTQ01000298.1 GCF_000262345.1 Streptomyces xiaopingdaonensis | reverse complement strand
CTCCGCGCGTGCGGGCCCCTGCGACCGACGCCGCGGCGCCCGAAGGCGCCGCGACGGGACGTCGGTTCAGACCGCGGCCGGGTCCTCCTCGGCGAGGAGGTTGCGGGTGCGGTTGGGGTCGACCGGGACACCGGGGCCCATGGTCGTGGTGATCGTCGCCTTGCGGATGTAACGGCCCTTGGCCGCCGCCGGCTTCAGGCGGGTGACCTCCTCCAGCGCCGCGGCGTAGTTCTCGACGAGCTGGTCGTCGGAGAAGGACGCCTTGCCCACGATGAAGTGGAGGTTGGAGTGCTTGTCGACGCGGAACTCGATCTTGCCGCCCTTGATCTCGGTGACGGCCTTGGCGACGTCGGGGGTGACGGTGCCGGTCTTCGGGTTCGGCATCAGGCCACGCGGACCGAGCACGCGGCCGAGGCGGCCGACCTTGCCCATGAGGTCCGGGGTGGCGACGACGGCGTCGAAGTCGAGGCGGCCGCCCGCGACCTCCTCGATGAGTTCGTCGGAGCCGACGATGTCGGCGCCCGCAGCCTCCGCGGCCGCAGCACGGTCACCGGTCGCGAAGACCAGGACCCGGGCCGTCTTGCCGGTGCCGTGCGGCAGGTTCACGGTGCCGCGGACCATCTGGTCGGCCTTGCGCGGGTCGACGCCCAGGCGCAGGGCGACCTCGACGGTCGCGTCGAACTTCTTGGTGGAGGTCTCCCTGGCGAGCCGGACGGCCTCGAGCGGCGCGTACTGGCGCGACTTGTCGACCTTGGCGTCCGCCTCGCGGAGGTTCTTGCTGCGCTTCACTACTGCTCCTGACAGTTGCACCGTGCGCCAGGGCACGGCGGGGATGGAGTCGTGGTGCGGGCCAGCGCCCGGCCCTTCCACGGCGGGGCGCCCCGAGGGCGCTCCGACTTATGGCTGGTTCAGCCCTCGACGGTGACGCCCATGGAGCGCGCGGTGCCGGCGATGATCTTCTCGGCGGCGTCCATGTTGTTGGCGTTGAGGTCGGGCATCTTGGTGGTGGCGATCTCGCGCACCTGGTCGCGGGTGATCTTCGCGATCTTGGTGGTGTGCGGGGTGCCGGAGCCCTTCTCGACGCCTGCGGCGCGCAGGATCATCTTCGCGGCCGGCGGGGTCTTGGTGATGAAGTCGAACGAGCGGTCCTCGTAGACCGTGATCTCGACCGGGATCACCCAGCCACGCTGCGACTCGGTCGCGGCGTTGTAAGCCTTGCAGAACTCCATGATGTTGACGCCGTGCTGACCCAGCGCCGGGCCGACAGGCGGGGCCGGGTTGGCGGCACCGGCCTGGATCTGGAGCTTGATGAGCCCCGCGACCTTCTTCTTCTTGGGAGGCATGCTCTCTCCGGGTCCTAGTGAGAGGTGATTCACCGCCGTCCTTCATACGGACGGAGGCATACTGCACAACGATAGCCGCTACCGCGCCGGACTCTGAAACCGGCTGGTCATCGCGGACCGCGGCCCCTGCTGCTCCGTCCCGGCCCCCGACCCACACGCTCGTCCCCCGCCGCTGTCTTCGGGTGATCCTCCGATGACGCCGAAGGTGCGCATGGCGCACAGTGGAGCGGTTCGACGGAGGCTGGGAGAGGAGCGACCGATGGTGTCCGACCCCGTGGCACGCAGGCAGGCTGCTGTGCGGGAAGCGGTGCGGCTGAGGCTCGTCGGGCCGGAGGCGCCCGTCCTCGGCCTCCTCGACGTGGACGGAATCCGGGCTTCCGCCCGGGAGTTGCGATCGGCGTTCGAGGGCCCCGGCGAGGTGCTGCACACCTTCGCTGTGAAGGCCGCCTCGCTGGCGCCGGTGCTGGAGCTGCTGCACCAGGAGGGCGTGGGATGCGAGGTCGCGAGCCCCGGGGAGCTGGCACTGGCGCGCGCCGCCGGTGTGCCGCCGGAGCGGATCGTCTTCGACTCCCCCGCGAAGACGGTCGCCGAGCTGCGTGAGGCGCTCGCCACGGGCGTCGCCGTCAACGCGGACAACCCCCAGGAGCTGAGGCGCCTCGACCGGCTCGTCGCCGAGCGGACGCGCGCCGGGCTGCCACCGGGCGCCCCGCTCGGGGTGCGGGTGAACACGCAGGTCGGCAGCGGCTCGATCGACGCGATGAGTACGGCGACGCGCACGTCGAAGTTCGGCGTGGCCCTGCGCGACGAGGGCGCCGAGGAGTGGCTCGTGCGCAGCTATCTGGAGCGGCCGTGGCTGACCCGGCTCCACACGCACAGCGGTTCGCAGGGCGTTCCACTCGAAGTGATGACGGCCTCTGCACGGGTGCTCTACGAGCTCGCCGAGCGGATCAACCGCGAGGCGGGACGCCGGCAGGTGGACACGCTCGACATCGGTGGCGGGCTGCCCGTCAACTTCGCGAGCGACGAGACCGATCCGTCCTTCGCCAACTACGCGCAGCGGCTGCGCGACGAGGTGCCCGGGCTCCTCGACGGGGAGTACACGCTGGTCACCGAGTTCGGGCGGGCGCTGCTCGCGAAGCAAGGGCTCATCGCGGCCGTGGTGGAGTACACCAAGGACGCCGGCGGACGCCGGATCGCCGTGGGCCACGCCGGTGCTCAGGTGGCGACGCGGACCGCCTTCGCGCCCGAGTCCTGGCCGCTGCGCGTCGGCGCCTTCGACACGGTGGGCGAGCCCAAGGCCGCGGCCGAACTCGTCCAGGACGTGGCGGGTCCTTGCTGCTTCGCCGGGGACCTGGTCGCACGCGGGGCGCGGCTGCCCGAGCTCGACCCCGGGGACATCGTGGCGCTCTACGACACGGGGGCGTACTACTTCTCGACGCCCTTCCAGTACAACAGCCTTCCCCGGCCCGCCGTCCACGGCTTCCGGCAGCACGCCGGGGGCGTCCGGTTCTCGCTCGTGCGCCCTGCGCAGCGCCTTGAGGAGGTACTCGCGGAGAGCGGTGTGCAGCACCTCGGCGCCCTGCTCGACGACGCCGACCCGGGCTGAGCCCGTCAACTGCCGGGCATCGCCTTCGGGTTGGGAACAGACGAAGGAGCCCCCGCCGCTGCGGCGGGGGCTCCTTCGCTCGTTCTCGGCCTGGGCGGCCTCAGTTCTTCTGGATCTGGTCGAAGCTGAGCTCGACCGGGGTCTCACGACCGAAGATCTCGACGAGGCCCTTCACCTTCTTGGAGTCGGCGTTGATCTCGTTGATCGTCGCCTGGAGGGTGGCGAAGGGGCCGTCGGTGACGGTGACCGAGTCGCCGACCTCGAAGTCGAGGACCTGCACCTCGACCTTGCGTCCGGCGCCCGAGGGCTTGCCCTCCTCGGCGGTCGCGGTCTTCGTGGCCTTCTCCTCCGCCTCGGGGGCGAGCATCTTGACGATCTCGTCGAGGGTGAGGGGATAGGGGTCGTAGGCGTTGCCGACGAAGCCCGTGACGCCCGGGGTGTTCCGGACGACGCCCCAGGACTCGTTGGTGAGGTCCATGCGGACGAGGACGTAGCCGGGGAGCTTGTTCTGCCGGACGGTGCGGCGGTCGCCGTTCTTGATCTGGACGACCTCCTCCTGCGGCACCTCGGCCTGGAAGATGTAGTCCTCGACGTTGAGGGAGACCGCGCGCTGCATGAGGTTGGTCTTCACGCGGTTCTCGTAGCCGGCGTAGGTGTGGATGACGTACCACTCGCCGGGGAGGAACCGCAGCTCGTCGCGGAGTTGGGCGATCGGGTCGACCTGCTCCTCGTCGGCCTCGGCGGGCTCCTCGGTCTCGCCCTCGGCGGCCTCTTCTGCCGGCTCCGTATCGGGCTCCTGCTGCTCGGCCTCGGCAGCCGCGGTCCCGGCGTCCTCAGCGGCGAGCGCGTCGGCCGCCAGCTTGACCCCGTCGCCCTCAGCCTCGTCGGTGCGGGGCGCGGTGTCGGCGCCCTCGGAGGGCTCGACGGCGTCGTTCAGGTTGGGGTCAGACACTGTGGCTGCTTCTTCCTGGCTTCAAAGGGTCGTACATACGGAAAGGACCGCCAGCGGCGGTCTCCCGCTGAAGGTCAGCCGAAGACGCGCTTAACGACTTCGGTAAGCCCATAGTCAAGCACGAACACGAAGGCGATGATGATGATCACGAAAATGATCACGACCGTGGTGTACGTGGAGAGTTGCTGCCGCGTCGGCCAGACGACCTTGCGCAGCTCGGCCACGATCTGCCGGTAGAAGAGCGCGAGGCGGCCCAACGGGCCCCTCTTTCCCCGCCGTCCGCCACGACGCGACTTCTTGCCGCCACCGTCCGACGACCCTCCGGGCTCGGGGACCTCGGTGGTGTCCGTGATCTCCGTCACTCGTCCTCACCTGATCCGGGTCGTTGCCCTGCGGCGTCCGGCCCGGCCGCACGGCGGTGCATTTCAGTACGTACGCAAGCACACACACCAAGGCACCGATGTGTGGAGCAGGGCCGGAGGGACTCGAACCCCCAACCGCTGGTTTTGGAGACCAGTGCTCTTCCAATTGAGCTACGACCCTTTGCTTTTCCCCAACTTACCGCACCCGCGCGGTCGCTCGGAGTGCTTCTGCGCTCCGGGCTCTTCCACGGTCACGGCTGCCGATGAGGACCAACGAGGTGAGAGTGTACGTGTTCTGCGTCCCGGCGTCGAACAGCTCCCTCGCGCCCCGCTCGGCGCTGCCGTCCCGCCCTTGGCGCCGCGGTGCGCACGGCCCGTCGCCGTCCACGGCCCGAGTGCCGGCTGTCACCGGGGTCTGGGAGCATGCCTACATGACCGCAGCCAATCCTTCCGCCACTCCCCCGGCACAGCCCCCGACCGAGCGGCGGATCTCCGCCCGCGTCGGGGCGATCTCCGAGTCGGCGACGCTCGCCGTCGACGCGAAGGCCAAGGCACTCAAAGCGGCCGGTCGCCCGGTGATCGGATTCGGCGCCGGCGAACCGGACTTCCCCACGCCCGACTACATCGTCGAGGCCGCCGTCGCCGCCGCGCGCGAACCGCGGTTCCACCGCTACACCCCGGCGGGCGGTCTCCCCGAACTCAAGTCCGCCATCGCCGAGAAGACGCTGCGTGACTCCGGTTACCGCGTCGAGCCGTCCCAGATCCTCGTCACCAACGGCGGCAAGCAGGCGATCTACCAGGCGTTCGCAACCCTCCTCGACGAGGGCGACGAGGTGATCGTCCCCGCCCCGTACTGGACCACCTACCCGGAGTCGATCCGCCTCGCAGGCGGCGTCCCGGTCGATGTGACGGCCGACGAGACCACCGGATACCGCGTCTCGGTCGAGCAGTTGGAAGCGGCGCGCACCGCGCGGACGAAGGTCGTCCTCTTCGTCTCGCCCTCCAACCCGACCGGCGCCGTCTACCCGCGCGAGCAGGTCGAGGCGATCGGCAGGTGGGCGGCGGAGCACGGGCTCTGGGTCCTCACCGACGAGATCTACGAGCACCTCGTCTACGGCGACGCCGAGTTCACCTCGCTCCCCGTCGCCGTGCCCGAGGTCGCCGACCGCTGCGTCGTCGTCAACGGCGTGGCGAAGACCTACGCCATGACCGGCTGGCGGGTGGGCTGGATCATCGGCCCGCAGGACGTCGTGAAGGCGGCGACCAACCTCCAGTCGCACGCCACCTCCAACGTCAGCAACGTCTCGCAGGCCGCGGCGCTCGCCGCCGTCTCCGGCGGTCTCGACGCGGTCGCGGAGATGCGTACGGCCTTCGACAGGCGCCGCCGGACGATCGTGCGGATGCTGAACGAGATCGACGGCGTGCTCTGCCCGGAGCCCGAAGGCGCCTTCTACGCCTACCCGTCGGTCAAGGCGCTGCTCGGCAAGGAGATCCGCGGCCGGCGCCCCGCCACCTCGGTCGAGCTCGCCGCGCTCATCCTGGAGGAGGCCGAGGTCGCGGTCGTCCCCGGCGAGGCGTTCGGCACGCCCGGGTACCTCCGCCTCTCCTACGCCCTCGGCGACGAGGACCTCACCGAGGGCGTCTCGCGCCTCCAGAAGCTCCTCGCCGAGGCGCGCGACTGAGCCGAACCCCCGCGAGCGGCCCCGGAGTTCCGGGGCCGCTCGTGTTTTCGGAAGGTCCCCCGGCCGGGAACCGGCTACCGGTCGGGCCCGCGGATACGGCAGGATCTTGGGATGTTGCAGTCTTCAGGAGAGCGCCCCCCGCAGGCGCGCGACCGCCAGGAGCCCCGGCACAGCGCGGCCCCGGGGCAGACCCGGGCGAGCGCCGACGGCCGCGACGTGCACACCCTGCCCAAGGCCCATCTGCATCTGCACTTCACGGGCTCGATGCGCCCCTCGACGCTCCTGGAACTCGCGGACAAGTACGGCGTAAGGCTGCCGCCGGCGCTGAGCGGCGGAGAGCCCCCGAAGCTCCGCGCCACCGACGAGCGCGGCTGGTTCCGCTTCCAGCGCCTCTACGACATCGCACGCTCGTGCCTGCGCAGCCCCGAGGACATCCAGCGCCTGGTCCGCGAGGCGGCCGAGGAGGACGTGCGCGACGGTTCGGAGTGGCTGGAGATCCAGGTCGATCCGACGTCGTACGCGCCCTTCCTCGGCGGGCTCACCCCGGCGCTGGAGATCATCCTCGACGCGCTCGACCGCGCCTCCCGCGAGACGGGCCTGGGGATGCGGCTCCTCGTCGCGGCCAACAGGATGAAGCACCCGCTCGACGCGCGGACCCTCGCGAGGCTCGCCGTCCGCTACCGCGACCGCGGAATCGTCGGCTTCGGCCTCGCCAACGACGAACGCCGGGGGTTCGCAAGGGACTTCGACCGCGCGTTCGCCATCGCGCGGGACGGCGGCCTGATCGCGGCTCCGCACGGTGGGGAGCTCTCCGGGCCGCGCAGCGTTCGCGACTGCCTCGACGACCTGCGCGCCGGCCGCGTCGGCCACGGCGTCCGCGCGGCCGAAGACCCGCGCGTGCTCGGGCAGTTGGCGGAGCAGGGCGTCACCTGCGAGGTGTGCCCCGCCTCCAACGTGGCCCTCGGGGTCTACGAGAACGACCGCTCCGTCCCGCTGCGCCGCCTGTGGGACGCCGGCGTGCCGATGGCGCTCGGCGCCGACGACCCGCTCCTCTTCGGCTCGCGGCTCGCCGCCCAGTACACGCTGGCGCGCACCGCGCACGGGTTCACCGACATCGAACTCGCCGAGCTCGCACGGCAGTCGGTACGCGGCGCGGTGATGCCCGCCGACGTGCGGCAGCGGACGCTCGCACGGATCGACGACTGGCTGGCGTC
This sequence comes from Streptomyces xiaopingdaonensis, assembly GCF_000262345.1. Taxonomy (GTDB): domain Bacteria; phylum Actinomycetota; class Actinomycetes; order Streptomycetales; family Streptomycetaceae; genus Streptomyces; species Streptomyces xiaopingdaonensis. Next base: position 3,198 of record NZ_AJTQ01000298.1, on the reverse strand, counting down.
ACCGCCCGGCGGCGGCACGGGCTGACGGGGGGTGCGTCGGGCGAGCGGGGGCGTCGGGCGGCTGTCGCTCGGTGTGGGTGTCGACCGGGGTGCGTCGTTCGGGCGTTGCGTTGGCAGTGCTGCGGCGGACGCGGGATGCCGCCGTTCCGGGCGGCTGGCCGATCGGGGCTACCGAGCCGGCTGCGAGTGCACGATCGCCCGAGTATCGCCCCTCACGGCGGGAGCGGGCGGCTCCGGCCGGGCGACGGGTCCGCTGAGGCAACTGCCATTGTCATGACGAAGGTTGGCAGGCGTAGGGCAGCAGGCCGGTGCTCCGGGCGATACCGATCGCCGCACCGCTCACGATCTCCGCGCGAGCTGCGCTGCCCCGGCAGCGCTTCGTTCTCCAGCGACTCGACGCCCGCGCGGAAACACGGTGTTGAGGCGCTCCGGCGGTTCGACTTCGGTGGCACGTCCGTCCACGAGCGCCCTCTCCGGGAATGGCCCGCACGGACGACGTGCGGCGCGCGGCGCACGACGAGCAGGGCCGACGCCGCCCGCGTCAGAGCGAACAGCCCACCGTCACCGGCTCGTTGACGAGGGTCACCCCGAAGGCGTCGAAGACACCGGCACGCACCTCGCGGGCGAGGGAGAGGAGGTCTGCGGTGGTCGCCTCACCGCGGTTGGTGAGGGCGAGGGTGTGCTTCGTGGAGATGCGGGCGGGCCCGGTGCCGTAGCCCTTGGTGAACCCGGCCTTGTCGATCAGCCAGGCGGCGGAGGTCTTGGTGCGTCCCTCGCCTGCCGGGAAGGCGGGGGGCTCGACGCCGGCCCCGAGGCGTGCGCCGGCGCGAGCGCGGAAGGCGGCGAACTCCGCGTCGTCGAGGACCGGATTGGTGAAGAACGAGCCGGCCGACCAGGTGTCGTGATCCGCCGCGTCGAGGACCATGCCCTTGCCCGCGCGGAGCGCGAGGACGGTCTCCCGTGCACGCGCCACCGGCACGCGCTCCCCCGCGCCCACACCCAGAACGCGCGCCGTCTCGGCGTACTTCAGGGGCGCGGAGAGCCCGCCCGCGTCCTCCAGCCGGAACCGGACACGGAGCACCGTGTAGCGGTCGGGTTCGGCCTTGAAGCGACTCCAGCGGTACCCGAAGCCGCACTCCTCGTTCGGGATGGTGACGGTCTCGCCACCGATCCGGTCGTACGCGATCACCTCGGTAAGCGTGCCGGAGATCTCCTGGCCGTAGGCACCCACGTTCTGCACCGGGGTGGCCCCGGCCGAACCCGGAATGCCGGCGAGGCACTCGACACCGGCGAGCCCCGCCTCCACCGTCCGCGCGACCGCCTCCGACCAGTTCTCACCGGCAGCGAGCTCGAGATCGGTGCCGTCGAGCACCCACCCGCGGGTCGCGATCCGCAGCACCGTCCCGGCGAAGCCCTCGTCCGCGATGACCAGGTTGCTGCCGCCCGCGACGATCAGCAGCGGGGTGCCGCTCGCGTCGGCCTCGCGCACAGCGGCGACGACCTGCTCGTCCGTCTCGGCGGTGACCAACCGTGCGGCCGGGCCGCCCAGCCGGAGGGTGGTCAGCGGAGCGAGCGGAGCGCCGTACTCGGTGCGCGGCTGCGGGGCTTCGGTGGTGTCGAGTTCCTGCACGGTGCCAAGCGTACGAGGTCCGCGCGGCGCGCCCGGCGTCGTCCCGCGGCGCCGGGCGCCGGGTGCGGTCACGCCAGGCGGACGACGGCGCGGGACATCCCGAGCACCTTCTGTCCCGCGCTCGTCGCGGTGAGGTCGACGCGGACCGTGCGCGCGTCGTCGTCGAGCTTCGCCGCGACCTTGGCGGAGACCTCGATCTCGGCGCCCTTGCCGTCGTCGGGCACGACGACGGGCTTGGTGAAGCGCACACCGTAGTCGACGAGGGCGCCCGGGTCCCCCGTCCAGTCGGTGACGACCCGGACCGCCTCGGCCATGGTGAACATGCCGTGCGCGATGACGTCCGGGAGGTCGACCTCCTTGGCGAACCGCTCGTTCCAGTGGATCGGGTTGAAGTCGCCCGAGGCGCCCGCGTAACGGACGAGGGTCTCCCTCGTCACCGGGAAGCGCTGGGCCGGCAGTTCGGTGCCGACCTCGACGTCGGCGTACGCGATCCTCGCGCCCATGCGGCTCACTTCCCTTCTGCCGAGTCGGACTCGGGGCCCCTGACGACGACCTTGGTGACGGCGGTCACCACGGGCTCGCCCGCGCTGTCGTACACGTCCCCGCGGATGTCGAGGATGTCGTTCCCCGACATGGACTTGATCGAGTCGATCGTCGAGGTGACCGAGAGGCGATCGCCCGCGAGCACCGGACGGTGGTAGTGGAACTTCTGGTCGCCGTGGACGACCCGGCTGTAGTCGAGCTGGAGCATCGGGTCCTGGAGCGCCTGCCCCGCCTCCCGGAACGTCAGCGAGAAGACGAAGGTGGGCGGCGCGATCACGTCCGCGTACCCGAGGGCCCGCGCCACCTCCGGGTCGGTGTAGGCCGGGTTGGCGTCCCCGATCGCCTCGGCGAACTCCCGGATCTTCTCCCTGCCGACCTCGTAGGTACGCCCCGGCGGATAACTCCGCCCCTCGAAGGACTTGTCGAGCGCCATCGGCGCCACCTCCTGCTGCTTCGGTGCCCCGCGCCTCGTCTGCCCGATGGGGGGTGCGGTTGCCGCGACGGGCCGAGGGGGCACCCCCGCGGGATGCACCCGCCCCCCTCGCGTGTGCGGGGAGCAGCATACCTATGGGGGTGGTTGGGGCGGGGTGCAGGGAGCATGCGCGGGGCCCCGGCTCACGGGGAGCCGGGCATCAGCCAGCTCACCGTGCGGTAGCTGGTGGGGCCATCCCGCACGCGCGGGGGCAGGCGTCCGAGCCGGAGTAGAGAGTTCGCTTGACGGGACCATCCCCGCACGCGCGGGGAGCAGACCTACCGACAACTGCGCGACAGCGCCGAGGCGGGACCATCCCCGCACGCGCGGGGAGCAGGACAGGTCGACACCCCGCGCCGCGGCCCGGCAGGGACCATCCCCGCACGCGCGGGGAGCAGTGGGGCGCAGCTTCCGTGATCGGGCACGCCGAGGGGACCATCCCCGCACGCGCGGGGAGCAGGGCCGTTGGGACCGCCAGCGTGAGGCGTGGACGGGACCATCCCCGCACGCGCGGGGAGCAGGGTGTACTGCGCCACCGCGGTGTAGTCCGCGA
>NZ_AJTQ01000297.1 GCF_000262345.1 Streptomyces xiaopingdaonensis | reverse complement strand
CGCATCCCTCGCACGCCGGGGACCATCCCCGCACGCGCGGGGAGCAGACCCGGCCGCGGGCCCTCGCGGACTCCAGGCCGGGACCATCCCCGCACGCGCGGGGAGCAGCAAGGGTCGATTCCGGCGGCGCGGCCGGCGCGGGGACCATCCCCGCACGCGCGGGGAGCAGAGGTGGGTCCAGTCCGGGCGGGTGATCTCGCGGGGACCATCCCCGCACGCGCGGGGAGCAGTCACGGTGTTTTGAACGGAAGAAGATGTCAGGGGGACCATCCCCGCACGCGCGGGGAGCAGTCTCGTTGACCTGCACGTTTCTCAACGGCCGACCCCCGCTGAAGCAACTTTCCCCGAGAGCGACAAATCGGACATCGCCGCAAGAGCCAAGCACACACCACAAAGCCGCCCCCCGACAACGCAGGGAGCGGCCTCGCGGAAAACTTCCGGCCCTCGGAGCGCGAACGTCAGCGCGTCTCGCGGTGGACGGTGTGACGGTTGTCCCTGGGGCAGTACTTCTTCATCTCGATCCGGTCGGGGTTGTTCCGACGGTTCTTCCTGGTGATGTAGTTCCGCTCCTTGCACTCCACGCAGGCCAGCGTGATCTTCGGGCGGACGTCTGTGGCAGCCACGTTGAGTGCTCCTTGACAAACGGATGGACAAACGCAGAAATAGTAGCCGATCGGAGGACCGACCCTGCAATCGGCTACTGTCGGTGAAGTAGCGGTGACCGGACTTGAACCGGTGACACAGCGATTATGAGCCGCTTGCTCTACCGACTGAGCTACACCGCCACGATGCGGCGGCCTCCACCGGTGGCAGAGGACCAGTCACATCAGAGCCCCAAAACGGAATCGAACCGTTGACCTTCTCCTTACCATGGAGACGCTCTGCCGACTGAGCTATTGGGGCGAGCGGGGAAGACATTACACGCCTCGCAGCCAAAGGTGAAATCCGTACCGGCCGCCCGGACCCTCCCGCGCCACGCACCCGCGACGGTCCCCAACTGCCGTTCCGGAAGGCGGGGCCGGGTCGCCGGACGCCTCCGCCGCAGCCCTCGGAGCTGCGAGGGCGGCGTCCCCACCACACCACAGCGGTACGACTATTCGGTCGTTCCACGCCGAGCTCTCCCCTGCGCCCTACGCTCGATCCGCGCGCCGCCCGCCCGGGGCGCCCCGGGCCAAGTGACCTCCGCGCCCCTGGGAGACCGATGACCGAGAGTGAGCCGCAGGAGCCGTCAGAGCCAGAGCGCGAGCCCGGCCGCGGCGAATCCGAACGCGAGTCGCGCGAAGGACCCCGCACTCCCCCGCTCGTGCTGCGCGGGGCGCGTCTCGCCGACGGCCGCACCGTCGACGTCCGCGTCGCGGGCGGCCGTATCGAGGCGGTGGGCACGGCCGGCAGCCTCGCCGTCGAGTACGGCAGGCGCGGGGCCGCGCTCGTCGACCTCGCCGGCTACCTGCTCCTCCCCGCGCCCGCCGAGCCCCACGCGCACTACGACTCCGCGCTCACCGCGGACCAGGCACCGCCCGCTGAGGACCGTCCGGCCGGCCCGCCGTCGTACGAACCGGACGACGTGCAGCGCCGCACCACCCAGGCCGCGCTCCTCCAGCTCGGCCAGGGCGCCACCGCGTCGCGCACCCACGTGCGCATCGGGGACGTCGCCGGGCTCTCGGGCCTGGAGGCCGTGCTCCAGGCGAGACGCTCGCTGCGCGGGCTCATCGATCTCAGCGCCGTCGCCGTGCCGCGGCTCCTCACGGGTGCCGCGGGTGCCGAGGGGCTCGCGATGCTGCGGGACGCGGTGAAGATGGGGGCCACCGCCGTCGGCGGCTGCCCCGACCTCGATCCCGATCCCGCCGGGTACGTGGAGGCCGTCCTGACGGTCGCCGCCGAGCACGGCTGTCCCGTCGACCTGCACACCGAGGGCGACGACCCGGCGCGGCTCACCCGTCTCGCCGCGGCGGCCGGCGGTTTCCGGCCGGCGGTGAGCATCGGGCCGTGCGGCGGCCTCGCCCGGCAGCCGCACCGGACCGCCGTCCGTTGCGCCGAGCAGCTCGCGGCGGCCGGCGTCACCGTCGTCTGCCTGCCGCAGGGGGGTTGCTCCGCCGTGGAGCGGTCCTCGCCCGAACTCCCCTCGCGGGCCGCGCCGATGAGCGTGCTGACGCGGGCCGGCGTCTCCGTCGCCGCGGGGAGCGGGGCGCTGCGCGACGCGTCGAACCGGGTGGGGAGGGGCGATCCGCTGGAGGCCGCGTACCTCCTCGCCTCGCACGGTGAGGCGCCTCCGCACGCCGCGTACGAGGCGGTGAGCGGTGCGGCCAGGGCCGTGATGGGGCTGCCCGAGGTGCGCGTCGAGGCCGGCTTCCCCGCCGATCTGCTCGCGGTGCGGGGCGACGAGCTGGCGGGGGCGCTCTCGCTCGCGTACAGCAGGGTGGTGGTGCACCGGGGGCGGGTCGTGGCCCGGACCAGCGCGGTGCGGGAGTTCTGCGACTTCGCCACCGCCGCCGAGTTGGGGCTGCCACGGCAGTCCCAGGGCTGAGAGACAGCAGGTCGGAACGAGACCGCGCGCGAGCGGACTCGTCGGCGTACGGTCGGGGACATGCGCACTGTGATCGCTGGAGGACACGGAAAGATCGCCCTTCGACTGGAGCGGCTGCTCGCCGGACGGGGCGACCGGGTAGCGGGCATCGTCCGACGCTCCGCGCAGGCGAGCGACCTGCTCGCCGCCGGAGCCGAACCCGTCGTCTGCGACCTGGAGTCCGCAAGCGTCGACGACGTGGCGAAGCACCTGGAGGACGCCGACGCCGCCGTCTTCGCCGCCGGCGCCGGACCGGGCAGCGGCGTGGCCCGCAAGGAGAGTGTGGACCGGGCCGCCGCCGCGCTCTTCGCCGACGCCGCCGAACGCGCCGGGGTGAGCAGGTTCCTCGTCGTCTCCAGCATGGGAGCCGACCCCTCCGTCGACGCCGAGCACCCGCCCTCGGGCATGGAGCCGGTCTTCGCGGCCTACCTCCGCGCCAAGGGCCGGGCGGAGGAGGACATCCGCGCACGCCCCGACCTCGCCTGGACGATCCTGCGCCCCGGCCGCCTCACCGACGACCCGGGCACCGGACGCGTCACACTCGCCCCCTCGACGGGCCGCGCCGACGTCACCAGGGACGACGTGG
>NZ_AJTQ01000296.1 GCF_000262345.1 Streptomyces xiaopingdaonensis | reverse complement strand
CGAGCCGCGGGCCGCCGGCGAGACGCTGGAGCTGATCGGCGGGGAGACGCCGATCCAGGAAGCGGTGGAGTCGATCGCCGGGCGCTGAGCACGGCGGCGTACGCACGAGGAGCGGGTCCCTTCCGGGCCCCGCTCCTTTTCTACGGCGCCGGCTGCCGCACCGGCTCCGGGAGGACTTCCGCCACGTCGCCCGGCGTGACGGCGGCGTCCACCTCGCCGCGGCAGACCGAGAGGAGGGCGTCGGCCGCCCAGTTCCCCGCGACGCCGGAGCGCGCCGAGAGGTACTCGGCGATGCGTTCCGGCGCCCAGGCGTGCGACTCCCGCAGCCCGGAGGCGAGTTGGTGGAGGTAGAGCGCCGAGGGCGCGGTGCAGGCGACATCGTTCCTGCACCAGGGCGCGGTGAAGGTGAGGACCGGCCGGCCGTCGAGCGACCCGGCGCAGACGAGCGTCTCGTACGGGCCCGGTCCCGTCTCCAGCCTGCCCGCCGCGAGGACCGCGTCGAGGTCGACGTCGGCGCCCGGGTCGCGGTGCATCTCCTGGGCGGCGATGTCCGAGAACTGCTCGACGCTGACGAGGTGGGCCCGTGCTGCGGCGATGCCCTCGGCGGCCGGGTCGTAGAAGGCGACGCCGCCGGTCCATACCGGGGACTCGCCCGCGAAGTAGACGTCGCCGGGGAGGGCGACGGCCGTGGACTCCAGCGGGTCGCGGGGGTCGCGGCATCCCGGGTAGGTGCGTCCGGTGCCGGGCGGGCAGCCGCCGGCGAGGTAGTAACGCAGGCGGGAGAGGTGCAGGTTGGAGCCGAACGACGCATACCAGACGTACCGCGGCGCAGCGCTCTCCCGCTGCAACGGGGAAAGCTGCCGGGGCTCGGTCACGTTCGCTCCGCGTGGGGTCGGGGTGGGTCGCCTGTCGTGCGGGGGCTCGGGGCACTGAGGTCCGATCCGTCGAAAGCGTAACTTTTCGGGCCTTCGAGGCGGAGGTCGAGAGGCCGTGAGATAGGCCTCAACGGGTGAATGATGTCGGTCACGCCCGGCCGACAGCGGGGAGCGCGCCCCGTTGCGTCGTCGTGAAGTGGCGCCGCGCAGCGCGCCGTTGGGTGTTCGCTCCGGGCCGAAGCGCCGGCGCCCTCGCCGGCGCGGGGACAGCATCCCCGTATGGCACCGCTTCTCGTTCTCGTGCACAGCCCGCTCGTCGGGCCGACCACCTGGCGCCCCGTCGCCGAACGCCTCACGGCCGCGGGGCACGAGGTCCGGGTCCCGTCGCTGCTCCACGTCGGCTCCGGCGGCCCCCCGTACTGGCCGCGCGCGGTGGACGCCGTACAGGAGAGCCTCGCCGGGGTGCCGGACGACGCGCCCGTCGCGCTCGTGGCGCACAGCAACGCGGGGCTGCTGGTCCCCGCGATCCGCGCGGGCGTCGCCCAGCCCGTGGCGCACTCGCTCTTCGTCGACGCCACGCTGCCGGCGACCACGGGCCCGAGCCCCGCACTGCCGCCGGAGCTGCTGGAGATGCTCCGCCCGATGGCCGTCGACGGGGTGCTGCCCCGCTGGACCGACTGGTGGCCGGAGGAGGACGTCGCCGCCATGCTCCCGGACCCCGAGCTGCGCCGGACGATCGTCGAGGAGCAACCTGCCCTGCCTCTCGCCTACTTCGAGCAGCGTTTGCCCGTGCCTCTCGAGCGGGGGGACGCGCCCTGTTCCTACCTGCAGTTCAGTACGCCCTACGACGGTGAGGCGGCGGATGCTCGGGAGCGGGGATGGAAGGTGGGGCGGCTGCCTGGGACGCATCTGCAGCAGGTTGTCGACGCGGGGGAGACGGTGCGGTGGGTTGTGCGGATGGTCGGGGGTGGGTGAGGGGCGTTCGGGGCTTGGGGGGAGTGCTCCGGGTGTGCCGGGGCTTTGAGTGGGGGCGCCTCTTCGTCGGCACGTCTGCGGTCGTGCGCAGGGGCGTTCCGGGTTCGGTGGACGGTCACGCGGCATGGGGCTCATGACGGTGCCCGGGTGAGTGCGGTGTGCACAACGTGCTTTCGCTGAAGGCAAGTTGAGAGGGCACAGGATGTCCCTGCATGCGTGGGGGGCCGAACGTCGTCTACGAGCTGGGCCTTGTTCGTGGGAGTCCAACGCCGCGTGTGCGGGGAGCGGCAGAAGATCCCGACGAGCACGTTGCCGGGGTGGGGCCATTCCCGCTTGCGCGGGGAGCAGCCGGTCGCTTCCTCGATGGCGGTGCGGTCGGCGGGTCCATCCCCGCGTGCGCGGGGAGCAGTTCGCCGAGTTCCTGGACGAGGTTCAGCCGGAGGGTCCATCCCCGCGTGCGCGGGGAGCAGCCACCGGATCGGAGTTGAGCTCCATCTCCATCGGGCCCATCCCCGCGTGCGCGGGGAGCAGCGGGCGTCGGTCTCCCATCCGACCTGGTCGTCGGGTCCATCCCCGCGTGCGCGGGGAGCAGTCGGTGACCTCCGCGCCCGTGTACGGAGCCGGGGGTCCATCCCCGCGTGCGCGGGGAGCAGGTGGAGGTGAGCAGCAATCCGCCCACGATCGTGGGTCCATCCCCGCGTGCGCGGGGAGCAGTACGCGGCCCCGCACACCACGCCCCTCGCCAAGGGTCCATCCCCGCGTGCGCGGGGAGCAGACGAGGGGGCCATCAGATTCGAAGCCCAGGTCGGGTCCATCCCCGCGTGCGCGGGGAGCAGCTCGGTCACACCAGCCTGGAGAACGGGATCGAGGGTCCATCCCCGCGTGCGCGGGGAGCAGCCCGACCTATCACCTCGCAGTCGCCTGCGACTCGGTCCATCCCCGCGTGCGCGGGGAGCAGGAGCAGTCGCCGCGACGGCCGGCCTGATCAACGGGTCCATCCCCGCGTGCGCGGGGAGCAGGAGCGCGGCGGACGCGGGGGCTGGGCGCAGGTGGGTCCATCCCCGCGTGCGCGGGGAGCAGAGCCCCAGGAGAGGCCGCCGGTTCCTGCGGAGGGGTCCATCCCCGCGTGCGCGGGGAGCAGATTGGTAGGTGGCGGGCCGGGCCCGCGCCAGAGGGTCCATCCCCGCGTGCGCGGGGAGCAGACTCGTTGACCTGCGTGTTTATCGGCCGCTGACCCCCGTTGAAGCAACTTTCTCCGAAGGCGACAAATCCGGCACCCTCCAGCGGCGGAGCAACTTCACAGTTGCCGTAAGGGACTTGCGTCCGTTGCAGCACAGTCGCGCGGGCTCATCTCCTCCGGCTGACAGCCAATCCCCCGGTGCCGTCCGAGACGGCCGCCAGCATCGAACCTTCAACTGCCACCAAAGTACGGCAGGTTCCAGCACAGCTCCCGGGGTTTGACGGTCGGTGCTTCTACCCAAAACCAACAGGCACCAGTCGCTCCCATCGAGCACAGAGGCACACGCAGCCCGCCCCTCGCTCCGTCCCAACCCCCCACCCACACCGGCGATTTCGTCGAACCGCGGCCCCGTCAGCCGACAGACGTACCCGATACGGCCGACCGCCGCCGATCCACAACCCCCTCAACGATCCTCATCACCCGCTCCCCCACCTGATCGACACTCCCGTTCTGCGCACTCACCTGCGCCCCTTCGAGCACGAACGTGATCTCGGCCACCGCTTGCTCCGGCTCGGGCAGCCCCGCCTCGGTGCACATGCCGAGGAGCCTGCGGGCCTGGTGGGCCTTGTGCTCCTCGATCACCTGCCGTGCCGGATGGGCGCGGTCGGGCAGCTCGGCAAGGGAGTTGACGAACGGGCAGCCGCGGTACGTGAGCGCCGGCAGCCCCTCGGCGACGAAGCGGGCCACGGCGAGGATCTGCTCCCCGGGGAGGCCGGGGTGCTCGGCCTCGGCGTCGTCGAAGGCCGCCCGGTAGTCGGCGGCGACGATCCGCAACCACTCCGCGACCAGCTCGTCCTTAGTGCCGAAGTGCCGGTAGAGCGCCATCTTCGTGGTCTCGGCCCGCTCGGCGATCGCCTGGACGCCCACCCGCCGAATCCCCTCGTCCCGGAAGAGTTCTTCCGCCGCGTCGAGGATGCGCTCGCGCGGCGGCAGCTTCGCGACTCTGCTCGGTCTCCTGGCGGTCGGTGCCATGGCCGCTCCTTTGGCGTCGGTCGAATGCGTGGCCACCACGCTAAGGTACCCCCGCGTGCCATTCGATACCGATCGGTATCGTACGGTGCTGTACGGTATCGTCCGCAACGCTGGGAGTGACAGTGAGAGTTGCCGAGTACGTGAGCCACGACGCGGTCGGGCTCGCCGAGCTGGTGGCCGAAGGCGAGGCGACCCCCGCCGAGCTGGAAGCAGCCGCACGCGAGGCCGCTCAGGCGGTCGACCCGCACCTCAACGCCGTCGTGGAGACCTGGCCGTCCGACGACGACCCCGCGCCCGGCAGCACACCGCTGTCCGGCGTCCCCTTCCTGATCAAGGACATCGGAGTCTCCATGCGCGGGAGACGAACGGAGTTGGGCAGCCGCCTCGCGGAGGGCAACGTCGCCGCCGCCGACTCCGCACTGATGGCGCGCTTCCGCCGCGCCGGCCTGGTGACGTTCGGACGCACCGCGGCACCGGAGTTGGCCTTCAGCACCACGACGGAGCCGGTGCTGTACGGCCCCACCCGCAACCCGTGGGATCCGGAGCGGAGCGCAGGCGGGTCCAGCGGTGGCGCGGGCGCCGCCGTCGCCGCGGGGATCGTGCCGCTCGCACACGGCACCGACGCGGCCGGCTCGCTCCGCATCCCCGCCGCCTGCAACGGACTCTTCGTGATGAAGCCCACCCGCGGCCGGGTCTCCATGGGGCCCGACGCCGACGAGGTCTTCAACGGCCTCGCCGTGCACGGCAGCGTCAGCCGCTCCGTACGCGACAGCGCCGCGCTGCTCGACCTGGTCCGCGGTCCCGAACCGGGCGACCCCTACTTCGCCCAGCAGCCGTCCCGCCCGTACGCGGAAGAGGTCGCCCGCCACCCGGGCGCGCTCAGGATCGGCGTCCTCGCGCAGGCATGGGGCGGACACCGCACCACCGCGCCCGTGCTCCGCGCCCTCTCCCGCACCGTGGATCTGCTGGAGTCCCTCGGCCACCGGGTGGACGGGGCCGAGGTCGCCCTCGGCCCCGACTGGGACGAGTTCGTCACGGCCAACGCCCATCTCTGGACGGCGAACCTCGCGGCCTCCGTCGACGAGCTGGCCACCGCCTTCGACCGCCCCGTCGACTCCTCGACCCTCGAACCGACGACCCTCGCCAGCTACCACTACGGACGGCAGGTCAGCGGCGCGCAGTTCGTCACCGCCCTCACCGTCCGCAACCGGACGGCCCGCAGCCTCGCCCGGTACTTCACCGACCACGACCTCCTGCTCACCCCGACCTTGCCCGAACTCCCCGTACCCCTGGGAACCCACACCGAGAACGCAGCCGAACTCGACGGCCTCGGCTGGCTCCGCCGCGTCTTCG
>NZ_AJTQ01000295.1 GCF_000262345.1 Streptomyces xiaopingdaonensis | reverse complement strand
CGGGCACACCCGCCATGTCCGTCCCCCTCACGACCGACGACGCGACCGGACTCCCGATCGGCATGCAGTTCGCCACCGATTACGGGGCCGAGGACCGCCTCTTCCGACTCGCCGGACAACTGGAACGGGCACGTCCGTGGTGGGGGCGGACGCCTGGGGTGTGGGCGGGGAATTGTTCGGGGGGAGTGGTGGCGGCTGGGTAACGGGGCTCGGTGGCGCGTTGGTTGACGAGTTGCGGCCGGCCCGGTCATCCCGCACTGCCGCGGGAACCTGGCGGGTGCCGGATCTCTCAAGCGGCCGGGGAGGCGCAGTGCGGGCATTCGCAGGGGCGGCCCCGCGGGCGCGGGGAGCAGGCCAGCACCCGCAGGAGCGGCACGTCCCAGGAGGGTTCATCCCCGCACGCGCGGGGAGCAGGCCGACAGCCTCAACGCCGCGGGCCTCTACCCGGGTCCATCCCCGCACGCGCGGGGAGCAGACCGGCTCGACGCCGAGGCGCCGGCACATCTGGGGTCCATCCCCGCACGCGCGGGGAGCAGGGCTCGCAGCCCGCGGCAAGAAGGGGATCGTCGGGTCCATCCCCGCACGCGCGGGGAGCAGGGGCGGACGTGGTCGACGGCGTCTTTGCCGAGGGGTCCATCCCCGCACGCGCGGGGAGCAGTAGCGCTGAAGGACGTACGCCTCGGTCACGCTGGGTCCATCCCCGCACGCGCGGGGAGCAGACCTCCCCGAAGGGGAGGTACCTTTGTCCATCGGGTCCATCCCCGCACGCGCGGGGAGCAGCCTGATGGTCGGCACTGCCGGGGGCGGAGTCGGGGTCCATCCCCGCACGCGCGGGGAGCAGTCTCGTTGACCTGCGTGTTTATCGGCCGCTGTCCCTCGTTGAAGCAACTTTCTTCGAAAGCGACAAATCAGGCATCCCTCTCTGCGGTGGCCGACCCGCCGCGGGCGGCCTCGTTCACGGTGCTGGTCGGTAGCTCGATGACTCGGCCCCCGGACGCGAGCGGTGGAATCGTCGTGTTCGCTGACCTCACGACGACCCACACCGGGAGCACCCTGGCCAACACTACGAGTCAGAGAAGGTGTCGTGCTCCTCGCATGAGGAAGGCAGATCATGCTCGGTCACAAACTCGGTTGCCGGCCGTACCGCCAGGCGCGATGAGAAGGCCGCGCGGCCCCGGGGTCGAGGTGGTCGGTGCGTTTGTCGAAGGTTGAGGCGGCGGTGCAGATTCCGAGGAGCGGCGAGGCAGAGCTTGCCGGGGCGATGCCTGAGCGATCGGCTGAGGGCTCTGGCATTCGAGGACTCCGCGGCACGAGAGGCAGGTTCCTCAACTTGCGCCGGGCTTCAGAAGGTTGCGTCCGGATGGTGGCTCACGCCTGCCCTTCGCCCTGAGTCGTCCGCCCTCGCACAGCCGCCGGAGCACGTCGGTCAGTCGTCCCTTCCTGACTCCGCCAGCGAACCTCAGAGGTGAAGACGAGCATCGCCAAGAGCGTCACCAACTCCGCATCGCCGAGCCGGGTGCGATACCTGCCACGGGCCGCTCCGGCGCGAGTCTTGGTGAGCCTTCAGCGAGTCATCGATCTACACGGCGAGGGAGTTCAGGTCTGTGTTCACACACCGACAGTGGGCGCCCTCGCCTCATGCACGCAGCCGATCGGAACAAGTCGTCTAGCGGAACGACGGGAGCACCTGTTCGCCCCACACCCGGAAGAACTCGTCCTGGTTCGGGCCGATCTGCTGGACGTAGAGCTCGTCGAAGCCGGCGTCGACATAGTTTTGGACCGCTGCCCGGTGCCGTTCCACATCCGGGCCGCAGACCATCTGCTGTCCGACCGCCTCGCGGGAGACCAGCTCCGCGGCGGCGGCGAAGTCCTTCGGGCGGGTCAGTGTCGACGGGACCTGTCCCGGCAGCAGCTCAGTGGCCCACAGCCGGTGCGCAAGGTCCAGACCGGCCTCCTCGGTTTCCGCGTAGCACACCTTCATCCCGCCCTGGACGACACGCTGCCCACCCCCGGAGTCGCGGTACAACTGGACCAGTTCGGCGTTGGGCGAGGCGGTGGCGAAGGCGTCGCCGATGCGGGCGGCCATCTTCGTGGCGACGGGGCCGAAAGCGGACACGGCCATCGGGACCGGCTCGTCGGGCAGCGTATAGATGCGCGCGTCTTCCACGGTGTAGTAGTCGCCGTGGAAGGTGGTGCGCTTGCCGGTGTGCAGCCGCCGCATCAGGTTGACGGCTTCCTCCAGCATCTGCAGCCTCACCGGTGCGGGCGGCCAGGCGTGCCCGAGGATGTGTTCGTTGAGCGCCTCCCCCGTGCCCACTCCCAGCGTGAAACGCCCGCCCAATTGCACGGCCGCCGTGGCCGAAGCCTGGGCGATGATCGCGGGATGGATGCGGAAGGTGGGGCAGGTGACCGCGGTCCCGACGGGCAGGGACACAGCCTCGGACAGCGCCCCGATCACCGACCACACGAAGGCGGCCTGGCCCTGGCTGTCCTGCCAGGGATGGAAGTGGTCGGAGATCCACAGCCGCTCGAAACCGGCCCGCTCGGCCAGTTTCGCCTGCCGTACCAGCTCCTGCGGGGCGAACTCCTCGCAGGCCAGAAAGTAACCGATGCTCACCATGGCGATCGGAGTACCGCGATACGCAGGCGGGAAACGGCCACCCCGCCGACGTCGCTGATTCGGCCCCCCACCGTCACCCCGGTGGGGCGCCGCCCGAGACACGGTTGCGCGCGTGCTGCGTGCGTGTCAGTGCACGCCGACACGCTGTGGCGCACGTAGGGCGGGGAACAGCGTGGCCGTGCTGTTCCGCGTCTACGCCAAGTGCATGGACGGGGCGTCGGCCGCGGCGAACGCTCAAATCGAGAACACGCTCCGGGGGTAGTGAAGGCTGCCCCACGCGTGCCCCACACGCACTGGTCAGGGAGCGATATGGAGTGAGACAAGACGGGACAAAGACCCCGTATCGCGTCGACATCCCGAGGAACGCCAAAGGGCCCCGTGACCAGGAATCTTCCTGGTCACGGGGCCCTTTCGAAGGGTGGCGGCGCAAGGATTCGAACCTTGGAAGGCTGAGCCGGCAGATTTACAGTCTGCTCCCTTTGGCCGCTCGGGCACACCGCCTGGGATTGTCGCCGTGGGGACCCGGGGGTGCTCCCTGGCAACGGGCTAAACCATACCTGATGACCCGGGGTGGTTCGCCACCCCGTTGATCAGCGGGGGTGGGCACGGTGGGAGCCGGGGCGGGGGTGGGTGGGCCTAGTCTTGCGGTTGCCCCGGTGTGCCGGGGGACATGACTGACGGACCACGACACGAGGAGCCAACTCACCATGGCCGACTCCAGTTTCGACATCGTCTCGAAGGTCGAGCGGCAGGAGGTCGACAACGCGCTCAACCAGGCGTCGAAGGAGATCTCCCAGCGCTATGACTTCAAGGGTGTGGGCGGCTCGATCGAGTGGTCGGGCGAACGGATCGAGATGCGGGCCAACTCCGAGGAGCGGGTGAAGGCGATCCTCGACATCTTCCAGGGGAAGCTGGTCAAGCGGGGGATCTCGCTGAAGGCTCTGGAGGCGGGGGAGCCGCAGGCGTCCGGCAAGGAGTACAAGATCTTCGCGACGATTCAGGAGGGGATCTCGCAGGAGAACGCGAAGAAGGTGGCGAAGGTCATCAGGGACGAGGGGCCGAAGGGCGTCAAGGCGCAGGTGCAGGGGGACGAGCTGCGCGTCACGTCCAAGAGCCGCGATCATCTCCAGGACGTCATCTCGCTGCTCAAGGGCAAGGACTTCGACTTCGCGCTGCAGTTCGTCAACTACCGCTGAACGCGCAGCAGGTAGCCAGGCGGGACGAGGACGCCGGCTCCTCGGCGGTCTCGTCCGGCTTCTCCTGCCTGGCCGTGTCGGGCGAGGGCGGTGGTCAGCCCTCCGCGCCGTGGAAGCGACGGAAGAGGGTGCGGATCTCGGCGGTCAGCTCGGGGGACGGCCCTGCCACCTGGATGTCCGGGGCGATCTCGCCGATCGGGAGCGTGCGGACGGGCGGCAGTGGGGCCGCCAACTCCGTCAGCCATTGGGCGATTTGGGCGGAGGAGCTCGCGTAGACGACGTGGCCGAGGCCGACCCAGCCGCTGGCCGCCGCGCACATCGGGCAGTGCTCGGTGGAGGTGTAGACCGTCGCCGTGGCGCGCTCACGGGGTGTCAGCAGGGACGTGGACAGGCGCGCCAGTGCGAACTCGGGGTGCTGGGTGCCGTCTCCGCCCGCCACTCGGTTGCGGTCCTCGGCGAGTACCTCGCCGTCGGCCGAGACGAGCAGGGAGCCGAAGGGCTCGTCGCCCGAGTCGAGCGCCTCGGCTGCCAGCTCGACGGCGCGGCGCAGGTACGTCAGGTCGTCCTCGTTCACGGGTCCTCGCTTCGTTCGACGCCGGGTCACCGCGAGGGTAGCCCCGTCCGTCCGAGGCCATGTCCCCGGCGGGGGTCCGGCACGGCGCCGGCCACCCGGCACCCGACGCACGCCGACCGACGTCCGGCGGCCGTCCTCGGCGACGAGCCCGGAAGCCCGTCCGGCACGGACAGCGGCACCGGCCCGAAGCCCGCCCGTTACCAGCATCGGCACAGAGCCCGGAAGCGCACGCGGTACGGGCACCGGCACCGGCCTGAAACCCGTCGGGAGCAGCACCGGCACAGAGCCCGGACGCCTGCGCGGCCCCGGCACAGAGCCCGGACGCCCGCGCGGCCCCGGCATCAGAGCCGGAAGTCCGCCCGGCCCGGCATCAGAACCCGGAGGCCATCCAGCACCGGCATCAGCGCCAGGAGCCCACCCGGCCCCGACACCGGAGGCCGGCAGCCCGCCCGACCCCGGCACCAGCCCCGGCAGCCCGCACCGCGTGTCCTTCACCACACCCCGCCGCCCCGCGCGAACTCCCCCACCCAGCGGCGGCAGCAAAGCACCGCGTGTCCTTCACCACTCCCGGCCCCTCGCCCTCCCGCCCGGACTCACCGCCGACCGACGGGAGTTGGCGTCACCGGCGGTAGGAGGAACACGCGACCGGCACGGGAAGAGGGCGGGCCAGGCGGGTCGGATGGCGAGACGGTGTTGCGCGGAGGCGCCGGGAGGCGTTGCATCGCGCCGTGCGAGAGCAACGAGCCCAGCAGTACCCCGAAGAACCCTCGGACACGGCGGCCCAGGGAAAGCCACCCCCCGGTTCGAGCGAGGACGGCGGTTCCCAGGACCGCTCGGCGCGGCGGGCCGTCACCGTCTTCCCCGTCCTCGTCCTCGTGGCGGGTGCCCTCGGGCTGGTCATGCCCGGCACCTTCGCGGGGGGCGGCGACGCGGTGCCCTACCTGCTGGGGGTCGTCATGTTCTGCATGGGCGTGACGATGACCGTCGACGACTTCAAGGGGGTCGCCAAGCGGCCGTGGGCGGTCGCGCTCGGGCTGGTGGCGCACTACGTGATCATGCCGGGGCTCGGCTGGGTCGTCGCGCACGCGCTCGATCTTCCTCCGCAGCTCGCGGCCGGCGTCATCCTCGTCGGGTGTGCGCCGAGCGGGACGGCCTCCAACGTCGTCACCTACCTCGCGCGGGGTGACGTGGCGCTCTCGGTCTCGGTGGCGACCGTCTCGACGGTGGTGGCGCCGCTCGTCACGCCGCCGTTGACGCTGCTCCTCGCCGGCTCGTACCTGCCCGTCGACGCCGGGTCGATGGTCGCGGACATCCTCAAGACGGTGCTGCTGCCGGTCCTCGCCGGGCTGGTGGTGCGGCTGCTCGCCGGGCGGTACGTGACGAAGGCACTGCCCGCGCTCCCGTGGCTCTCGGCGCTGACGATCGCCGCGATCGTCACGGTGGTGGTGGCGGGGAGTGCGGACGCGATCAAGTCGGCGGCGGCGCTGGTGATGCTCGCCGTCTTCCTCCACAACGGGCTCGGGCTCGGCCTCGGTTACGCGGCCGGGCGGCTGTTCCGCCTCGGGGAGCCGAGCAGCAGGGCGCTCTCGTTCGAGATCGGCATGCAGAACTCCGGGCTCGCTGCTTCGCTCGCGAGTGCGCACTTCAGTCCGCTCGCGGCGCTGCCGGCGGCGATCTTCTCCGTCTGGCACAACGTCTCGGGCGCGCTCGCCGCGGCGTGGTTCTCCCGCAGGCGACGCTGAGCCGCGCGGGAATCCAGCCACCGGGCTCGCACGTTGGGGGTGCAGGAAATTTCCACCAGAAGCGAGGAGTCCGATTGAGTACGCCCCCACCGGCGCATGCCGCCGGCACCCTCGCCCTCGGCGGCGACCTGTCCGTGCACCGACTCGGGTACGGCGCGATGCAGCTCACAGGACCCGGCGTCTGGGGTGAGCCGAAGGACCCGGACGAGGCGGTCCGCGTGCTGCGCCGCGCCGTGGAGTTGGGCGTGGACTTCATCGACACCGCCGATTCCTACGGCCCGTTCGTCAGCGAGCGCCTCATACGCGAGGCCCTCCACCCCTACCCGGAGGGCCTCGCGCTGGCCACCAAGGGCGGGCTGACGCGCGCAGGGCCGGACGACTGGCGTCCCGTCGGGCGGCCGGAATACCTGCGTCAGCAGGCGGAGCTGAGCCTCAGGCACCTCGGCGTCGAGCGCATCGACCTCTACCAGCTCCACCGGATCGACCCGCAGGTTCCGGTCGCCGACCAGCTCGGGGAGCTGGCCCTGCTCCAGCAGGAGGGCAAGATCCGGCACATCGGGCTCTCCGAGGTGAGCGTCGAGCAGATCGAGGAGGCGCGGAAGCACGCGACCGTCGTCTCCGTGCAGAACCTCTACAACCTCGCCAACCGCGCGGCCGAGGACGTGCTCGACTACGCCGAGCGCGAGGGCCTCGCCTTCATCCCGTGGTTCCCCATCGCGACGGGTGAACTCGCGGCGCCCGGCGGCCCGTTGGAGGGACCGTCGAAGGACCACGGCGCCTCTCCCGCGCAGCTCGCGCTCGCGTGGCTGCTGCGCCGCTCCCCCGCGATGCTGCCGATCCCGGGAACGTCCAGCGTGGGGCACGTGGAGGAGAACATCGAGGCCGCAGGGATCGCCCTGAGCGAGGACGAGTTCAAGGCGCTCGCCGAAGCCGTGTGAGGCGGCCCCGCCCGTGCCGCGGCGCGACGTCTGCGCCCGCCGTGCCAGGACCGCATCCCCCTGACACGGCGGGCGCAGAGGGCACTACGCTCGGCCGCACGCCCGAGAATCCGCCGCAGCAACGGAGGTCCGATGGCTCAGCACGCCGCACCCGCGCTCGCCCGTCTGCTCGCCACCGCCGGTACCGGTCACTTCGTCGCGCCCCGCGTCTTCGAGGGGATCGTCCCCACCAGGCTGCCGGGCACGGCGCGCACCTGGGTCTACGCGAGCGGGGCCGTGGAGCTCGCGCTGGCGGCCGCGGTCGCCCATCCCAGGACGCGTGCGCTCGGCGGGGCTGCCGCCGCCGGGCTCTTCACCGCCCTCCTGCCGGCCCACGTGAAGATGATGAGGGACTGGCGGGACAGGTCCACCGCGCACAAGGTGATCGCCTACGGCCGGACGCCGCTGCAAGCACCGCTGGTGCTCTGGGCGTTGGACGTCTCGCGCCGGGCCCCGCAGGAGTCCCTCCGCCCCGGACGGCTGCTGAAGCGGCTGTCGGCGGGCAGCAGCGGGGCCGCGAGCAGCTAGCTCACCACCCCGCGAACCGCTGGTCCGACGGGACCACCTGGCGGCCGAACGGCATCAGGGAGACGGGGATGAGCTTCAGGTTCGCCCAGCCGAAGGGGATGCCGATGATCGACAGGAAAAGAGGGATGCTGGTGAGGATGTGGCCGATCACCAGCCACCAGCCGGCGAAGACGAGCCAGATGACGTTGCCGACGCAGGAGGGGCTCCCTGCGTCCCGCCTCACCACGGTGGTGCGGCCGAAGGGCCAGAGCACGTAGCCGGCGATCCGCCCTGCTGCTATGCCGAACGGGATCGTCACCACGAAGACGAAGCAGATCAGCGCCGCCAGCGCGTAGCCGAGCGCCATCCAGATCCCGCAGAAGATGAGCCAGAGCAGGTTCAGCACCAGTTCGATGAGCTTCACCGCGGTTCCCCTCGCACTTCCCCGTCTCCCGGGACCTCCGGGGACGGCCTCGACCGAGCTTTCCACGCGGCTCGGACAGCCCGGCCGCGTCCGGGCGGTTTCGCGCCACCCGGGGTGAAGGACGTCAACCCCCTGATCACGGTTGCCGGTCGGCTGTCAGTGCCGGCCGGCCATCCGCTCGAGCCGGGCGATGCGCTCGCCCATGGGCGGGTGGGTGGAGAAGAGCTTCGCCATGCCGTCGCCGCGCCGGAAGGGGTTGGCGATCATGAGATGGCTGGAAGTCTCCAGCCGGGGCTCGGGCGGGAGCGGAAGCTGCTGGGTGCCGGCCTCCAGCTTCCGCAGCGCGGAGGCGAGGGCGAGCGGGTCGCCGGTGAGCTGGGCGCCGGAGGCGTCGGCCTCGTACTCCCGGGAACGGGAGACGGCGAGCTGGATGAGCGAGGCGGCGAGCGGGCCGAGCAGCATGATCAGCAGCATGCCGAGGAGGCCGGGCCCCTCGTCGTCGTCCGAGCGCCCGAAGGGGATCAGCCAGGCGAAGTTGACGAGGAAGACGATCACCGAGGCGAGCGCTCCCGCCACCGAGGAGATGAGGATGTCGCGGTTGTAGACGTGGCTGAGCTCGTGGCCGAGAACGCCCCGCAGCTCCCGCTCGTCGAGGAGGCGGAGGATGCCCTCGGTGCAGCAGACCGCGGAGTGGCGCGGGTCGCGGCCGGTGGCGAAGGCGTTGGGCGCCGCCGTGGGCGAGATGTAGAGACGGGGCATCGGCTGCCGGGCGGCCGTCGAGAGTTCGCGGACGATGCGGTAGAGCCCCGGCGCCTCGAACTCGCTCACCGCGCGTGCCCGCATGGAGCGGAGCGCGATGCGGTCGCTGTTCCAGTACGCGTAGCCGTTGGTGGCGAGCGCCACGACGACGGCGACGACGAGGCCCGTGGTGCCGAAGAGGCTGCCGATCCCCACGATGACGGCGGAGAGTCCCCCGAGGAGCAGGGCCGTCCTCAGCCCGTTGTGCCTGCGGTGCACAGTACGCCCTCCAGATGGTGCAGCAGGGGAACCCTGTGCCGGGTGCCGTCCCACCAGTCGGTGGGTCCTTCACGTAAGCGTCAACGCGACGCAGCCGCGGTCAGTTCCCGTTCCCCCGTGCGTGGCAGCTCACGCGGACCAGCCGGTCGGGCCACTACAGCAGCGCAGCTCCGGCGAAGCGGAGGATGAGCTGCGGCGCCCCGGAGAGCGCGAGGCCGAGGAGCGCGGTGCCGGCGACGGCGAGCGCGAGGGGCACGGCCGTGCGCGCCGGCCCAGGCGCGGGAAGCGGCTGCCCCTCGGGGGCGCGCGCGAAGAGGACGGCGGTCCACCGGAGGTAGTAGGCGAGCGCGATCACGACATTGACGGCCATCACGGCGGCGAGCCACCCCAGCCCCGCGTCGACGGCGGCCCGGAAGACGGTGACCTTGGCGAAGAGGCCGACGAGCCCCGGCGGCAGGCCCGCGAGGCAGAGCAGGAAGAAGGCGAGGAGCAGCGCCGTCAGCGGGGCGCGCGTCCCGAGGCCGCCGAGGTCGGAGAGCCGCAGCCCGCCGCCGCGCCGCACCAGCGCGACGCAGGCGAAGGCCCCGAGGTTGACCACGCCGTACATGAGCGCGTACGCGACCGTCGCGCCCACCGCCTCCCCCGGCTCGTCGGCGTACGCGGCGGCGGCGAGCGGTACGAGCAGGTAGCCGGCCTGCCCGACGGACGACCAGGCGAGCAGCCGCACCGCGCTGTCCGCTGTCCCGGCGCGCTGGCGGAGCGCGGCGACGTTGCCGACGGTCATGGTGAGCGCGGCGAGGGCGGCGAGGAGCGGCCCCCACACGTGCCCGTAGGACCGGAACCCGAGGACGGTGACGAGCGCGAGCCCCGAGAACCCGACCGCCTTCCCGACGACGGAGAGGTAGGCGGCGACGGGCAGCGGGGCGCCCAGGTACGTCTCGGGGACCCAGAAGTGGAAGGGCACGGCGGCGGTCTTGAAGGCGAAGCCGACGAGGGTGAGCGCCGTCCCCGCGGCGGCGAGCGTGCTCAGACGGGGATCGACGGTGGGGAGTTCGCGGGCGATGTCGGCGAGGTGGAGGCTGCCCGTCGCCGCGTAGACGAAGCTGACGCCGAGGAGGAGGACGGCGGTGGCGGTGACCGAGGAGACGAAGAACTTGAGCGCGCCTTCGGAGCTGCGCCCGTCCGAGCGCCGCAGCGCGACGAGCGCGAACGACGGCAGCGAGGCCACCTCCAGCGCGACGACGAGCGTGGCGAGGTCGCGCGAGGCGGGCAGCAGCGCGGCTCCTGCCGAGGCGGCGAGCAGCAGGAACCAGAACTCGCCGCGCGGCAGGTCCTCGTCCTCGACCGCCGTCATCGACATGCAGGCGACGACCAACGCCGCGCCGAGAACGAGGAGTTGGACGGAGAGCGCGAACGCGTCGGCGGTGTAGCTGCACGGCCCCGCGCCGCCGTCGAGGCAGAAGGTGGCGCGTCCCCCGCCGGCGAGCGGGAGCAGCGAGAGCAGTGCGACGGCGAGTCCGGCTGCGGCGGTCCAGCCCAGGAGCCGCTTGCGCGTTCCCTCCAGGAAGAGGTCGGCGACGAGGACGCCGACCCCGAAGAGCGCGGCGAGGAGCGGCGGTGCCAGCGCCGCCCAGTCGATCGACTGCACGGCGCCCGCGGCGAGCGCGGTGCCGGGGGAGGCTGCGTCGGTGGCGGTCAACGGGTCACTCCTGGCAGGAAATTCTGCACGGCGGGGTCGGTGAGTCCGAGCAGCGCCGCGGGCCACAGCCCGGCGAGGACGGTGAGGACGGCGAGCGGTGTCCAGGCGGCGAACTCGTGGGCCCGCACGTCGGGCAGCGTGTGGAGCGGCGGTTGCGCCGGGCGCCAGCCGTCCTGCTCGCTCTTCGCCGGCGCCTGCGGCTTCGGGTCGCCCATGCAGACGCGGCCGACGACGAGGAGCAGGTAGGCCGCCGTGAGGAGGGTGCCGAGCCCGCCGAGGGCGAGGAAGACGAGATACGCGGGCCGGCTCAGTCCGTCGGCCGGGTGGTAGGCACCGAGCAGGGCGAGCATCTCGCCCCAGAATCCGGCGAGTCCGGGGAGCCCGAGCGAGGCGACGGCGCCGAAGGCGAGGAGTCCGCCGAGGCGGGGGGCGCGGGCGTAGAGGGCGGCGCCCGTACGGCCGGCGAGCGCGTCGAGGTCGGTACTGCCCGTGCGGTCCTTGACGGCGCCGACGAGGAAGAAGAGCAGCCCGGTGATGAGGCCGTGCGCGACGTTGGCGAAGAGCGCGCCGTTGACGCCGGTCTTGCTCAGGGTCGCGATGCCGAGCAGGACGAAGCCCATGTGCCCGACGGAGGAGTAGGCGACGAGCCGCTTGAGGTCGCCCGCCGCGCCGCGGCGCACCAGCGCGAGGCAGACGAGCGAGCCGTAGACGATGCCGACGGCGGCGAACGCGGCGAGGTAGGGCGCGAAGGTCCGCATCCCCTCGGGCGCGGACGGCAGCAGGATGCGGACGAAGCCGTAGGTGCCCATCTTCAGCAGCACCCCGGCGAGGAGGACGGAGCCGACGGTCGGCGCCGCCGTGTGCGCGTCGGGGAGCCAACTGTGCAGCGGCCACATCGGCGTCTTGACGGCGAGCCCGAGTCCGACGGCGAGGACCGCGACGAGCTGCGCGGTGTGCCCGAGGCCCGCGCCGTGCGCCTCGGCGAGGCGGACCATGTCGAAGGTCCCGGCGCCGAGGCCGAGCACCAGCAGCCCGAGCAGCATGACGAGCGAGCCGAGCACGGTGTAGAGGACGAACTTCCCCGCGGCCGCGGTGCGTTCGCGGCCCTGCTCGTCCCCGCCGCCCCAGCGCGCGATGAGGAAGTACATCGGGACGAGGACGGTCTCGAACGCGAGGAAGAAGAGCATCAGGTCGAGCACGGCGAAGGTGGCGAGGGTGCCGGTCTCCAGGAGGAGGAGCAGCGCCACGAAGGCCGTGGGCGTCGGCCCTGCCGGCGGCCTGGAGTAGGCGTGGAGCGCGCAGAGGAAGGTGAGCAGCGCGGTCAGCACGAGCAGCGGCAGCGAGACGCCGTCGACGCCGAGGTGGAGGCGGACGTCGAGCGCGGGGATCCAACTGGCGTCGGTCTGCGCCTGCATGGTGCCGGAGCGCGCGTGGTCGAACCCGGCGGCGAGGGCGACCGTGAGGGCGAGGACGGCGCCCGTGACGACGACGCCGTGCCGCAGCACGGCCTGCTCGGGCGAGCGCCCGCGGAGTCCGGGCGGGGCCGGAAGCAGCGCGGCGGCGGCCCCGAGGAGCGGCACCGCGACGACGGCGAGGAGCAGGATCCGGAGCACGGTCTCGTCGATCACGGGGTCACGCTCCTGCGGTTCCGGTGGCGGCGACGGCGGCGGCGACCGCGAGGACGACCGAGCCGGCGAGGAGCACGGCGAGGTACGTCTGGAGGTTGCCGGTCTGCGCACGGCGTACGAGGGCGCCCAGCATCCGCGAGCCGCGTCCGGCGCCGCGCACGTAGGCGTCGACGACGTCCCGGTCGAGCATCCGCGCCAGCCGGGAGGCGGCGAGCGCGGGCCGGACGGCGACGGCGCGGTAGGCGGCGTCGAGGCGGAAGCCGGCCTCTGCGGTGGTGTGCAGGGGGCCGAGGAGCAGCCGACCGGGGTCGGCGCTCGCGGTGCCCGGCGCGAGCGCGGTCGTGTGCCGCCAGGCGCCGTAGGTGACGACGGCGCCGACGAGGGCGACGCCTGTGGCGAGGACCGAGGTGGTGAGCGTCGGCGCGAGCGTCGCGCTGTCGAACCACGCGGGGAGGGCGTCGAAGAGCAGGCCGAAGGCGAGCGTCGGGACGGCGAGGGCCCACAGCACGACCGTCATGGCGGCGGGCTGGCGCCGTGCCCGCGGCTGCGAAGGCGGGGTGTCCGGCAGCGAGTTGGGCTCGTCGCCCGGTGGGTCCTCTTCGATCGCGCCGACGCCGGTGGCGCCCGCGGGCTCGGCGGGTGCCGGGGGTTGCGCGCCGGTCCCGCGGAAGGCGAGGAGCCACATGCGGGTCGCGTACGCCGCGGTGAGGAGCGCCGTGAGGAGCCCTGCGACGAGGACGATCCAGCCGGCGACCGCGGGGACGCCGCTCCGGTGCGCGAGGGCTGCGTGCTCGGCGGAGGCGAGGACGGCCTCCTTGGAGAAGAACCCGGAGAACGGCGGGATCGCGGCGAGCGCCAGCAGGCCGAGCGTCGTCGTCCAGTAGGCGTCGGGGGCGCGGGAGGTGAGCCGGCGGCGTCCCATCGCGGTGAGCGAGTTGGTGCCCGCGGCGTGGATGAGGACGCCGGCGGCGAGGAAGAGCAGCGCCTTGAAGGCGCCGTGCGACAGCAGGTGGAAGACGGCGGCACCGCGGTCGGCGACGGCGAGCGCGCCTGCCATGTAGGCGAGTTGGCTCAGCGTCGAGTAGGCGAGGACCCGTTTGAGGTCGTCCTGCGCGAGGGCGCAGAGCGCCGCGCCCGCCATCGTGAGCCCGGCGAGGGCGGCGAGGACGAGGAGCGCGGCCGCGGAGGAGGCGAAGACCGGCAGCAGCCGTGCGACGACGTAGATGCCGGCCGCGACCATGGTGGCCGCGTGGATGAGCGCGGAGACCGGTGTCGGGCCGGCCATCGCGCTCGGCAGCCAGGTGTGGAGCGGGAACAGCGCCGACTTGCCCGCCACCCCGGCGAGCAGCAGCAGCGCGACGAGCGTCGGGTGGGCCAGCTCCCAGCCGGAGAGCGAGGAGGTGAGGCGCGTGGTGATGGTGCTGATCCGGAAGGTGCCGGCGTCGGACGCGAGCGCGAGGATGCCGATGAGGAACGGCACGTCGCCGAGTTTCGTGGTGAGGAACGCCTTCAGGGAGGCGGAGCGGGCCGCGCGGGTCTCCCAGTGGTGGCCGATGAGGAAGTACGAGCAGACGCCCATCACCTCCCAGCCGACGAGGAGGACGACGAGGTCGTCGCTGTAGACGACGAGGTACATCGCCGCGCTGAAGAGCGAGACGAGCGCCGCGTAGGACGGGTAGCGGGGGTCGTCGCGCAGGTAGCTCGTCGAGTAGAGCTGCACCGCGGTGGCGACGACGCCGACGAGCACGGCGACGAGCGCGGCGAACCCGTCGACGTGGAGCGCGAGTTGGACGGGCAGGTCGGCGTTGCCCGTGGGCGTGAGCTCGGTCGCGCCGCGGATCGGCGTGCCGCCGCTCTGGCGCGCGGCGACGAGCGCCGCGAGCGCCGCGGCGACCGCCGTCGGCAGCACCGCGAGCGGGCGTACGAACCCCGGCGCACGTCCGCCGAGCAGCAGTCCGGCGGCTGCGGCGAGGAACGGCAGGAGCGGGACGAGGACGGCGAGGGTCTGGGTGCTCACTCGGTGGCCTCTCCGCTGGTGTCGGGTCCTTCGCTGCCGCCCGGTCGCGCCGCTGCCGCGCCGGCGGGGGGTGGGGCCGGCTCGTCGCGCGAGTCGTCGCGGAGCAGGCGGAGCCGGTCGACGGCGCTGGTGCCCCGGTTGCGGTGGACGAGCAGCACGATCGCGAGGCCGATGCCGATCTCGGCCGCGGCGACGGCGATGGTGAAGAGCGCGAGGGACTGCCCTGCGTGGAGGGTGTCGCGGAGCCAGACGTCGAAGGCGACGAGGTCGAGGTTGACGGCGTTGAGCATCAGCTCGACCGACATCAGCACCAGGATCAGGTTCCGCCGCGCCAGCACCCCGTAGAGGCCGGTGCAGAAGAGCAGCGCCGAGAGGACGGCCGGGTAGGCGAGGTGCATCAGCGGCCTCCGTCCTCGCTCGTGTCCGCTGCGTCCGGCGGCGCCGCGGAGGCGTCCTTCCGGCGGGAGAGGACGATCGCGCCGACGAGGGCGGCGAGGAGCAGCACCGAGAGCGCTTCGAACGGCAGCACCCAGTTGCGGAAGAGGGCTTCGCCCGTGAGCCGCGTCGAGCCGGCCGCCGGTACGTCGAGCGCGATCCACGTCGACCGGAACGCGTCGACCACGAGGACGACGAGCAGCACGGCGGCGCCTCCCGCGACGGTGAGCGCGGCCGGACGGTTGCCGGAGTCGGCTTCCGGGGAGCGGCCTATCGGCGCCCGCGTCAGCATCAGCCCGAAGAGGAGCAGCACCACGACGGAGCCGACGTAGATCAGCACCTGCACCCAGGCGATGAACTCCGCGGTGAGCAGCAGGTATTCGACCGCCACCCCGCCGAGCGCGACCACCAGCCACAGGGCGGCGTGGACGAGTTGGCGCGTGGTGACCGTCGCGACCGCGGCGCCGAGCACCACGACCCCGACGAGGACGAACGCGATCTCCACGCCGGTCGGCGAGAGGAAGCCGGGGTGGCCGGCGGCGAGCGGGACGGAGAGGACGTGGGTCATGCGCCGTCGCCCTCCGCGCGGTCGTCCGGCGCCTGCGGTCCGGCGTCCTGCGCGCCCTCCGCCGCCTTCTGCGCCGCCTTTTCGGCTGCCTTCTGCGCCGTCGCCAGCTCCTTCGGCTCCTCGGCGGCAGGGTCGAGGGCGGGCGGCTCGGGGACCGTCCACATCCACTCGCGGAGCTTGTCGCGCTCGTGCGTGAGGTCCCTGATGTCGGTCTCCGCGTACTCGAACTCCGGCGACCAGAAGAGGGCGTCGAACGGGCAGACCTCGATGCAGATGCCGCAGTACATGCAGAGTGCGAAGTCGATCGCGAAGCGGTCGAGGACGTTGTGGCTGCGCTCCCTGCCGCCCGGGGTCGCGGGCGGCGTCGTCTCCTTGTGCGAGTCGATGTAGATGCACCAGTCGGGGCACTCGCGGGCGCAGAGCATGCAGACCGTGCAGTTCTCCTCGAAGAGGGCGATCACACCGCGGGAGCGGGGCGGGAGTTCGGGCTGCACGTCCGGGTACTGCGCGGTCACCGTGCGCTTCGTCATGGTGCGCAGGGTGACGGCGAGGCCCTTGGCGAGGCCGGAGCCGGGAAGGGACATCAGGAGAGCACCACCTTGACGACGCCGGTGAGCGCGATCTGGGCGAGGGCGAGCGGCACCAGCACCGTCCACGCGAACCGCTGGATCTGGTCGGCACGCAGCCGCGGGTAGCTGACCCGCAGCCAGATGACGACGAACGAGAGCACCGCCGTCTTCAGCAGCGTCCACACCCAGCCGAGCCCGTCGGCGAACGGACCGTGCCAGCCGCCGAGGAAGAGCACGGCGGTGAGCGCCGAGACGACGACGATCCCCGCGTACTCGGCGAGCAGGAAGAGCGCGAACCGCAGCCCCGTGTACTCGGTGTAGGCCCCGAAGATGATCTCGGAGTCCGCGACGGGCGCGTC
>NZ_AJTQ01000294.1 GCF_000262345.1 Streptomyces xiaopingdaonensis | reverse complement strand
CCCGCCGACGATCTGCCACGGCAGCCACCACCACTCCCACTCCGCGAGGATGCCGGGCAGCGAGAGCGTCCCCGCCGCCATCGCCACCGAGGCGGCCGCGAGCAGCATCGGCAGCTCGTACGCCATGAGTTGGGCCGCGGTACGCATCCCGCCGAGGAGCGAGTACTTGTTCGCCGACGCCCAGCCGCCCATGAGGGAGCCGAGCACCCCGACGCCGAGCACGGCGAGCACGAAGAACAACCCCGCGTCGAGCGCCTGCACCACCCCGCCGTGCGGCGCCACCGGCACCGCGACGAGCACCAGCAGATACGGCAGCAGCGCCACCGCGGGCGCGAGCTGGAAGACCCGCCGGTCCGCGCGGGCCGGCACCACGTCCTCCTTCTGCGCGAACTTCACCCCGTCCGCGACGAGTTGCGCCCAGCCGTGGAACCCGCCCGCGTACATGGGGCCGAGCCGCCCCTGCATGTGCGCCATCACCTTGTGCTCCAACTGCCCCACGAGCAGCGGCAGCACGAGAAACGCCACGAGCAGTGCGAGCAGCCGCCACACGGTGTCGAGCACGTCCATCAGCGGTCGTCCCCCTCTGCGCGGTGGGGGGTGTCGTCGGGGGGCGGTGCGTTCGGCGGCTGCTCGGCGCCGGGCTCCGGATCGGACGCCGGTTCGTTCGGTGGCTGCTCGGCGTCGGGTTCCGCGGCGGACTCAGGCGCACTCGACGGCACCTCGACGCCACTCTCCGCCGCGGACGCCCTGGCGCCCGGCGACCGCTCGACACCGGGTGCCGAAGCGGACTCGGACTCGCCGGACGGCTGCTCGGCACCGGGCAACGGCTCGGACTCGGGTTCGCCCGACCGCGTTTGGGCACCGGCAGCGGCGCTCCCTCCCCCGTCGGGCTCGGCACCCGCTCCCCCGTCGGGCCCGGCGCCGGTTGCCGCGTCGGGCGTCGCCGGTTCGGCGGGCTCCGGTGTGCCCCGGGGCTGCTGCTGGTCGGCGGTGTGCCACGGTGCGTCCGGGCTGCGGGGGGCGGTCGCGCCGGTCCCGGGAGTGCCGGAATCGGTCGCGTCGGGGCGCGAACCGGTGGACGCCTGGGGGGCGTTCGCAGCGTCGGCCGCGCGCTGGCTCGCGGAGCCGGCGCCCGCGCTGCGGTTGCGCCGGGGGCCGCCGCGCGGCGGGCGTGCAGGTGTCGCGTCGGGTGCCGCCTCGGCGCCCGTGCTCTCCTCGGGGCGCTGGCTCGCGGAGCCGGCGCCCGCGCTGCGGTTGCGCCGGGGGCGCGTGGGCCGTTCGCCGCTGCGTCCGCCGCGGGTCGGGCGGCCGGGCAGCGGGGGCAACTGCCCCTTCTGCGGGCCCCATTCGTTGGGGTCGGGGACGCCGGGCGGGAGCATCTGGCGGCGCTTCGGGCCGCCGTGTCCCGACTCGCCCGGCTCCTTCGCGCCCGGCCACTGCTTGACGACGCGCGAGGCGAGCACGAAGTCCTTCCGCAGGGGGTGCCCCTCGAAGCCGTCGGGGAGCAGCAGCGTCGTCAGGTCGGGGTGGCCGGGGAAGTCGATGCCGAACATCTCGTGCGTCTCGCGCTCGTGCCAGGCGGCGCCCGCCCACACGCCCGTCGCGCTCGGCAGCGACGGGGCCTCGTGCGGCACCGTCGTGCGGAGGAGCAGGGTGCGGACCCCCGCGCCCTGCTCCTGCGGGAGGGCGGCGACGTGTGCGCACACGTGGAAGCCCAGCGCGGGCTCGTCGACCGCGCTCAGCCAGTCGAAGAAGGTGCAGCCCAGTCGGTCGCGGGCGCGGGTGAGCGCGTCGAGCCAGGTGTCGGCCGGGACGTCGACCGTGAGGAGTCCGTACGCCTCGGTCGCCTCGGCACCGGGGCCGAAGAGGGCCCCGGCGCTCCACGGCAGCCAGCCCGCGGGTTCCTCGGCGCTCATCGCTCGCCTCCCGGCTGCGGCGGCCGTACGAGCGGGCTGCCGAGCTGCCGTGCGCTCGGGCGCCCGGCGTACCGCTCGGCCGCGGACTCGGCGGCGATCTTCTCCTGCAACTTGAGGATGCCCTGGAGGAGTGCCTCGGGACGCGGCGGGCAGCCCGGTACGTAGACGTCGACGGGGACGATCTGGTCGACGCCCTTCGTCACCGCGTACGAATCCCAGTAGGGACCGCCGCAGTTGGAGCAGGCGCCGAAGGAGATGACGTACTTCGGCTCCGGCATCTGCTCGTAGAGCCGCTTCACGGCGGGCGCCATCTTGTCGGTGACCGTCCCCGAGACGACCATGAGGTCGGCCTGGCGGGGGCCCGGCGCGAACGGGATCACGCCGAGGCGGATGAAGTCGTGCCGCGACATCGACGCGGCGATGAACTCGATGGCGCAGCAGGCGAGTCCGAAGTTGAAGACCCACAGGCTGTAGCGGCGGCCCCAGTTGAGTACCACCTTCATCGGCTCGGGCGCCAGGCGCGAGAGCGCGCCCAGCCGGGAGGCCGAGGGGAGTACGGGTGCGGGCAGGTCGACGGCGCCCGGCTGCCCCTCGGCGCCGGCGTCCGGTTGCCCCTGCTGGCTCACGTCCATTCCAGGACGCCCTTCTTCCATGCGTACAGCAGGCCGACGGCGAGGAAGCCGAGGAAGACGAACATCTCCACCAGCGTCACGCCGCCGAACCCGGGGGCGGCGAAGACCGTCGCCCAGGGAAAGAGGAAGACCGAGTCGACCGCGAAGACCACGTAGAGGAAGGCGTAGACGTAGTACCTGACCTGGGTGTGCGCCCAGTCCTCACCGACGGGGTCGACGCCGCACTCGTAGGTGAGCATCTTCTCCCGCGTCGGCACGACGGGCCGCAGCAGGTGCCCGGCGGCGAAGGCCACCGCGACGAAGGCGACCCCGACCACCGCGACCAGGCCGACGACCGAGTAGGCGCTGAAGTAGTCCGGCACGTCTGCCCGCCCTCACTCGCTCTCTCGGTCCGGTCTGCGTCGACGCGCTGCCCGCGGTCGGCCCCCTCCTGCGCACCCTCCCGGCCGGAACCTACGCGTCCGGTCCCGTGCCGCCGGCGGCGATCTGTCCGTGCGGAGTCTAGAGGTTGCGGCGATACGGTTCTATACGCGGCCACCCACGGGCCGTGCGCCGCGGTGGGGTTCTCCCCACCACCGAACAGGCACCGCACCCCATGGCGCCTCCGCCCCGCGCCCGGCACTCTTGACGCCATGAGCCCAAGCCCTCCCCTCAGGTCCACCGCGGGTCCCCGGCCGCACCCCGAAGCACCGTCGGCCGGGGAGGGCCACGACCGAACGGCTGCGCGCGTCGAGCTCCCGCAGCCCCGGCCTCCGCTGACCGGTGCCACCTGGCGCGAGGTCGCCCACCTGGTCAGCAACCCCCTCCCGGACACGGTCGCCTTCCTCTTCACCCTCGTCATGCTCAGCGTCGGGGTCGGGCTCTCGGTGACGCTCGTCGGGCTGCCGCTCATCGCCGTCTGCCTGCTCTGCCTGCGGCGGTTCGGCACCCTGGAGCGGGGAAGGGTCCGGCGGCTCCTCGGCGTACGGATCGACGAGCCGAGCCCGGTGCACGCCGAGGCGCCGGGCGCACTGCCGTGGCTGTGGGCGCACCTGAAAGACCCCGTGGGATGGCGGCATGCGCTCTACGCGCTGATCCGGTTCCCCTGGGTCTGGTTCACGTTCGTCTCCATGCTCGTCTCGCTCCTCGTCCTCTGGCCGCTGCTGCCGTGGATCGCGCGCGGGCTCGGCAACGTCGACCGCGCGCTGGCGCGCACGCTGCTCGCGCCGTCGGACGAACTGGAGCGGCGGGTCGCC
>NZ_AJTQ01000293.1 GCF_000262345.1 Streptomyces xiaopingdaonensis | reverse complement strand
ACCGCCTCCGAACTCCTCCAAAACATCAGCAAACACAGCGGCGCCCATCGCGCCGAGGTCGACCTGTGGCGGACCGAGGACCGGCTCATGCTCCAGGTCCGGGACAACGGGATCGGAGGCGCCACCGCGGGCCCCGGCAGCGGCGGCACGGGGCTCGCCGGCCTCGCCGAGCGCCTCGACTCCGTCGACGGCCTCCTCCTGATCGACTCCCCCGCCGGAGGGCCGACGACCATCACCGCCGAACTCCCCTGGCACACCTGACGATTGGGCCCCGTACCGCGCGACAGCGCCCGGCTGCCCGAGAAGTCTGGAATGCTGGAGGATCGCTGCGCCGTGCTCAGGCGGCGCGGCGGTCCTCCAGGAGGACTCCGGACCAACGGGGAAGGACGGCCGGCATGCGCGTGGTCATCGCCGAGGACTCGGTGCTGCTCAGGGAGGGGCTGACCAGGCTGCTGACAGACCGCGGCTGGGAGGTCGTCGCCGGCGTGGGGGACGGGGACGCGCTGGTGAAGACGGTCGGCGAACTCGCGGCCGAGGACCGCCTGCCCGATGTCGTCGTCGCCGACGTCCGCATGCCCCCGACGCACACGGACGAGGGGGTGCGCGCCGCGGTACGGCTCCGCAGCGACCATCCGGAGCTGGGGGTGCTCGTCCTCTCCCAGTACGTGGAGGAGCAGTACGCCACCGAGCTGCTCGCCGGCTCCAGCCGCGGCGTCGGCTACCTCCTCAAGGACCGCGTCGCCGAGGTGCGGGAGTTCGTCGAGGCGGTGGGGCGGGTCGCCGAGGGCGGCACCGCGCTCGACCCGGAGGTCGTGGCCCAGCTCCTCGGCCGCAGCCGCCAGCAGGACGCGCTCGCCGGGCTGACGCCGCGCGAGCGCGAGGTGCTCGGGCTGATGGCGGAGGGCCGCACCAACTCCGCCATCGCGCAGCAGCTCGTGGTGAGCCACGGGGCCGTGGAGAAGCACGTGAGCAACATCTTCCTGAAGCTCGGCCTCTCCCAGAGTGACGCGGATCACCGCCGCGTTCTCGCCGTCCTCCGCTATCTCGAATCCTGAGCCGTCCGCCGCACGCATCGCGGACAACCCCCGTGCGGCGCACGGGGCTTGGAATAAGCGCCACTTGAGCGAGGCTGTACGGAAGCACGCAAGAGCACGGGGGTTGGGCGTGACGGGGGGTACGGGTGTTCCAAAAACGCGTCCAAGCTGCGATCACCCCCTGAGGAAGGCAACCCTTAGCGACGTACGATGGCTGTGAGCCGCCGCCTTGAGGAGGTCCGAACCACCGTGACCAGTCACGTCAGTAGCCCGACCGGAAAGCAGCCCACCGCCGGTGCGCCGGACGGGGCCGCCGCCGAGGCGTTCGACGGCGGAGACGCAGCCACGGACGGCGCCGGCAAGGAGGTCAGGAAGCTGGAGCGCGTCATCATCCGGTTCGCGGGGGACTCGGGTGACGGCATGCAGCTCACGGGCGACCGCTTCACCTCGGAGACCGCCTCCTTCGGCAACGACCTCTCCACGCTCCCCAACTTCCCCGCCGAGATCCGCGCCCCCGCCGGCACCCTGCCGGGCGTCTCCAGCTTCCAGCTGCACTTCGCCGACCACGACATCCTCACCCCCGGCGACCAGCCCGACGTCCTCGTGGCGATGAACCCGGCCGCGCTCAAGGCGAACCTCTCCGAGGTACCGCGCGGCGCCGAGATCATCGTCAACACGGACGAGTTCACCAAGCGGGCGATGCAGAAGGTCGGCTACGCCGAGAGCCCGCTGGGGGACGGCTCCCTCGACGGCTACCGCGTCCACGAGGTCCCCCTCACCACGCTCACGGTGGAGGCGCTCAAGGGGTTCGACCTCGGCCGCAAGGAGGCGGGCCGCTCGAAGAACATGTTCGCGCTCGGCCTGCTCTCCTGGATGTACCACCGGCCGACGGAGGCGACCGAGGAGTTCCTCCGCACCAAGTTCGCGAAGAAGCCGGACGTCGCCGAGGCCAACATCACCGCGTTCCGCGCCGGTTGGAACTTCGGCGAGACGACGGAGGACTTCGCCGTCTCCTACGAGGTCGCCCCGGCCTCCACCGCTTTCGCGCCCGGCACCTACCGGAACATCTCGGGCAACCTGGCGCTGGCGTACGGTCTCATCGCCGCCTCGCAGCAGTCGGACCTGCCGCTCTTCCTCGGCTCGTACCCGATCACGCCGGCCTCCGACGTCCTCCACGAGCTCTCGAAGCACAAGAACTTCGGCGTACGCACCTTCCAGGCGGAGGACGAGATCGCCGGCATCGGCGCCGCGCTCGGCGCCGCCTTCGGCGGCTCCCTCGCGGTGACGACGACCTCGGGCCCCGGCGTCGCGCTGAAGTCCGAGACGATCGGCCTCGCCGTCTCCCTCGAACTCCCGCTGCTCGTCATCGACATCCAGCGCGGCGGCCCGTCGACTGGCCTGCCGACCAAGACCGAGCAGGCCGACCTCCTCCAGGCGATGTACGGCCGCAACGGCGAGGCCCCGGTGCCGATCGTCGCGCCCTCCACGCCCGCGGACTGCTTCGACGCCGCGCTGGAGGCGGCCCGGATCGCGCTCACCTACCGCACCCCGGTCTTCCTCCTCTCCGACGGCTACCTCGCCAACGGCTCCGAGCCCTGGCAGATCCCGCAGGTGGCCGAACTCCCCGACCTGCAGGTGCAGTTCGCGCAGGGCCCCAACCACACGGCGGAGGACGGCACCGCCTCCTTCCAGCCGTACAAGCGGGACCCGCACACCCTCGCGCGCCCCTGGGCCGTGCCCGGCACGCCGGGGCTCGAACACCGCATCGGCGGCATCGAGAAGCAGGACGGCACGGGGAACATCTCGTACGACCCCAACAACCACGACTTCATGGTCCGCACCCGCCAGGCGAAGGTCGACGGCGTGGACGTACCGGACGTCGAGGTCGACGACCCGAGCGGCGACGCGAAGCTCCTCGTCCTCGGCTGGGGCTCGACGTACGGCCCGATCACCGCGGCCGTGCGCCGCCTGCGCCGCGCGGGTGAGTCCGTCGCGCAGGCGCACCTGCGGTACGTCAACCCCTTCCCGGCGAACCTCGGCGAGGTGCTGCGCCGCTACGACAAGGTGGTCGTCCCCGAGATGAACCTCGGGCAGCTCGCGCGGCTGCTGCGGGCCGAGTACCTCGTCGACGCGCAGTCCTACAACCAGGTGCGCGGCCTGCCCTTCAAGGCCGAGCAGCTCGCGAACGCTCTCAAGGAGGCCCTCGTCCATGGCTGACACCCAGGCACCCGCGACCGCGGAGACCGGGCACGGCCGTCCGCAGGCGCTCTCGCTCGTCCCCAAGGCCGAGGCGAAGCAGTCGATGAAGGAGTTCAAGTCGGACCAGGAGGTCCGCTGGTGCCCCGGCTGCGGCGACTACGCGGTGCTCGCCGCCGTGCAGGGGTTCATGCCCCAGCTCGGGCTGGCGCGGGAGAACATCGTCTTCGTCTCCGGCATCGGCTGCTCGTCCCGCTTCCCGTACTACATGAACACCTTCGGGATGCACTCGATCCACGGCCGGGCGCCGGCGATCGCGACGGGTCTCGCCGCGTCGCGGCGCGACCTGTCGGTCTGGGTCGTCACCGGGGACGGCGACGCGCTCTCGATCGGCGGCAACCACCTGATCCACGCGCTGCGCCGGAACGTCAACCTCAAGATCCTGCTCTTCAACAACCGGATCTACGGGCTCACCAAGGGCCAGTACTCGCCCACCTCCGAGACGGGCAAGATCACCAAGTCGACGCCGATGGGTTCGCTGGAGGCGCCGTTCAACCCGGTGTCGCTCGCACTCGGCGCCGAGGCGTCGTTCGTGGCGCGCACCGTCGACTCCGACCGCAAGCACCTCACGAGCGTGCTCCAGGCGGCGGCGGACCACCCCGGCTCGGCGCTCGTCGAGATCTACCAGAACTGCAACATCTTCAACGACGGCGCCTTCGAGATCCTGAAGGACGCCGAGCAGGCCGAGCAGGCCGTCATCCGCCTCGACCACGGCGAGCCCATCCGCTTCGGCCCGCCGGCCGACGACGGGCTCGGCGCCCAGGGCGTCGTGCGCGACCCGGCCACGGGCGACCTGCGCGTCGTCGACGTCGCCGAGCACGGCACGGACGCGGTCCTCGTCCACGACGCGCACTCCACCTCACCGGTGAACGCCTTCGCGCTCTCGCGCCTCGCGGACCCGCAGACCCTGCACCGCACCCCGATCGGCGTCCTCCGCGACGTCGACCGCGCGGTCTACGACGACGCGATGTCCGAGCAGCTCGAAGCCGCCGTCGACCGCAGCGGCAAGGGCGACCTCGCAGCGCTCCTGCACGGCAACGACACCTGGACGGTGGTGGGTTGATCCCCGGGCGTCCCCGGTAGCGGCCCCGCGGCGTCCGCCGCGGGGTCCGCTCGTGCCGTCGGCACGGCGTCCGGAAGCCGTGCCTCCGCGCGCCCGGTTCGAAGCGGCCAGGGCCGGGCATCGTGGTGCGCACGGGGCCCGTTCGCTCGTCGAGTGGTGAGGAGCACCGAGGTGTCCGAGATACTCGCAGGCGCGGCGCTGGCCGATTTCTTCGACCACGGTTTCGCGCGGACGGCCTGGCGGTGGGAGACCCGCCCGGAGTACGAACTCCCCGAGGAACGCCAGGAGTTGGCGCTCTTCCTCCTCGGCGGCCCGGTCGGGGACGAGGAAGGGCCGTGGCGGCGTACGCTCCGCTCGCTGCGGCGCAGGGGCAGGAGCGTCGCGCGGGCCCGCGTCGTCGACGAGCCGCCGACGGCCTACCAGCGGTGGCTGCTCGCGCGGGCGCGCCAGGACGTCGAGGCGGGCGAGGACCTCCGCTGCCTCACCCGCTCCGAGGCGCTCCGACTCCACGTCCCGCTACGGGACTTCTGGCTCTTCGACGAGCACACCGTCGGCTTCGTCCGCTTCGCGGGCGACCGCCCGCTCGGCATGGAGCTCACCAGGGCACCGGACGCGGCGGCGGTCGCGCGGCGGGTGCGCGAGGCGGCGTGGGAGGTGGCGAGGCCGGTCGGGGCGGCGCCCGGTGTCCGACGCGGGCCGCAGCATCCCCGCGCGGCCCGTCGCGCCGACCGGCCGGACTCGACGGGGCGTCCGGCCTGAGCGTCCGCGCCCCGAAGGCTCCGACGGGTCAGGTTCGTTCGGCGAAACGGAAATGACAGGGGCGATCGCCGTCGTTACCTTGATGCGGGAGCCCGGTCGGCAACGAGCGTCAGGGGCCCGTCCACCACGATTACGGGAGAGGCCATGGCAGCAGCCGACGAGAAGCGGACGGGGCTGCTCTTCGGCTTCGGCGCGTACGGGTTGTGGGGGCTGCTCCCCCTCTACTGGCACTTCCTCGACGCCACAGGCCCGGGCGAGCTCCTCGCCCAGCGGATGGTCTGGGCGCTCCCGACGGCGGCCGTGATCCTCGCGGTCCTCGGCAAGTGGACATGGGTGCGTCCGCTGCTGCGGCAGCCGCGCAGGCTCGCCCTCGTCGCCGCGGCGGCCGCGGTGATCAGCGTCAACTGGTTCCTCTACATC
The DNA here is from genome assembly GCF_000262345.1 of Streptomyces xiaopingdaonensis. Taxonomy (GTDB): domain Bacteria; phylum Actinomycetota; class Actinomycetes; order Streptomycetales; family Streptomycetaceae; genus Streptomyces; species Streptomyces xiaopingdaonensis. Next base: position 25,056 of record NZ_AJTQ01000293.1, on the reverse strand, counting down.
TACGCGGTCACCCACGGCATGGTGATCGAGGGCTCGCTGGGCTACTTCGTCAACCCGCTCGTCTCCATCGCCTTCGGCGTCCTGCTCCTCAACGAGCGCCTGCGCGCGCTCCAGTGGACCGCGGTCGGCGTGGGGGCGCTCGCCGTCGTCGTGATGACGGTCGCGTACGGCAAACTGCCGTGGCTGTCACTGGCGTTGGCGCTCAGCTTCGCCACCTACGGGCTGCTGAAGAAGCGCGTGGGCCTCGGCGGGGTCGAGGGGTTCAGCGCCGAGTCGGCGATGCAGTTCCTGCCGGCTGCGGGGTTTCTCGTGTGGCTCTCGGCGCGCGGTGAGTCGACGTTCGCGACCGAGGGCGCGGGCCACATGGTGCTCCTCGCCTTCTCGGGCCTCGCCACGGCGCTCCCGCTGATCTTCTTCGGCGGCGCCGCCGTCCGGCTGCCGCTCTCCACCCTCGGCCTGCTCCAGTACCTCGCGCCCGTCTTCATGTTCGCGCTGGGGCTCTTCGCCTTCCACGAGGAGATGCCGCCCGAGCGGCTCGCCGGCTTCGCGCTCGTCTGGCTCGCGCTCGCCCTGCTCACCTGGGACGCCCTGCGCACGGCCGGCCGCGGCCGACGCGAGCTGCGCCGCGCGGCCGAGCGGGCGCGCGCGAAGGGCGCCGTCGCCGCTTCCGCCGACCGGCACGAGCACGCGGGCTCCTCCGAGACGGAGCCGACGGCGGGCTGACCGCCCGGCGCGCCCTCAGCGCGCCGACCGCCCGGCGCGGGCGCCGAGCGCCTCGGCGAGCTCCTCCGGCCGCCCCGTCCCGACGACATACCGCTTGCCCTGCCGCGTCACGACCTCGACGGCCGAGGTGCCCCGGAGGACGAGCGCGGTCGCCCCGTCGAGGGTGCGGCGGAGGCCGAGGCCGCCCATGTCGCGGGCGCGGATCGTGCGTTGGCGTACCTCGACGAGGTCGTCGAGCGGCAGGTGCTTGCGCCACAGCGGGACGAGCGCGAGCGTGAGCCGGCCGTCGGCGACGGAGACCCTGCTGTGCATGGCCGCGAGGAGCAGCGGGACGATCCCGAGGAAGATCGGGAGCCCGATCCAGGAGGCGACGTTCTCCGCCTCGGTGAAGCCGAGGAGGAACGGGATGCTCAGCACGCACGCGGCGGTGCAGACGAGCACGACCGCGTCCAACCCCCGGGGCAGTCGCCGCCGTTCGGCGAACACGGGTCGCGCACCTTCGCGGCCTCCGGACACGTCGGACCATCCTTTCCCCGGGCCGGTCCCCTGCTGCCGGCCGTCAACTCGTCTGCGGATGAGTCTAGTTGATGTAGTCTCATTGTCACCATGCTCCTTGAGGTCGATCCCGCGGAACCGCTGCCGCTCTACGAGCAGGTGGCGGCGGGCATCCGCGCCGCCGTACGCGAGGGCTCGCTCCATCCGGGGGACCGGCTGCCGCCGGCCGCCGAGCTCGCCGAGGCCCTCGACGTCAACCGGCACACGGTGCTCAAGGCGTTCCACCTCCTGCGCGAGGAGGGCGTCCTGGAGTTCCGCCGCGGCCGTGGCGTGACCGTCGGGCGCGCCAGCGCGGCCGACGTCGAGCTGCACGAACTGCTGCGCCAGGCCGTCGCGCTGGGGAAGCGGATCGGGTACAGCCGCAAGGAGCTCGCCCGCATGATCGAGAGAGGGGAGTGACCGTGACGGTTCAGGGGGACGGCACGGACGGCAGGAGCGGCTCCGCACGGACGGCGTGGGTGGGCGGTGCGTCCAACTGGCTGCTCGCCTTCGGCAGCCTCGCCTTCACCGCGGTGGTGATCGGCCTCCAGTGGCAGAGCCTCGGGCCCGTGTCGCTCGCGCTCCTGGTCCTGCCGGTGGCGGTGCTCCTCGTGTCCCGGGTGCGAGTCGTCGCGGGCGTCCACGGGCTGCGGATCGGGCTGGGCCCCTGGGGCCGGCCGAGCCGGACGATCGGGGCCGAGCAGATCACGTCGGCCCGTGCCGAAGCCGTCTCCGCGATGTCCGTGGGCGGTTGGGGCGTCCGCCGGAAGGGAACGCTCACCGCCTACCTCGTGCGGGGCGGCGAGTGCCTCGTCGTCACCACGGCCGACGGCCGCGAGGTGGCGGTGAGTTGCGACGACGCGGCGCGGGGCGCCGCCGTCCTGGACAGCGACCGCTGAGGCGAGCGGCCGTGCGCGCCCCGGGGCGTACGGCCGCGCCAACCCCGGCCTCACCAGGGGGGATGACTCAACGTCACCACGCTCGCCGGCCCCACGTCCGGCCCGGTGACATGCACCACACCCGCGCACCGCCACCCTCCCGCGCGCCCCGAACCGCCGTACGTGAACGTGTTGTTCCCCTTGCCGGGAACATCATGAAAAGGAGCAAGAAGGGCCGCACACCTCCGTGCGCTTTTTCACCGGCCCGTCACAGCCGGCGCTCCACATACCCGAATTGGGAGGTACTTGCGCTTCCCCTCGGTTGTACGGACTTGATCGAATAACAGAAGGTAGCATTCCACTTTCTCCGCTTCCCTTTACCGCAAACCTGTTAGCGTTCGGTGCTCCTTCGGCGAATACGGCACGCGCTCACGTGCCGTATTTACAGGGGGAATGTTTCCAATCGGAATCAATTGCCGGAGAGGCAGGTATTAAGTGAGAGCAAAGTCGAAGGCGCTCGCGTCCGTCGTGGCGGCGGCGCTCGCGCTCGGCGGGGCGACCACCGCCTACGCAGCGAGTCAGGCCCCGACAGCCGAGGTCTCCGCGACCGTCCCGGTCTCGGGGAAGGTGGGGGCCGCCGATGACGGACGCTCGCTCTTCCGGGGGATTCTCTTCGGGCAGGGTGAAGTGGCCGAAGAACTCGGCAAGTCGGAAGAACTCTTCGCCACGATGGGCGAGGGCTACGAGAAGAACAACACGGCCGACGTCCTCAAGGCGGGCGACGCCGTGATGGACGCCGTCGAGAAGAACCGCCCCGGCGCAATGGCGGAGTTCTCGACGGAGATGCGCTCGGGCGACGTCGAGCGCGTGCAGACGGCACTCCAGAAGACCACGGACGACCTCGTGGACGTCGGCGTCATCGCGGAGGAGAAGGACGACGCGAGCGGCACCTGCCTCTACGTCGCCGTCGGTGCCGCCCTCGTCCACGTGGCGGGCGGGCTCACCGCCGCCGTGGTCGCCGTCATGGAGGCCGCGGTCGTCGGCGCCAACTGGGTCTACGGCACCAACTGGGTCCTTCCCAGCGCCGCCGACAGCTCGCTCAGCAAGGAGCAGGCCGTCGCGGAGTTCAGCAAGCTCATGAAGGCATGACCCACCGGGGCCGCCGTCGCTCGACGGCGGCCCCTCCCCGCCCACCCGACCCGGAAGTACCGATGTCCCCAACGCCCCCCGTATGGCGCGCTTCCCCGCCCGCTACCACCGCGGTCCCCCGCGGCGCCGTGTGGACGGCAGCCGCCTTCGTCTTCCTCGTCGCGCTGTACGGCATCCACGCGCACCTCCCGTCGAACGCGCTCACGCTGCCGGGCGAGAGCCGTGCCTCGCAGGAGGCGGCGACGCGCGTCCTCCCGCAGGGCTGGGCCTTCTTCACCAAGTCCCCGCGGGACCCGGCCGTCGAGATGTACCGGGTCAAGGCGGCGGGCGAAACCGTCAAGCTCTCCGCGACCCCGCACGCCTCCGCCGTCAACAGCTTCGGGCTCGACCGGTATTCGAGGGCCCAGGGCCCCGAGTACGCGAAGCTTCTGGAGCGCGTTCCGGAGAAGGAATGGCACAAGTGCAGCTCGGACGACCCGCGCAGGTGCGCGGCCGAGGACAAGCGGAAAGGCCGGAAGGTCGTCAACCGCACCCCGTCGCCGAGCTTCTGCGGAGACGTGCACGCCGTCTCCTCGAAACCGCACCCCTGGGCCTGGCGCGGACTCGTCGACGAGACGCACAAGGCCGAGCGCTCCCTCCACCTCTCCGTCACCTGCAAGGGGGCGCAACGATGAGGAAGACGTTCGACCTTCCGGTCCCCTGGGGCAACTGCCTCGGCCTCGCGCGCACCCTCATCGCCCTGGGCACGGCCGCCACCCTCGTCTTCAGCGAGACCGACTCGCTCTTCGGTCTGCTCGTCAACCGCGGCCAGGCCCCCTACTGCGACGGCGTGCGCGCCGCGAGCGTCTTCTGCGTCGCGCCCGACGGCGGGCTGGAGGCGGCGCGTTGGATCTGCGTGGCCGTGTGCCTCCTCGCCGCCAGCGGCTGGCGCCCGAGGTTCACCTGCATCCCGCACTGGTACGTCGCGGCGAGCCTCTACAACAGCATCTCCATCCCCGACGGCGGCGACCAGGCCGCCTCCGTCCTCGCGCTGCTGCTGATCCCGGTGGGGCTGACCGACCCGCGCCGCTGGCACTGGCAGCCGACGCAACGGGCCGGCGAGCCGTCGCGTGGGCGTGCCTGGTCCGTCGCGGTCGGCGCCGTCTTCACCTTCGCCGTCCAACTCCAGGTGGCGGGCGTCTACTTCCAGGCGAGCGTCGCCAAGCTCAGCCACCAGGAGTGGGCCGACGGGACCGCCCTCTACTACTGGGGCAACGACCTCGCCTTCGGCGCTCCTTCCTGGTTCGCGCCCTTCGTCCACCTGCTCACCTCGGCGCCGCTCACCGTCGCGCTGCTCACCTGGGTGCCGCTCTTCATCGAGTTCGGCCTCTTCCTCTGCCTCTTCCTGCCGCTGCGTGCCCGGCCCTGGCTCCTCGCCGCCGGCTTCCTGCTCCACCTGTGCATCGCGCTGATGATGGGCCTCTGGAGCTTCGCCTTCGTGATGTGGGGCGCCCTGCTGGTGCTGTGCAACCCCATCGGCCGCCACGTCGTACGGGAGCCCGCCGACGAGGACGCGCGCACCGAGGAGCCGGCGGCTCCCGAGAGCCGGCAGGCCGCGGAAGAGGGCCCGTCGAGGGAGGCCGCGCTCCAGCCCGCCGGAAGCGAGAACGGCTGACGGCGACCGAACGCGGCGCGGCCGGGGAACAGACGGCCCCCGGCCGCGCCGTACGCTCAGGCCGTGACGTCGCGGGTGGTGAACCGCGCCCAGGCGGCCGAGCCGAAGACGACGGCGTAGAGCCCCTGGAGGCCGAAGTTCCGCAGCAGTCCGTCCCAGTACACCGGGTCCCGCAGCAGGTCGGCGAAGCTCAGCCAGTGGTGCGGGAAGAGGTAGGGGTGGACGGCGGAGAGCTGCGGCACGGTGCCGAGGATCTGGACCGTCATCAGCAGGCCCACCGTCGTCGCCATCGCGGCGATGCCGCTGCCGGTGAGCGTCGAGACGAAGAGCCCGAGCGCCGCGAACCCGACGAGCGAGAGCGCCACCGCGGCGGCGACCGCGAGCGCCCGCGACAGCCCCTCGGCGAACGGCACCGAGGTACCCGAGAGCAGCGTCACGTCGCCGACGGGGAAGAGGAGCACGCCCGTGACGAGCGCGGCGAGGAGCACGACGGCCGTCGCCGCGAAGCAGAAGACGACCGTGGCGGCGAACTTCACGGCGAGCAGCCGCGTCCGCCCCGCCGGCGCCACCAGGAGGTACCGCAGCGTGCCGGAACCCGCCTCCCCCGCCACCGAGTCGCCGGCGACGACGCCGACCGTCATCGGCAGGAAGAACGGCAGTACGGCGGCGAGCGAGGCGAAGACGAGGAAGAGCCCGTTGTTGGTGATCTGCGAGAGGAACGCGGGACCGCCCGCCGCGTCGCCGTCCGACGTCCGGATGCGCACCGCGACGCCGACGAGGACGGGCACGGCGGCGAGCACCGCGAGCATCGCCACCGTCCGCCAGCGGCGGAACGTCAGGCGGATCTCGCTGCCGAGGAACCCGGGCGCCCCCCGGAGGCGCGGGGCCTGCGGCGCGGTCTCAACCGGTGACATCGAAGCCCTCCCCCGTGAGCGAGACGAAGACGTCCTCCAGCGAGGCGCGCTCCACCCCGAACCCCCGCACCCGCACCCCGGCGCGCACCAACTCCGCGTTGAGCTCGGCGAGTTCGACGGTCTCCTCGGCGCCCGGCGCCTCGCCCGTGACCCGGGGCGTCCCTGCCGGCTCCTCGGGGACCTCGACGCCGAGGCCGCGCACGCCCTGCTCCTTGAGGACCCGCACCGCCTCGACGGTGTCCGGCGTCGCGACGGCGAGGCGGCCGCGCGCCCCGGCCGAGAGCGCGGCCACGGTGCCCTGGCTGATCAGCCGGCCGCCGCTCATCACGGCCGCGTGCGAGCAGACCTGCTCGATCTCGTCGAGCAGGTGCGAGGAGAGGAAGACGGTGGTGCCGTCGGCCGCGAGGCTCCGCACCAGGCCGCGGATCTCGCGCATGCCCTGCGGGTCGAGCCCGTTGGTCGGCTCGTCGAGGACGAGGAGCCGGCGCGGCTGGAGGAGCGCGGCGGCGAGCCCGAGGCGCTGCTTCATGCCGAGCGAGTACGCCTTCGCCTTCTTGCCCGCGGCCGCCGCGAGGCCGACCCGCTCCAGCGCCGTCCCGACCCGCTCGCGCCGGGTGCGCGGGGCGGCCGTCGGGTCGGCCGCGTCGAGGCGGAGGAGGTTCTCGCGGCCGGTCAAGTAGCCGTAGAGCGCGGGGCCTTCGATGAGCGCGCCCACGTGCGGCAGCACCTCGCGGGACGAGCCCGGCATCGGGCGGCCGAGGAGGTGCGCGGTGCCGCTGGTGGGCTCGATGAGGCCGAGCAGCATGCGGATCGTGGTGGTCTTCCCCGAGCCGTTGGGACCGAGGAAGCCGAAGACGCTGCCCGCGGGGACGGTCAGGTCGAGCCCGTCGACGGCCGGGGCCCCGCGCCCGTACCGCTTGGTGAGTCCACGGGCGGCGACGACCGCTTCGGCGGAGCCGGACGCGGGCGCTCCCCGCTCCGGTGGGGAAGCGTTCCGGGGTGGCCCCGGTGCCCGGTCCGACTCCGCCATCGCATACCGCCCTACTTCTTGGCGGCGGCGTTCGCCGCCTCGACGAGCCCGTCCTTGGTGACGGCGCCCACGTATACCGTGCCGTCGTCGGTGAGGAGCGCGTTCACCACGCGGGTGCTGACGACGCGCCCGTCGCCGAACTCGCCGCTCACCTTCTCGGTGAAGCCGTCGAGCATCCCCTCGGCCTCCGAGCCCGCGCCCTTGTCCTCGCCTCCGGCGCCGGGTGCGCCCGGTGCCTTCAACTCGGCGACACTGCCCCAGCCTTCGCCGAGGACGTCGAACGCCTTCGCGTCCGGCAGGGCGTCCGGCTTCGCCTTCTGCTTGCCCCGGTGGTCCTCGGGCTTCGCCTCGGTGACGTCGGTGCCCTTCGGCGGCTTGAAGTCGAAGGAACCGGCCGACGGCTTGCCGAAGTCGACGTCGGAGTAGGCGACGTCGACGACGGGCTTGCCGCCCTCGCGGGCGCCGAGCGTGAACTTCAGCGGGGTGCCCGTCTCCGCGTCGACGGAGATACGGGCGTCCTTGACGGTGGTGTGCTCCGCCTTCTTCGGCGCGACGACGAGCTGGTAGGCGTCGCGCCCCGCGACCTTGGCCGTTCCGTCGACGGAGACCGAGGTGGTTCCGTCGGCCGCCTTCAGCACCTGGCGGGCGGCCTCGCGCGGGGTGAGGTCGGCGTACTTGCCCTCCTTCGGGCCCTTGTCGGCCTTGCCGTGCGGCCCCGGCTCCGCCTTGGTGTGCCAGGCCGAGTTGCTGCCGCTGTCGTACGCCCAGACGTCGGCGCCGTTGCGGATGAGGTTGTACTCCGCCGCCTTCTCGACGAGGGAGACGCGCTGCCGCTCGGGCCCGTCCATGGCGACCCGCAGTGTGTGCTCGCCCGAGGCGAGCTGCATGAGCCGCCCCTCGGGCGCTGCCGGGCTGCTGCCCTCGCCCTTCTCGCCCGAGGGCGCTTCGCTCTCGCCGCCCGGGCCGCCGCCGAACGGTCCGCCTCCGCCGTCCGAGCCGAAGGAGCCCGGGAGTTCGGGGAGACCGAGGTCGGTCTTGATCTTGACGGTGCCGGAGAGCTGGTCCGTCTCGGCGCCTGCGACCTTGGCGACCAGCTCCTCGGCCGTGACGTCCGGAAGGTCCGGACCGCCCGTGTCGGCGAGCGCCGGGACCAGGCCGACGGTCGCGGCCGTCAGGCCGACGACCGCGACGGGGACTCCGTACCTGACGGCCCGGCGCCCCGGCTTGCGCTGGGCCCCTTGCGGCTCGTCCGGTGTCGGACTGCTCGGTTGGATCTGTGCCATCTGTTGCCCTACCTCCGATGTCGGCGGCGGTGTATGCCAACGCACTCGTCCACCCCTCGCCGCCATTCTCACCCGAACCGGTGCGGGATGGTGTCCTCCATGGCAACAGATTGCGCGGAGCGCTGCGTCAGCCGCCGGGGCCAACTCGGCGGCGGCGCACGTACTCCGGAGGTAGGAGCCGCGGGGCGGCGCCGTACGCGCGCGGACGCAGCGGTCGCGACCTGCGGCCGAAGGGCGCGGTCCCCGAGCGCCGAACGGGCGCGCTGTGTCCGGGCGTTCAGCCGGCCCGGTGCACGACGGAGTCGCACAGCCCGGAGAGCGCCGCCTTCGCGGTGCACTCGGGGAGCGGCGCCAGCATCTCGCGCGCCTCGTGCGCGTACCGGACGGTGTCCCTGCGGGCCTGCTCCAGCGCGGGGTGGGCGCGCAGCCCGGCGAGGGCCTCGGCGTGCCTGCCGTCGTCGGTGAGGTCGCCGTCGAGGAGGGCGCAGAGCCGGCGGTCCTCCGCGGTGGCGTCCGGGTGCGCGGCCCGCGCGCGGAGATGGAGGACGGGGAGGGTGGCGATGCCCTCCCGCAGGTCGGTGCCGGGGGTCTTGCCCGACTCGGCGGAGTCGCTGGCGATGTCGAGGACGTCGTCGGCGAGTTGGAAGGCGACGCCCATCCGCTCGCCGTACTGGGTGAGCACCGAGACGTGGCTCTCCTCGGCGCCCGCCATCATCGCGCCGAACCGGCAGGCCACCGCGACGAGCGAGCCCGTCTTGCCCGCGATGACGTCGAGGTAGTGGTCGATCGGGTCCTGCTCGGCCTGCGGGCCCGCCGTCTCCAGGATCTGGCCCGTCACCAGCCGCTCGAACGCCTCCGCCTGGATGCGGACGGCGTCGGGGCCGAGGTCGGCGAGCATGTGGGAGGCGCGCGAGAAGAGGAAGTCGCCGGTGAGGACGGCCACCGAGTTGCCCCAGTTGGCGTTGGCGCTCGGGACGCCGCGGCGTACGTCGGCCTGGTCCATGACGTCGTCGTGGTAGAGGGTCGCGAGGTGGGTCAGCTCGACGACGACGGCCGAGGGCACGACCCCGGGTGCGTACGGGTCGCCGAACTGCGCCCCGAGCATGACCAGCAGCGGCCTGAACCGCTTGCCGCCCGCCCTGACCAGGTGCCGCGCGGCGTCGGTGATGAACGGTACGTCGCTCTTCGTGGCCTCGATGAGGCCCTCTTCGACGTCGGCGAGGCCCGCTTGGACGTCGGTTTCGAGAGTCTGATCCCGCACGCTCAGCCCGAAGGGTCCGACGACGGTCACGAGGGGTACTCCTGTCTGCGGACGTTGATGGAACGAGCGACAGCGATCGCGCGAAACCTCAATATCTCGGTGTCACCATCACCCGGCAGCGTATCCGGTCACTTGACGATCATGGCGGGTGCCCGACCCAGCTCCCCACCAACCGGGACGAAGTCCACGGTGTGCGCCATGGTGCACGGTCACCGGCCGTCCGGGGAAGGCCGCATACCGCGTTCCGCGACGGGAAGTTCACCCTGCCGACGTGCAAGGACCCGTACGGGTGCGTATCCCTCGTGCCGCGCGTTCCATGCCTGTGCCGCCACGGGATTCCGGCGGCGGAGGCGTCAACTCCGGTGCGGGCCCGTCTCCGGCGGTCCAGCACACCGGAGACGGCGGCGAGTTGCGGGGCGGCGTCCACGCGGTCGCGGCCCTCCTCGCTCATCCTGGGGCCCCGGGGCGCGGAGCGGGCGACGAGTCTCACCGTGCTCGACTCCCCCACCCGCACCTCTCCGCAGGTACAAATGCACGGAGTTCGACGCCGGCCCCGCCCGGCGGCCGGGACGGGACCGACGCACCTCGTAAGAACCTGGAGGCCCTCCATGAGCAACGCCGAGACCACCCTCACCCCCGAAGAGGCCGCCGGGCGGACGGCCGACCTCGCCGTCGTCGACGTGCGGACGCCCGCCGAGTTCGCCACCGGGCACCTGCCGGGCGCCTACAACGTCCCGCTCGACCGGCTGCGCCAGGGCATCCCGGCGCTCAGCTCCGCGGCCGGCGGTTCCGGGCTGCTCTTCGTCTGCGCCTCGGGCGGCCGCTCCGAGCAGGCGCGCCAGGTGCTCGCGGGGGAAGGCGTGCGGGCGGCCTCGCTCGGGGGCGGCACCACCGCCTGGCGCGGGGCGGGGCTGCCCGTCGAGCGGTCCGAAGGGACGCCGCGCGTCTGGCCGATGGAGCGGCAGGTGCGGTGCGCCGCCGGCGCGCTCGTCCTCGTGGGGCTCGCCGGTGGACGGTTCGTCTCGCCGAAGGCGCGGGTGGTCTCGGCGCTGGTCGGGGGCGGCCTCGTCTACGCCGGGGTGAGCGGGACCTGCGGCATGGCGGCGGCCCTGGCGAAGCTGCCGTTCAACCGCCCCGGTGCGGCGGACCCCGACTTCGACTCCACCCTCCGCGCCCTCGCGGCACGCTGACCCGCGGTGCACCGCAGGACCGGGCTCGGGACCGGGCAGGCGGTGCGTGCCGCGGAGTGCCTCCCGCGCCGGAGCGCGGGCGGCGGCGTACGGGCAAGAGAGTGCGCGCCGAACTCCGTACAACCGTCGGGGGAGTTGGGCTGTCTCAGTAGGTGCCCAGGGGCCATTGACCACATGCCCCTGATATTCGACCAGAGCCGCACAAAGGGGGAAACATCCATGCGTAACCCGCTCACCAACCGGTACGGAAAGGGAGCAATCGCCGTGGCCACCGGGGCACTTCTGCTCTTCCCGGCAGGCGCCGCGTACGCCGGCAGCGGTCCGGCACCCTCGCCCTCGCAGCGCGCCGACACCAGCACGACCGCGCCTTCGGAGAAGGGGAACCCGAACAGCAAGCTCGCCCGCGCCGCCGGTGTCTGCGACGACGCGCACGAGATCGGCACCAAGGGCGTCGCCACGCGGGACGGGGTGCAGGTCGCCTCGGTGAAGCAGTTCTACTCGGAGAAGTGCGAGGAGAACTACGCGTACGTCTGGGTCTGGGACCAGTTCCACGACGGCGCCGCCCCGTACGACGTCTCGCTCGCCGTCTACGACCACGACACCGACGAGTACCACGGGAAGAAGGTCGCGGAGAACACCACCGACCAGGAGTTCTGGACCGAGGGCACCGGCACCGTGTCGGACTGCACCTCGGCGGTGGGCGCCCTGCGCGCCGAGGGCGACCCGCTGGCGAGCCAGGCCGCCTCCAGCAAGCGCTGCTGAGCCGACCGCCGGCGCCGCTCCGACCAGGCGGCGCCGGCGGACCGGGGGGCGCGTACCCGCGCCGATGCGTCCAGGGGGAAGACCGCGGAGGGGCCCGGCGGCCGCACGCCGTCGGGCCCCTCGGCGCGGCCTGCGGGGGCGGCGTCCTGTCGGCCTGGTCTCGGAGACAACCCGCGCTGCAGGACACCGACTTCACGCGTGTGCGCCCAGCCGTGTCCGCGGTGGGCAAGATCTCAGTGCCAACCGTCGAGGGACATCTGCGGCCCTTTTCCGAGGTACCGGTGGAGTGCGCTGGCAGTGGTTTCCACGAACTCTTCGGGAGCGGCGTTGACGTCGGCCCAGCGGACCTGGGCGTGTTTGCGGGGTTCGCGGTTTTCGGGTTGGCCGGTCCAGTCGTGGGTGGCGAAGACGACGGTGAAGAAGCCGTTGGGGGATTCGACACCGCGGGCGGCGTGAATGAGGTGGGCGACGCGGAGAGCCCCGGGCTGCACCGTCAGCCCGGTCTCTTCGTACAGCTCGCGTACGGCGGTGTCGGTGATGGGCTCGCCGGGGTCGTTCTTGCCGCCGGGCAGGTCCCACATCCCCTGGGCGAACTTGGCGTCGGGGCCGCGCTGGAGGAGCAGGACGCGGTTGTTCTCGGTGTCGTGGACGATGACGGCGGCGACCAGCAGAGTCATCGATTCCAGGGCGGGCGGGAGGTCGCTGGGCGGGTTGTCGGTGTGCGGCTGGGCCACGGTGTTCCCTTCGTTCGCCGGGGCGGTGGGGCGAGCAGCGCTTCGTGGACGCGGCGGTGGAGTCGGGCAGCACCGCTGGCAGGTGGCGAGGACGCGCACACGCCGCCCTACCCCCCATACCTCCCCGCCACCGCCGCAGCGAGGCGCGGAGACGCGAACTCCGTGCCCACCACGAACCGCATCACGGGCCCGTACGAGGCCGCCGCCGGGAGCCCCGTGAAGTACAGCCCCGGCACGGAGGAGACGAACCCGGGGCCGAGCAGCGGCGAGGTGTCGCGCCCGCTGGGGACGAGCCGTGCGCGCAGTTCTGCGCTGAGGAAGCCGAGGGTGCCGAGGTCCGTGCGGTAGCCGGTGGCGGAGACGACGTGGTCGGCTTCGAGGCGGCGGCCGCCGCCGAGCCGGAGCGCGATCCTGCTGCCCCCGTCGACGCGGTCGGCACGGACGAGCGCGTGCCCCTGCGTGACGCCGACGTTCGAGGCCATGAACCGCTCACGCAGCCACCAGGCGCCGAGCGGCCCGAGTACCCGGTGCGCGAGCCGGGAGCGGACGGGGGCCGGAAGGTAGCGGTAGGCGTCGGCGTAGTAGGTGAACCCGTGGAGCGACCAGGCCCGTCCGAACGGTGAGTCGGGGCGCATCCGGGGCTGGTGGTCGGGCGGTGCGCCGAACCCTACGGCGGAGGCGCGGCGGGCGACGACGCGCACCGAGGCGCCGGCCTCGGCGGCGAGCACCGCCGTCTCGAGACCGGACTGGCCCGCGCCCACGACGAGGACCTCGCGGCCCGCGAGGTGCCCGAGGTCCCCGTGGTCACCGCTGTGCGAGACGAGCGCGCCGGCGGCCGTCCCGCCGTCCACCGCAGCAGCGGCGGCAAGTGGCCGCGGTATGCGGGCACTTGCCGCGAGCCCCGTCGCGACGACGACGGCACCCGCCTCGACGAACTCCCCCGAGTCGGCCTTGACCTCGAAGCCGCCGTCGGGCGTCGGATCGACGGAGACGATCCGGGTCCGCGTGAGGTCGGGAAGGAGCGTGCGCTGGAACCACTCGCCGTAGCGCGCGAAGGTCTCCACGGGTACGAGGTCCCAGTCGGACTCGTAGCGGCGCTCCCCCGACTCGGCGCAGTAGTCGAGGAGCGTGTGGCCGAGCCGCGGCGCGGAGATGTTCGAGGCGGCCGGCGTCGACTTCAGCAGCATGCCGGGCGGCATGTTCTCCCGCCAGCTCACCATCGGATCGCCGAACACCCTTACCGGCACGCCGAGTTGGCGCAGGTGTGCGGCTGCCGAGAGCCCGTAGGGCCCGGCGCCGATCACGACGGCCGGGCGGGCTTGCGGCTTTTTGCCGGTTTTCTGGTCCACCTGGGTCCCTCCCCCTCTGCTGCGCCGCCGGGCCGACCGGCGGCCGCCTTCGTCGTACGGCTGCGCCGCTCCCCCCGGGGCCGCGCCCTCTCGTTCTCTCCCACTCGCCCGCCGGATATGAGGGGTTGCTCCGGTGCGCCCTCGTGCGCCCCTCGGGGTCAGCGCCGTGCGCGCCAGAGCCGCCAGAGGTGTCTGGCTCCCGGACGCACCAGGCGGGCGGCCATCAGCGCTGCGGGGAGCGGGTCGTCGGAGGCCGCCCAGGCGAGTTCGGTGCGGTCGGCGCGGGAAGTGGCGTGCGGGGCGCGGTAGTCGGAGCCGAGGTACGCCAACCGGGCGGCGGCGTCGACGTGTTCGACGACGAAGCGGCGCCGCCGCGACTGCCCGCCCGACGGCACCGGGCGGCCCGTGAGGTCGAGGTGCTGCGCCCGCACCACGTCGACGCCCGCGTCGTCCTCGAAGAGCCGGAACTGCGCGCCCATCCGCGGGTTGAAGTCGAGCAGGCGGTAGCGGCCGTCCCTGCGGTCGTGCCGCCAGTCGAGGTCGAGGATGCCGGCGAAGCCGACGAGCTTGGCGAACCGCGCGGAGAGTTCGGCGAGTTCGGGGTTGTCGACGGTGCAGGCCGCGGCCGTCATACCGGCGTGCGGCGGCCAGGAGCGCATCTTGACGCCGGTGAAGAGGACGCGGACGGCCGCGTCGGCGTCGACGTACGCGTGGACGATCCAGTCCTCGGCGTCCTCGCGCGGGAGGTACTCCTGGAGCACGACGCCCGGGTCCTCCGCCCAGCCGCGCGCGAGCCGCAGCAGGTGCTCGCGGTGGGCGACGAGGGTGGTGCCGTCGACGGCGGGCGCCGAACGCCGCTGGTACGCCTCGCGGTTCTTCGCGACGAGCGGGTACCGCGCCCGATCGGCGTAGGCGAGCAGCTCGTCCCTGGTGCGGGGCGCGGCACCGGCGGGCGAGGGGACGCCGTGCTCGGCGCAGAGTTCATGGAGGCCCTGCTTGCTCGCGAGCCGCCGCGGCAGTCCCGGCGGGACCCGCGGGAAGAGGAAGTGGTCGGCGAGGAGCGGCTGGTGCTCCGCGATGAGGACGGCCGCCTCCTCGTCGGTCGGGAACAGGACCGCGGGCCCTCCGATCCGGCGGGCGGCGCGGAGCAGCCCCGTCGTCAGCGCCTCCGCCGGTTCCCTCCCGCTCGTCGGGAAGACCAGCGCCTCGCGCAGGTACCGCGACCGGGCCGCTGGGGTCCAACCGTCCTCGGTGAGCGCGTACATGGGCACGCCTGCGCGGCCGAGGCTGCGGACGGCGCCGAGCCCGCCGTGGTGGAGCGGGTAGTCGCCCACCTTCACGACGAGCCCCGCGACCGCGGTGTCGAGCGCGGGAACGGCGTCCGCGCGCCGCCTTCCGGGCGCCGCGCGCCGCCTTCCGGGCGCCGCGCGCCTGCCCGTCCGCGCCGCGCGGCGGCCCCCCTCCGCTCCTGCGTCGCCCGCTCCCGCTGGTCCGCGCACGCTGCCGCCCGCCACCGCTCCCCCTCTTGGCGCCGGGCGCCCCGGTCCTGCCCCGAGTGCGTCCGCCTGCCCCCGCAGACGACGGTAGGGCGCCGTGCGAGCCCCGCACCAACCCCTTTTGCGACAACAAAGGGTGCTTCCGGTTGCTTTGCCATTGCTTTGCCGTCCGGAGCAGGCTTGGGTGCGGGTTTACCCGTATGGGTGAACCACCCTTTGCGTGCCCGGAGTTGGTGCGTAGTGTTCTTCCCGACGGCGCCCCGCGCACGCTGCACCGCCCCCGAGTGCAGCGCGTGCGGGGCGCCTCGCCGTGCGAGCGCAGGCGGCCGGCGCTGCCGGCCCGTCCCCGTGCGGTTCCTGTTGCCGTTCCGTCGACGATCCCGGACGTCGCAGCCACGGCGCCCCGGGCCGCCCTGGTGCTAACTTGACCTCTGGCCCACACCGGGCCTCGTCCGCACGGGCGGACCACGACGCCGCCCGCACCGACGGTGCACGACCACGGCACGACCGAGGGGGAACAGGTGCGCAGGGCAGGACGGTTGAGCAGTGCGGTGGCCGGGTGCGCGGTGGCCGCCCTCCTGGTGGGCGGGTGCAGCGGCGGCGGCGAGGACGACGGGAAGGGCTCCCCGTCAGGGGCCCCCTCCGCACCGGCGCGGCCGTCCGACGGCGCGAAGGCGGCCGACCTCGTCGGCGCCTGGAAGAACGACGCGCAGCCCGGCGACAACGACCTCCGCATCCTCACCATCAGCAAGAGCAAGGCGATGCTCACGGGCAAGACGACCTGCGCCGGCACCGTCGGGGACAGCGACGGGGGCGTGCGCCTCGACCTCACCTGCCCCGACGGGAGCGACGAGTTCGCACGCGGCGTCGCGGAGGCGTCCGAGGACGGCAGCCTCACCGTCTCCTGGGAGTCGGGGAAGGCCGACCGCTTCACCAAGGCGGAGGGCACCCCCAGCAGGCTGCCCTCGACCCTCCCCAGCGACGTGCCGACGGAAGCGCCGGGGGACACCGACGAGCGCCTGCCGGACCTCGAAGGCTGACGGAAGAACACCCCCGGCGCGGCCCACGGGGCCCGTGCCGTCCTCACGCCTGCCACACAACTGCCAACCAACGGAGGGGAATCCGGTGCGCACATCGGCACTCAGGACAGGGGCCGCCGCCGCTGCGGCAGCCGCGGCGCTGCTCGTCGGCGGCTGCGGCAGCAGCGACGAAGGCGGCGACGACAAGGAGCAGGCGGCCCCCTCGGCGACGGAGAGCACTCCGGACGAGGAGGCCGCCGACGGCTCGGACGAGGAAGGTCCCGGGACCCTCACCGGGGTCTGGAGCGCACGGTCCGGCGGCGGGAAGCAGCTCCTCACGATCGCGTCGGACGGCGTCTCGCTCCTGTCGGGCAAGCAGGTCTGCACGGGCCGCGTCCTCGACGACGAAGGGCAGGCGCTCGTGCTCAAGTGCCCCGAGGGCGCCGGCGAGGAGCGGACCAACGGGCAGGTCGAGACGCTGGAGGCGAAGACGCTGAAGGTCGCGTGGAACGGGGGCGCCACGGACACCTACGCCAAGGTCGCCTCCGCACCGGAGAACGTCCCGAAGACCCCCGGCGACCTGCGCGACCTGGAGGACCTCGACGGCCTGGAGGACCTGCTCCGCTGAGCAGCCGGGCGTCAACCCGACGCGGCGTCCCGTGCGTTCGTCCTCCCGCAGGGCCGACGCGCGGGGCGCCGCGTGTACATGGCATGCGGCAGCCGACGGTGTGTCAGAGGGGCGTGGCAGACTCACCGCATGTCCCTATCCCCCGAACTCGCCTCCGACCGGCGGATCATGCTGATACCGCTCGACGAGCCCCTCCTCCGCGACCTCCTCGCGACCGCCGTGGCCGAGGCCGAACCGGCCGAGGTCATGCCGGAGCCCGCCGAGGGCGCGGGCTGGTCGCCCGAGGTCCGTGAGGCGTTCCTCCGCTTCCACCTGACGCGCTCGCTGAGCGCGGCCCCGGTCGAGCGGACGTACGCAGTCGTCGTCGACGGCACCGTGGCCGGCGCGGCACGGCTCGCCCCGCTCGAAGAGGGCGAGGGCGCCGCCGAGTCG
Source organism: Streptomyces xiaopingdaonensis (assembly GCF_000262345.1). Classification (GTDB taxonomy): domain Bacteria; phylum Actinomycetota; class Actinomycetes; order Streptomycetales; family Streptomycetaceae; genus Streptomyces; species Streptomyces xiaopingdaonensis. The sequence continues at coordinate 8,020 of NZ_AJTQ01000293.1, read as the reverse complement.
AGCCTCGTCGAGGGCGGCGTCTGGCTCGGCCGCGCCTACCGCGGCTCCGGCATCGGAAAGGCGGTGCTGCGCGAACTGGTCCACGGCGCCAAGGCGTTCGGCGCCGCCCGCCTGCGCACCCGCACGACCCGCGAGAACACCCCCGCGCTCCACCTCCTCGGCGCGCTCGAAGGCGTCGAGCGCGCCGAGCACGGCGGCGAGGTCGTCTTCACCCTCCACCTGTAACTCCGAGACGGGCGCCCCGCGCGGCGGACGGTCACGCGCCCGCCGCGCCGGGCACACCCGCCCCGGAATTACCGTGCACGGAAAACGAAGGGACGCATAAACCGAGGAATACAGCGGGAAAGCAAGAGCATAACTCGCTTGTGATAACGAGGTGTTGACGCTTCACAACCCCACTACATAGCATTCCCCGCATGCAGGACCGTCGGCTCAGGGGGCGCCGGGCGGCCTGACGGGGGAGGGGCGAAGTTGTCGAGCGCACGCGTGGAGACGGCGGCTCTGGGAGCCCTCAGATCGCTCGCAGAGGGGGAACGGGCCACAGATCCGGGGGCATCGGGCGAGAGCGGGCGCCCGGACGGGCACGAGGACCCGGGAAGCGTCGGGGAACTCGCCCTGCGTATCTCGGGCCGCATGGAATACCACCGCAAACGCGAGAACGAGCAGGCCGCACTCGTCGATTCGCTGAGCGAGCTGATGCTCGCCGAAGATCTCCCCGCGCTTCTCGGAATTCTCACCCGCCGCGCGCGCCTCATGATCGGCGCCGACGTCTGCTATGTGAATCTCCGCCGCGGAACTCCGAACGAGCCCGTGCGCTCATCCGACGGAAACGCAGCACCGCTCCGCACGCCCTGGCCCGGCGCACAGGACGGCCTCGACGAGCGCGTCCTGGAGCACGGCGCACCGCTCTGGCTCCCGGACTACCCGACGGGCGAGACCGGCCGGCACCCGGCGACCGAAGCGGCGGCCCGCGCCGAGCAGTTGCGGAGCATCCTCGCCGTACCGCTCCTGCACGGCAGCGAACCGCTCGGCGTGCTCTACGCGGCCTACCGCACCGCCCGCCACCTCGACGCGCACGAGCAGTCGCTGCTCCTGCGGTTCGGCGGGCTCGCGAGCGCGGTGCTCCACTGGGCGCGCTCCGTCGAGCAGGCGCGGACCGAGAGCGCCGCGCTGGAGCAGGCGGCGGCGAAGGCCGAGGAGGAGCACGCCAGGGCCGCTGCCGTCGCGGCGCACCGGAGGCGGCTGGTGGACGCCGCGCTCCGGGGCGACATGCAGACCGTCGTCGGCCTCGCCGAGGAGCTGCTGGAGGGCACGGTCGCCGTCTACTCACCGCACGGCGCGCTCCTCGCCGGCGCCCGCTCCTCCGCCACCCTCACTCCCCCCGAGCGCCCGAGCGCGCCCGCACCGGGGCCCGACGAGCCACCGCGCCGCCTCCTCGGCGGCACCTGGGTCGCCCCCGTCCACGCCGCCGGGGAGCACCTGGGCACCCTCGCCGTCCGCGCACCGTCCGAACTCGCCCCGGACGCACGGCGATTACTCGGCCCCACGGCGCAGGCGCTCGCCTTCCGGATGCTCCTGGAGAGCGGGGCCGCGCCCGTCAGGGGCAGAGAGGCGCACGAGCGGCTGCTCGACGAGCTCCTCGGCCGGCAGAACGCCGCACCCCAGCAGACGGCGCTGCGGTTCCTCCGCCACGGGATCGACCTCGGGGAACCGCACATCGTCGTCGTGGTGAGGCGCGAGGCCACCCCCGACGCCTCCCCGCGCGCACGCCCCGACCGCGGGTTCGGCGACGCGTGGCCGAGCCGCTCCCGCGGCGGGCGCACGGTGGTCCTGGTGCCGGGGAGCGACGCGGCCGCAGCAGCCAGGCAGGTGCACGAGCGGATCTCCGCGCTGGAGCACACGCCCCCGACCGTCGCGAGCGCGGGCCCGGCCCGGGGCCCGGAAGGGTGCCGCGACGCGTACCTGGAGGCGTCCAGGTGCCTCGCCGCCATGGCGGCCCTGAGCTGGTCGGGCCGTCCCTCCTCGACCGACGAACTCGGCTTCGTCGGGATGCTGCTGAGCTCCGACCGCGACGTCACGCGCTTCGTCGACGCGCAGATCAGCGCCGCCCTCCGCTACGACGAGGAGCGCTGCACCGACCTCGTCCCCACGCTGCTCGCCTACTTCGAGACGGGCGGCAGCCCCACGCGGGCCGCGCTGCGGTTGCACGTGCACCCCAACACCGTCAGCCGCCGGCTGGAGCGCGTCGGGGAGTTGCTCGGGGACGACTGGCAGTCGCCCGAGCGCTCCTTCGACATCCAACTCGCCGTGCGGCTCACGAGGTTGCGCGGGCTCCTCGGCGACTGAGGCGCCCGTACGGCCCGTCAGGAGCAGTACTGCGGCAGCGCCCGGTGGGCCTCGCGCGCCGAGACGGCGGCGACGAGGTGCGCAACGGAGGCGAGGGTGACGTGGCGGTGCCATCCGCTGAACGACCGGCCGGCGAAGTCGCGGACGCCGACCTCCTCGGAGACGGTGGCGAGGTCGGCCTCGACGCGGTCGAGAAACCGCGTGAGCCGCAGGAGGCGGTGGAGGGGTGCGTCGGCCATGTCGGTGAGCCACACGTCGTCGGACCGGCCGCCGCCGGTCGGCGAGACGCCGAGCAGCAGGAGGGTGCCCGCACCGTCCACGCCGCGCCGCCGGTGCGCAGGGACCGGGGGCGCGTGCACGGGCAGCGTCGTGACGTGGCGGCAGGTGGTGCCCGGGTGCGCGACGGGGCGGCGGAAATCGCGGAAGGCGCGCAGGAGTTGACGCCCCGCGATCGGGCCCGCGACGCGCAGCGGGACGCCGCCGCGCGGTGCCTGCCGGAACTCCTGCGCACCGCTGATGCGCAGCAGGAAGGGCACCCCCACGGCACGCAGCCGGCCCACCGTGCGCGCCACGTCGGCCTTCCCCACGTGCATCACGACGGGCCCTGCCGACCGCTCGAGGCCGATGTCGAGGTAGGTCTCGACGGCGCACTCCTCCGCCGTCTCCTCCTCCCACCCCTCCGGTATCAGCGCCTTGCGCCGGCGCGGGCCGTCCTCCAGCCACGCGCGCGAGAGGTGCAGCCGCCATCCGACGGGGACGCTCAGCTCGTCCCGCGCCGCCCATACGCTCATCGAGCGCTGCGCGTTGACGACCTGCCCCGACTCCGGGACGACGTAGCGGTCGACGCCGACCGAGTGCCGGCCGGCCTTCGGCGTGACGACCGGGCGGATCACCCAGGCCAGCGGCGGGACCGCACGCTGCACGTACGCGGCGAGCGCCTGCCGGACCGGGACCCACTCCCAGGTGGAGCTGCTGACGAAGTGGTGGAGGCTCTGCTCGGCGGACGCCTGGCCGAGGAGCGCCGCGATGTTCCGTATCGACTTGCGCCCCTCGGCGAGGAGCAGACCCCGTACGTACTGCTCGCCTCTGCGGCGCTGGTCCATGCGCGGGATCGACGCGAAGAGGCCGGCGCACAGCTCGGAGAGGAAGCCGTCGTCGAGAGTCTCGGCCAGACCCGGAGGCGGCTCCGTGCCCTGCTGGTGCGTGCTTGTCCCCACGTCGTGTACCCCCGTATTCCACGTAGTTGACAATCTTCTCTTTTGAACGGCAAGTCTAAATTTTTCGCTCCTGTCTACCCAGGTGCTCCCGTCACACAGATCCGGCCGCGGACGAGGGTGCGCCCACTGGTTCCGGGTTCCGCCCCGGCCGGAGGTGTCCGGCCGGGGCGGTCCCTCACTCGCGGAAGTCGGCCGCGTGGTCGGCCGCCCACTCCTCGAAGGTGCGGGGCGGGCGTCCCGTGAGCCGCTCCACCTCGTCGGAGAGTTCGGTCGGGCGGCCGTCCGAGCGCGCCCAGTAGCCGACGACGCTGTCCCGCACCCACTCCGGGATGATGTCGGCGAGTTCCGCTCTCGCCTTCTCCTCGCTCAGCTCGACGAACTCCAGCGGACGGCCCAACACGCGGGAGAGCGCCTCCAGTTGGCGGCGTTGAGTGATCGACTCCGGCCCGCTGACGAAGTACGCCCGCCCCTCGTGCCCCGGCTGGGTGAGCGCCACCGCCGCGACGGCCGCCACGTCCGCCTCGTGGATGGCGTCGCTGTGCGACTCCGGGTAGGGGAAGCGGATGGCGCCCTGGGCGCGGATGCTCTCCGGCCATCCCCACATCAGGATGTTGGTGGCGAAGTTGGCGGGCCGCAGGAAGGTGTAGGGGATGCCCGACGCCTGCACGGCCTCCTCGGCCTCCACGTGCATCGCGGTGATGGCCTGCTGCTCGGGGAAGCCCGCCACCACCGTGTGGGAGGAGAGGAGCACGACCTGCTCGACGCCGGCCTCGCGCGCCGCACGGACGAAGGTCTCGGTCCCGCCGGGGACCGCGTAGAGGAAGACCTTGCCGACCCCGTCCAACGCGGCCTCCAGCGTGGCCGGTCGGGTCAGGTCGACGGGGACCGTCTCGACTCCGCCCGGGACCGCGGAGGGCGGGCTGCTGCGCACGCCGGCGCGCACGGGTGCGCCCTGGGCGTGCAGCTGCTTCACCACTTCGCGGCCGACCTGCCCGGCGGCGCCGGTGACCAGGATCTTGCGGTCAGTGCTCACGGTGCGTCTCCTGTCGCGTCGATGTCGTATCCGGTTGCAGCGGTGTGCGCTTCTGGGACCAGCGCCGGGTGAGCGGGCGCTCGACGAGCCCGTAGAGCGCCCACGAGAGCCAGACGGCGACGACGGCTTCGGCGAGGAGCAGCCCGATCGTCGCCGGTGTGCTGAAGAGGTCGTCGCCCAACACCTCTCGCCCGTAGGTGAGGACGACGTAGTGGAGCAGGTAGAAGGCGAACGAGATCTCGCCGAGCCAGACGGCCCTCCGCGTCCTGAGGAGGCTCGGGCGTCCCTCGATGTCGGCGGTCGCCGCCGCCGCGATGACGAGCACGATCGGGACGACGCAGATGCTGCGCTGCGCGTACAGGTACGGCACGAAGCCGGTGAGCACGTAGGCGCCGGCGAGCAGGGCGCCCGACCACAGCAGGCCGATGTTCCGCCAGCGGCCGTTGCGGACCATCAGCGCCACCAGGATGCCGAGCCCGAACTCCAGGAGCCGCGTCGGCGGGAGGACGTAGGTGACCCAGTACTGGAGCGGCGAGGCGTCGTAGCCGCCCGGCACCTGCGGCGTCGAGGGGAGGAGCCGGTAGGCGGCGAAGGGGATGGCGAAGACGCCGACGACGGCGCCGGCCGCCCAGTACTTCAGCCGGTGCGCCGGTATGCGCCGCAGCAGGGCGTAGAGGAGCGGGAAGGAGGCGTAGAAGACGAGCTCGACCCCGAGCGACCAACTCGGCGTGTTGACGCTGAAGTAGGTGTCGAAGTCGGGTATCCACACCTGGAGCATCAGCAGGTTCGCCGCCGCCCGCCAGAAGTCGGTGAAGGCGTGGGCGAAGAGCAGCATGGCGAGGAGCCAGGTGACCACGTAGTTGGGGTAGATCTTGACGAACCTGCGGCGCAGGAAGGCCCCCGCGCCGTCGCGCTCGCGCACCGACCACGTCAGCACGAACCCGCTGAGCACGAAGAAGAAGCTGACACCGAGGGCGCCCGCCTGCTCGGCGGCCCTGGTGAAGGCGTTCTGTGCGTCGTCGCTCTCCAGCAGGCGCAGGCTCGGGATGGGGAGCGCCGCGTGGTAGAGGAAGACGAGCAGCGCCGCCGGGAACCGCAGCCCGGTGAGCGACGGGAGGCGGACGCCCTTCCGGCCCCGGGTGCCGCGGGCCGCTTCCGCGCCGTCCGGCGCTCCCGCTTCGGGACGCCGGTCGCCCGCCTTCCTTCCGTCCACGGACAGTTGCTCGCTCGACATCGGACCCCCGTTTCTTGCACGTTCACGTGCGTGGTGCAGTGATCGATCGAGCAGCGCCGGAACAGCCCGCCGCTGCCTCGACTTGACTACACTAGACGGTGCAGGTCATTGTCTTTACTGATCAGTGCAGAGTGTCAGGTCTGAGGTGAACTCCTAGGCGAGGGAGGGAAGTTGACGACAGAAAGGCCCGGCTCCGACCGGCCGGAAGCAGTCCCGGACGGCACCATGCAGGCGGCCTACGTCACCGCACGCGGCCCCGCGGACCTGATCCGCCACGGGACCCTTCCGGCCCCGCGCCCCGGACCCACCGACGTCCTCGTCCGCACCACCGCGACGACCGTCAACCCCGTGGACGCGCTGGTACGTTCGGGCGTCTTCGAGACGCCGCTGCCGTTCCCGTTCGTCGTCGGCCGGGACCTCGTGGGGACCGTCGCCGAGGCGGGCCCGGGCGCGCCGGGCTTCGCCCCGGGCGACCGGGTGTGGTGCAACAGCCTCGGCCACGAGGGCAGGCAGGGCGCCGCGGCGGAACTCGCCGTCGTACCGGGCGACCGCCTCTACCATCTGCCGCCCGACGTCGACCCGTTGAACGCCGTCACGGTGCTGCACCCCGGTGCGACGGCCTACTTGGCGCTCTTCACGCACGGCGGCCTCACCGCCGGCCGGACCGTCCTCGTCGGCGGCGCCGCCGGCAGCGTCGGAAGCTGCCTGGTGACGCTGGCGGCAGCCGCGGGCGCCCGGGTGATCGCGACGGCGCGCCCGCAGGACCACGCCTACTGCACCTCCCGCGGAGCCTCGGCCGTCGTCGACTACCGCGCCCCCGACCTCGCGGACCAGGTGCGCGAACTCAGCCCCCGCGGCGTCGACCTGCACCTCGACACCAGCGGCGCCAACGACCTGCGGACCGCCGTCGGGCTGCTCGCGCCGCGCGGCCGGATCGTCCTGTTCGCCGGCGCGCGCTCGGAGTCGCTGCTGCCGGCCGGCGCGCTCTACCTCAACGACGGCTCCGTCGCCGGATTCGTCATCTCGCACGCCACGACCGCCGAACTCGCCGAGGCGGCCGGCGCGGTCAACAGGCTGCTCGCCGAGGGCGCCCTCCACCCCCGCGAACGGGAGCTGCTCCCGCTCGGCGCCACCGCCGAAGCGCACGCACGGGTGGAGCAGGGGCTGCACGGCCGCCGACTCGTCCTGCTCACCGAGGCCGCGCCGACGGCGTACGCCCGCTGACGCCCGCACTCAGAAGGGAACCCGCTGTGACCTCGCCGTTAGGCGTCCCCACCACGGCTCCGCGCCGCCGACTCGGCCTGACGCTCGCCCTGTTGGCCTTCGCCCAGCTCATCATCTCCATCGATTACAACATCGTCTTCGTCGCCCTGCCCGACATCGGCCGCGAACTCGGCTTCTCCTCGCAGACGCTCCAGTGGGTGGTGAGCGCGTACGCCGTGGCCTTCGGCGGGTTCCTGCTCCTCGGCGGGCGCGCGGGCGACCTCCTCGGCCGCCGCCGGATGTTCCTCCTCGGCCTGCTCCTCTACGGCGTCTCCTCCCTCGTGGGCGGCTTCGCGACCAGCCCGGGGCTGCTCGTGGCGGCCCGCGCCGTCCAGGGGCTCGGCGGCGCGTTCCTCTTCCCCGCGACGCTCTCGCTCGTCAACACCACCTTCGAGGAAGGGCCGCAGCGGTTCCGGGCGCTCTCCGTGTGGGCGGCGGCGGGGGCGAGCGGCATGCTCCTCGGGTCGCTGCTGGGCGGCCTGCTGACGGAGGGCTTCGGCTGGGAGGCGGTCTTCTTCGTCAACGTGCCGCTCACCGCGCTCGCCGGGCTCGCCGCCTTCCGGCTGATCCGCGCCGACGGGCCGAGGGAGAGCGGGCGCCGCTTCGACCTGCCGGGCGCCGTGAGCGCGACCGCGGGCGTGACGCTCATCGTCTTCGCGCTGGTGCAGGGGCCCGCGTCGGGCTGGGGAGCGCCGGTCGTCGTCGGCGCGGCCGTCGCGGGGGTCGTGCTCGTCGCCGGCTTCCTCGTGCTGGAGAACCGCTCGGCCGACCCGCTGATGCCGCTGCGGCTCTTCCGCAACCGGAACCTCAGCACCGGCTCGGGCGTCACCTTCCTCTTCATGGCGACGTTCGGCACGCTGCTGTACTTCCTCACCGTCTACTTCCAGGACGTCCACGAGTACAGCGCGCTCCGCACCGGCATGGCCT
>NZ_AJTQ01000292.1 GCF_000262345.1 Streptomyces xiaopingdaonensis | reverse complement strand
CCTCCCCCCCGCCGATGGCGGCCGGCTTCACCGGCTCGATGCTCGGCGGCCGCCTCGCCGCGCGCGCCGGGGTGCGGCCCACGCTGCTCGGCAGCTTCGTCGTCGGTTCCCTGGCGGCGGCTGCGCTCGGGCTCGGGATGTCCGCCGAGGCGAGCTACGTCTCGCTGCTGCCCGCGCTGCTCGTGCTCAACGTCTGCCAGGGCATCGTCTTCACCACGATGTTCGGCGCCGCTTCGACCGGCGTACCGGGCCAGGACCAGGGGATCGCCTCGGGCATCGTCTCGACGGGCCAGCAGATCGGCAGCGCCGTCGGCCTCGCGGTCCTCGTCGGCCTGGCCAACTCGGCGACCGACGGGTCATCGGCCGAGGCCGTCAGCGACGGGCTGCGGACCGCCGTCTTCGCGACCGCGGGCGGCATCGCCCTGCTCATCCTGCTCGCCTGCAACTTCAAGAAGCCGCCGGAGCAGCCCACTTCGGACGCGGCCGCGGCCGAAGAGGCGCCAGGCGAGGACGCGGACCGCCAGCGCGTCGGCCCGGCCGACTGAGCCCCCGCGCACCACCACCGCGCCGCAACAGCCACCACGAAGAGAGCGAGGAACCATGCCTTACTGCAATGCCGCCAACACCCGCGTCCACTACCGGGTGGCAGGCGAGGGCGCGCCCGTCGCCCTCGTCCACGGCGTCGTCTTCGACGCCGAGGGCACCTGGGGCGGGCTCGTCGACAGCTTCACCGACAAGCACACGGTGATCCTCCCCGACTACGCCGGCACCGCCAAGGCCGAGGACGACGGCGGGGAACTCACCGTCGAGGCGCTCACGGAGCAGGTCGTCGCCGCGATCGAGGCGGCCGGGCAGGGCCCCGTCGACCTCGTCGGTTTCTCCCTCGGCGCCGTCGTCTCGGCCTCCGTCGCGGCCACCCGGCCCGACCTGGTGCGCCGCCTCGTCCTCGCCGCGGGGTGGGCCAGGCCCGACGACGAGTACCTCCGCAACCTGATGACGCTCTGGGCAGGTCTTGAGGACGACGCCTCCTTCGGCCGCCTCGGCACGCTCACCGCGTTCAGCCGCGGGTTCCTCAACACCGTGGGGCGCGAGCAGGTGGAGGCGATCATCGCGGGCGGCGAGCGCACCGAGGGAGGCGCACGCCAGGTGGACCTCGCGCGCCGCGCCGACATCCGCGAACTGCTGCCGCGGGTGGAGGCCGAGACGCTCGTCATCGGGTGTGCCCAGGACGCCACCATCCCCGTCGAGCTGACCCGCGAGCTGCACACCGCGATCGAAGGCAGCACCTACCAGGAACTCGACTGCGGCCACGTCGCCGTCATCGAGAAGGGTCCCGAGTTCGTCAAGCTCGTCCGGGAGTTCATCGAGCGCTCCTGACTTCGCCGTAGAGCCGCGCCCACCACTCGTCTTCGCGAGTGGTGGGCGCCGGCCACCGCACTCGCGGTCGCTCGCGTCGCTGATCGCCCTGTCGGCGCTGCCCGACTGCGGCGGTTCGCGGCGGTACTCCGCATCTCACCCGAGCCACTCCTTTCGATGTCTGCACCCGCCGGGGCTGGGCTCGCTACGGTGGCCGCAGCCGAGGGAGCGGAGGACGCGGTGCGGCGACGGCAGATGTTGACCGGCGCGGTGGGAGTCGGTGTGACGGCGGCGCTTGGTGCGCCGACCGCGAACGCCTCGCCGTCATCCGGCACTTCGGCACTTGAGGGCGTCCTGTACCAACCCCCCTCCGCGGCGCCGGTTTCCCTTCCGCGGCTGGTGCAGGAGGCGGCGCGCGCCCGGGCAGCGTGGCGTGCTGCCGAGTACGAGACGCTCGGCCGGGCACTGCCGGGACTCGTCGCCGCGGCGACGGCGACGCGGGACGCCGCGGCCGGCCGGGAGCGGGACCGTGCGCACGTCGCGCTCGCCCGGTCCTACGTACTCACGGCCGAACTGGCGCTGAAGCAGCACAGCGACGCGGCGTGGGCGGCGTCGGTTCGGGCGCTCACGGCCGCTCGCGCGTCCGGGCATCCGGTGCCGGTGGGTGAGGCAACGCGCGTGCTTGCCATCACCATGCGACGGTCCGGGGGCAGTCTCGGCGCGGTGCGGCTTCTGCGCCGGGAGGCGGCCGACCTCGATGCCGAGCAGGCGCAGACGGCGTCGGTGCGTACCACGCTGGCGCTGACGGCCGCCCACACGGCGGCCGTTGGCGGCGACCGGTCGGCGGCGTTCGACCTGCTCGGCGAGGCGGAGGACGAGACTGCGCGGTGTGCGGCGGCGGACGGCCTGTTCACCGTGGACGCGACGCAGCCACAGGTGGACGTGTACCGCATCGGCGTGTGCAACGCCCTGCACGTACCCGACGAGGGGGTAGAGGTGGTGCGGCGACTCGACATCAGTGCCATGCCGACTCGGGAGCGTCGGGCACGCGCGTGGACGGACATCGGCCGGATGTGGCATCAGCTCGGGGACGATCCGCGAACTCTGGCGGCGCTGCGACGAGTCGAGCAGGAAGCGCCGCAGGAAGTCCGGCGCCCGGCGCTCAGGTCTCTCGTCTCCGAGCTGCTGTACACGCCTGCCCGCGTGCCCGGGATCAGGGAGTTCGCTGCGCGGACAGGTGCGGCAGCCTGATCTCGCCGCGAATCATGGGCAGTTCGTGCGTCCGGCCATAGGTGCTGCTACTCGTTATTCGTTCGGCCGTCGCAGATGGCCACATGACCATGCCCCCGCCGCGGCGCGATGCCGGGGCGGGGGCGTTCTCTCGCTCAGTCGAATTCTCCGGCCCTTACGCCAGCGACGAATGCCGTCCATTCGCTTTGCGTGTAGAACTGGGTTCCGTCACCGCGGTTCTTGCTGTCTCGGATCGCTCGGCCGCCATCAGCAGTCATGGCCACCTCGACACATTCCTGTTGCGCCCCCTGCGAAAAGCTGGACTTCCGAAACTCGGTGACGATCTCCTGATTTTTCATGCTGACACTTACTCACTTTCCGGTATCACGTCGAGTTGTTCCCTCAGGAAGGACAGCGTTTGCGTAGGCGTCAACGCCGACGAACGCAGAGCCTCGAAAATCTTGGCGTGAAGCGCCATATCGTCGAGGTCTTCTATGATGACGGTACTCGTCGTGCCGTCAAAAGCGACAGCTTCGGGCGAAGGTTCAGGCCCGAAGCTGTACATGACGAAATGAGAGGTCATGTGCGCCGCCTGCCACTCCGAGGCAGGAAGCACCTGGATACTCACGTTCTGCCGCTGCGCAACCCGGAAGATGTGTCGCAGTTGCCCCTGGTGCGCCTCGCTGGACGGCATCGGAGCGGTGAGTGCTGGCTCCCAAATGACGGCGGCGAAACGGGCTCCATCTTCTTCAATGGCCTTCCTTCTCGCCTGTCGAATGGCCACCACCTCGTCGACAGCTTCGTCCGTATACACTGTCAGACTCGATTCGAGCAATGCCCGTACGTAGTCGTCCGTCTGGAGCAACCCAGGAAGAAAGAGCGGCTGCCAAGTACGGATGTACGTCGCGTCGGACTCCAGCGTGAGAACGTCGGCGTACTCCGGTTTTGATGCCCACTCGTAGTCGAGCCACCAACCGCGCTTGTTGGAATCCCGCGCGAGTTGTTCGAGCTGCTGATGGATCACTTGATCCTTCACGCCGTAAAGCTCAAGGAGCAGCCGGACGTCGCCCGGGCGAGCGCTGCTCTGCCCGGCCTCGATCCGGCTGATCTTCGCCTTCGAACCCACGATGTGATCGGCAGCGTGCTGCTGATCGAGCTTGGCAGCCTCGCGGTACCGCCGCAGCGCTTCGCCCAAGCGTCGGCTCCGCACGGTAGGTCTCCCACCTGCGGGCATGTCCCCTCCTCCTGACGGCGGGCATCAAGTCTGCACGCACCCACGGATCGCATGCTAGTCGGTCCGAGCGACCAGCAAGTTGCAAATTTCCATCACGATGGTGTTGCAAACAAGGCGAGTTCCGTCTTAGCGTTCTTGCAACGCCACACGGTGTCGCTTGTCGGCTACGTGTAGTGATCTTCGTGCTTGCCTGCCGACCTGCGGACCTGTGCCTGTGTGTCTGAACAGTGCCTCGTCGGCAGCTCGTCCCCTCAGCGCCAAGGGTGATTTGCATGCCCAAGTCCCTTTACCGACACCGAGCGTTCGCCATCGTCCGCGACGAGGAGCCCGACGCCGAACCGCACTCGTACGCGATGCAGTGCGCCGTCTGCTCCGAGGCCGGCCCACCGGGCCCGGACGCCGCCGTGGCGCACGACTGGGTCCCCGCCCATCTCCGCGCGCACCCCGAGCACTTGACGTACCGCGAACACATCACACGCGCCTACCGCGCGATCCCCGGTGACTGGCTGTGAGCCGGGCCGCGCGCGCCGCGCGCCGCCGCATCGGAGCCTGGTCAGGCCCCCTCTTCGTCTTCGCCAACGCCAGCAGCATCGCCTTCGTGCTGTATGCCGCCTGGCTCACCCGTCCGGGAGCCTGACGTGCCCAAAACCCCCAAGCCGCCGCCGGAGCCCAAGATCCCGCCGTGCCGGCACAACGGCACGCTCACTCCCGACGGCAAGCGCTGCGCACAGTGCGGCCGCCGGCTCTACCTCTAGGAACCCACCATGATCCGCACCGGCTGGTACGAACTCCCCGACGGCCTCGGCCCGTTCGACCTCAAACGCTGCGACCGCGTCCTGCACGGCGGACGCTGGGCCACCATCGTCGACCTCTACTCCCCCGGCAGCTCAGGCCGCGGCCGCGTCCTCCACCTCGACGACGGCCGCTACTACCTCCTCCGTCCCGGCGAGCGGCTGCCCTGCGGCCGCCGAGCCGGCCACGGCTGAAGGCTCCGCTCGGGCCCGGTGACCACCCCCACCCGGGCCCGAGCGGGCACCACACCCGTCCCGCCGCACCGTCAGGACAGCACCGCGGCGGGGCGGGCCGCGTGACCGCCGCACAGACCATGGACCCCACGTCCCCAGCGGGCGCCCCGCCCTCGGTCGTCGCGGCGCCGGGGCAGTCCCGACTCCCCTGCCCCGTACGGCTGTTATGCGTCGACTTGATGGAGTAGGGACCACCTGACGAAGTAGGACAGAGCAGTTGAGGCCCGGCATGCGCCGGCCCGAGGATCGGAAACGCTCCGGACGACCGCCCGTCGCCGCGGAGCACGGCCGGCCCGGCGCAGGCAGCCGGCGCTGCCGTGCGCAGCCGCTGCCCGCGGCGCTGCTGCCGCCGCTGTCGCCGCCGCCGAGTCGGCTGGCCGGTCGCTGAATCCGCCCATTCGTCGAGGGAGTACTCCGGCATGACCCGTGTCGCCGTCGTCCACTACTCGTCCACAGGCAACACCCACCGGCTCGCCGCCGCCGCGGCCGCGGCAGCGGAGAAGGAGGGCGCCGAGGTCCGGCTGCGCCGCATCGCGGACCCGTACCCGGACACGGTGGTGCCCGGCACCGAGGCGGCCGTCGGCGAGCACGCCGCGGCGTCGCGGGACATCCCGGAGGCCGCCCTCGACGACCTGGAGTGGGCCGAGGGCATCATCGTCGGCACGCCCGTGCGGTTCGGGCTGCCCGCCTCCGCGGTGCTGCGCTTCGTCGACGCCACGGCGCCGCTCTCGGTGCCGGGGAAGCTCCAGAACAAGGCGGTCACCGCGTTCACTTCGGGCTCGGCGCCGCACGGCGGCGCGGAGACCGCGATCCTCTCGCTCCACAACGCGTTCGCGCACTGGGGCGCGCTCATCGTGCCCAACGGTTCGACCGAGCCGATCCTCTTCCAGCCGGAGAACGGCAACCCGTACGGCACCGCCTCCGTCAGCCGCAACCGCCCCGGCAACGTCCACGAGGACAACCTGCGCTCCGTCGAGTTCCAGGCCCGCCGGCTGACGACGATCGCCGCCGCACTCACCCGGGGCCTCGCCGAGGCGTGAGCCGCACCGGGCCCCAACCCGCCCGGCCCCCAGGCGTTTCGGGGAAGCACGAGCCGCACCGCCGCGGGGAGGACGCGCCGCGGCACGGCACCTCACGCCCCGCACACCCGTCTTGGAGACACCGTGGACCAGGTCCTGCGCGCGTTACGCACGCGCCCCGCACCGCAGCAGCCCGAGTGGCCCGACCCCCTCGCGCTGAGGGAGGTGAAGAACGCGCTCGGGGAGCGCCCCGCGCTCGTCCGGGCCGCCGACGTACGGCAGTTGCGGCTCGCGCTGGCCCTCGTCGCCGCAGGCCGGGCCCAGGTCGTGCAGGCGGGCGACTGCGCCGAGGACCCGGCCGAGTCGACCCGTGAGGACGTGGCACGCAAGGCCGGGCTCCTCGACGTCCTCGCGGGCGCGCTCCAGATGGTCACCCGGAAGCCCGTCGTCCGCGCGGGGCGGATCGCCGGGCAGTACGCGAAGCCGCGCTCCCAGCCGACCGAGCAGGTCGGCGGCGTGACGCTCCCCGCCTACCGCGGCCACCTCGTCAACGGTCCCGAACCGGACCCGGAGTTGCGGCGCCCCGACCCGCAGCGCCTGCTCACCGGGTACGACGCGGCCGGCCGCGTCCTCGGACACCTCGGCTGGCGCGGCGGCAGGCCCGAGAGCTCCGCGCCGGTCTGGAGCAGCCACGAGGCGCTCGTCCTCGACTACGAACTCCCCCTCGTACGCACCGACGAGACGGGGCATCTGCTGCTCTCCTCCACCCACTGGCCGTGGATCGGCGAACGCACGCGCCAGTTGGAGGGCCCGCACCTGGCGCTGCTCGCCACCGTGTGCAACCCGGTGGCGTGCAAGGTCGGCCCGGCGATGGAGCCGGAGGAGCTCACCGCGCTCTGCGCGCGGCTCGACCCCCGGCGGACGCCGGGACGCCTCACGCTGATCGCCAGGATGGGCGCCGACGCCGTCGCCGACCGGCTGCCGCCGCTCGTGGCCGCCGTACGCGCGTCGGGGCACCCGGCGATCTGGCTCAGCGACCCGCTGCACGGCAACACCCTCTCGGCGCCCGGCGGTTGGAAGACCCGCCTGCTGCCGACCGTCGTCAGCGAGGTGCGCCGCTTCCAGACGGCCGTCGCAGCGGGCGGCGGCACGGCGGGCGGCCTGCACCTGGAGACGACGCCCGACCAGGTGACCGAGTGCGCAGACGACTCGGCGGCGCTCGCGTCGACAGGCGACAAGTACACCAGCTTCTGCGACCCGCGGCTCAACCCCGCGCAGGCCCTCGCCGTGGTGCACGGCTGGCAGGAGTGACCCCGAAGAGCACACGCGGCGCCGGCCGGCGCCGCGACCGGCGAGCTGTGGAGGTGGCACGGAATGCAGAACAACGTGGCCGTGGTGACGGGAGCGGCCGGCGGCATCGGCGCGGCGATCGTACGGGCGCTCGGCGGGCGGGGCGCCGTCGTCGCCGCCGTCGACCGCGAGGGGGAGCGGCTGGAGCCGCTCACCGAGAAGGCGGCGGCCGAGGGGATGCAGGTGCGCGCGTACCCGGCGGACGTCACCTCGGGGCGCGAGGTGGAGCGCCTCTTCGACCGCGTGGAGGGGGAGTTGGGCGAGGTGGAGTACCTCGTCAACGCCGCCGGGGTGCTCCGCCTCGGCGAGGTGCGCGACTTCTCGGAGAACGACTGGACGGACACCCTGGAGACCAACGCGGGCGGCGTCTTCCGCCTCTCCCGCGCCGCCGTCGCCCGGATGATCCCCCGCCGCCGCGGCGCGATCGTCACCGTCGCCTCCAACGCGGCGGCCACCCCGCGCGCCGGCATGGCCGCCTACGCGGCCTCGAAGGCGGCGGCGACGCTCTTCACCAAGAGCCTCGGCCTGGAGGTGGCCCCGTACGGCATCCGCTGCAACACCGTCGCGCCCGGCTCCACCGACACCCCGATGCTCAGCTCCATGTGGCACGACGAGACCGGTCCCGCCGCGACCCTCAACGGCAGCGCGGAGAACTTCCGGATCGGCATCCCCCTCGGGAAGCTCGCCCACCCCGACGACATCGCGGACGCCGTCGTCTTCCTCCTCTCCGAGCAGGCACGCCACATCACGCTGCACGACCTCACCGTCGACGGCGGCGCCGGCCTCGGCGCCTGAAACGGCACCAGAACCAGGAGACCTCCATGCCCGGCATACCCGCCCTCCTGCCCTACCAGCCGCCCACGGCAGGCGAGTTACCGCGCAACACCGCCGAGTGGACCCCGGACCCGGCCCGCGCCGTCCTCCTCGTCCACGACATGCAGCGGTACTTCCTCGGCGCCTTCGGGGGAAGAGAGCCGCACGACGCGCTCGTCGAGAACGCCGCGGCGCTGCGCGACGGTTACCGCGCCCGCGGCGCCCGGATCGCCTACACGGTGCAGCCGGGCGACATGTCCGACGAGGACCGCGGACTGCTCCGGGACTTCTGGGGCCCCGGCATGCGCAGCACACCCGAGGACCGGCAGGTCGTCGACGCGCTCGCGCCCGAGCCCGGAGACTGGGTGCTCACCAAGTGGCGCTACAGCGCCTTCTTCCGCTCCGACCTGCTCCACCGGATGCGCGCGGCCGGACGCGACCAGCTCGTCCTGTGCGGCGTCTACACGCACGTCGGCGTGGTCGCCTCGGCCGTCGAGGCGTTCACCCACGACATCCGCACCTTCGTCGCCGCCGACGCCACGGCCGACTTCAGCCGGGAGCACCACATGTCGGCGCTCCGGTACGTCGCGGAGCGCTGCGGCATGGTGCTCACCACCAAGGAACTCCTCCGATGAGCCCGGCGGCCGAGCGCTCGGGGAGCGAGCTGCTGGAGCAGGTACTCGCCACGCCCCAGGGCCCGTTCGCGCTCCTGCACCGGCCGGACAGCGCGGACCCGGACTCCGTCGACGTCCTCCTCGGCACCCTCTCGATGCCCGGGTCGCTGGCGGAGCTGCCGCTCCCGGCGGCCGCCCCCGCACCGCAGGGGCCGCGGCAGGACGTGCTCGCCGTCGTGCCGTACCGGCAGATCGCGGAGCGCGGCTTCGCATGCGTCGACGACGGCGCGCCGCTGCTCGCGCTGAGCATCACCGAGCAGGGCAGCGTGGGGCTCGCGGAGTTGGCGGCGCGGGTGCCGCGCCGCACCAGCGGGTTCACCGCCGGCCGGTTCCGCCCTTCCGACGAGGCGTACGCGCGCCTGGTGCGCCGCGTCGTCGACGAGGAGATCGGCAGCGGCGAGGGCGCCAACTTCGTGCTGAAGCGCTCCTTCACGGCCCAACTCGCCGACTACGGCCCGCACACCGCGCTCCTCCTCTTCCAGCACCTGCTGGAGCGCGAGTCCGGCGCCTACTGGACGTTCCTCGTCCACACCGGCGACCGCACCTTCGTCGGCGCGTCCCCCGAGCGGCACGTGAGCCTCCGCGACGGCCGCGCCGTCATGAACCCCATCTCCGGCACCTACCGGTACCCGGGCTCGGGCCCCGACCTGCCCGGGATCATGGAGTTCCTCGGCGACCGCAAGGAGACGGACGAGCTCTTCATGGTGCTCGACGAGGAGCTCAAGATGATGGCCCGCATCTGCGAGTCGGGCGGGCGGGTCACGGGGCCCCGGCTGAAGGAGATGGCCCGGCTCGCGCACACCGAGTACCTCATCGAGGGCGAGAGCCGCCAGGACCCGCGCACCGTGCTGCGCGAAACGCTCCTCGCGCCGACCGTCACCGGCAGCCCGCTGGAGAGCGCCTGCCGCGTCATCGCGCGGCGGGAGCCGGCCGGGCGCGGCTACTACAGCGGCGTCGCGGCGCTCGTCGGCCGCGACGAGCAGGGCGACCGCACCCTGGACTCGACGATCCTGATCCGCACCGCCGACATCGACGCACGCGGCCGTGTGGAGATCGGCGTCGGCGCCACCCTCGTCCGCCACTCCGACCCGCGCTCCGAGGTCGCGGAGACGGCGGCGAAGGCGGCCGGGCTGCTCTCCGCGCTCGGCGGCGAGCGGCCGCAGCGCTTCGGGACGCACCCCGCGGTCCGCGAGGCGCTGCGCCGGCGGAACGCGGCGATCTCCGGGTTCTGGCAGAGCGGCCACGCCCGACGCCGCGCCGCCGCACCGCTGTTGGACGGCCGCAAGGCACTCGTCGTGGACGCGGAGGACACGTTCACCGCGATGCTCGACCACCAGCTCTCCTCGCTCGGCCTCGACGTGACCGTCCGCAGGTACGACGAGCCGTACGCGCTCGACGGCGGGTGGGACCTCGTGGTGATGGGTCCCGGACCCGGTGATCCGCGGCAGCTCGCCGAGCCGAAGATCCGGCACCTCGAAGCGGACCTGCGCCGACTCCTCGCCGAGGAGCGCCCGTTCCTCGCCGTCTGCCTCAGCCACCAGGTGCTCGCCGGGCTGCTCGGGCTGCCGCTGCACCGGCGCGAGACGCCCAACCAGGGCCTGCGGCAGGAGATCGACCTCTTCGGCACCCGCGAAGAGGTCGGCTTCTACAACGCGTTCAGCGCGCTCAGCACCCAGGACAAGATCGAGAGCGAGGCCGCGGGGCTCGTCGAGGTGAGCCGCGAGGCCGGGACGGGCGAGGTGCGCGCGCTGCGCGCGCGCCGGTTCGCCTCGCTCCAGTTCCACCCGGAGTCGGTACTCACGCACGAGGGTCCCCGCATCCTCGCCGGCCTCCTGACGGAGGTGCTGGCCCCGTGAGTCAACCGCCCGGCACGGCAGGCGCGTCGGCCGCGTACGTCCTCGGCACGGGCGGCCACGTGCCCGCGCGGACCGTGAGCAACGCGGAGGCCGGAGCGGCGGCCGGCGTCACGGACGAGTGGATCGCGCGGAAGACGGGCGTGCGTACCAGGCACCGCGCCGACGCCGGCGAGGCCACCTCCGACCTCGCCGTGCACGCCGGGAGGGCGGCGCTGCGGAGCGCGGGGCTCAGCGCCGCCGACCTCTCCTACGTCGTCGTCGCCACCTCGACCCCCGACTCCCCGCAACCGCCGACGGCAAGCGCCACGGCGGCCGGACTCGGCGCGCCCGCCGGCACGGCCGCCTTCGACGTCAACGCCGTATGCAGCGGCTTCGTCTTCGCGCTCACGCTCGCCTCGGGGCTGCCGGGATACGGGCTCGTCGTCGGCGCCGACGTCTACTCGCGCATCCTCGACCCGGGCGACCGGCGGACCGCCGTGCTCTTCGGCGACGGTGCGGGCGCCGTCGCCCTCGGCCCGCACGCCGCGGGGCTCGGCGCACGCGTCCTCGCGACGCGGCTCGCCGGCTACGCGGAGGCGCGCGGCCTCATCGGCGTACCCGCGGGCGGCAGCCGGATGCCGGCCACGGCCGAGACCGTCGCCGCCGGGCTCCACCACTTCACGATGGACGGACGCGGCGTCCGCGAGTTCGTCCGGGAGCAACTCCCGCCCGCCGTGCACGACTTCCTCCGCTCGGCGGGCCACAAGCCCGAGGAGGTCGACCACTTCGTACCGCACCAGCCCAACCTCCGGATGCTGGAGGCCCTTTCGGACCCGCTGCGCATACCGCACGAGCGCACCTGGTCGACGACGGAGGAGTACGCCAACACCGGTGCCGCCGCGGTGCCGTTGACGCTCGACCGCGCCGCGCGGTCCGGGCGCGTGCGGCCGGGCGACCTCGTCCTGCTCGCCGGCTTCGGCGGCGGCATGGCGCTCGGCCTCGCCCTGCTCCGCTGGTGAACGCCCCACCCGACCGACGACCCGAAGAGGAGAAGCCATGCTCGAAGAATCGCAGGTCGAGGCGTACTTGAAGCGCATCGGCGCGACCGCGCCCGCCCGCCCGGGACTGGAGGGGCTGCGCCACCTCCAGGAGCGGCACGTGCTCTCGGTGCCCTTCGAGAACCTCGACTACCACCTCGACCGTGCCATCCGCATGGACGAGGAGGTCCTCACCAAGGTCGTCGACGAGCACCGCGGCGGCGGCTGCTACGAACTCAACCCGGCGCTGTACTTCCTGCTCACGTCGCTCGGCTACCGGGTGAGCATCCTGCCGGGCCGGGTGCACAGGCCCGACGGCATCGGCCCCGCGATGTGCCACCTCGCGCTGCGGGTGGAGCTGGAGGAGGCCTGGCTCGTCGACGTCGGCTTCGGACGCAACAGCAGGCGCCCGCTGCGCCTCGCCGACCGCGCGGACCAGAGCGATCCGCACGGCACCTACCGGCTCACCGAAGCCCCCGAGGGCGGCATCGACGTCCTGCTCAACGGCCGCCCGCTCTACCGCGTCGACGACCGCCCCTGCACCCTCGACGACTTCCGCCCCACGCTCTGGTGGTACCGCACCTGCCCCGATTCCCCGTTCCTCCAGGACGCGTTCTGCGCGCTCCGCACCGAGGACGGCCGCGTCACCCTCCGCGGCACCACCCTGACCACCATCGACTCGCAGGGCCGCACCGAGGAGGAACTCCCCGACGAGGGCGCCGTGTTGAGCGCGTACAAGGAGCACTTCGGGTTCGAGCTGGACCGCCTGCCCGACGACCCGGCGGTCGCGGGGCGTACCGCGGGGGTGCAGATCGGATGAGCACCGGCAGCCCGGCACGCGCCGGGATCGATGCGCCGACCGCGCCCGAGGAGCTCCCCGCCGCCTTCGCCGAGGCGTTCAACAGCGGCGAACCGGCGGTCGTGGAGCGGCTCTTCGAGCCGGACGCCGTCTTCGTCACCGAGCCGGGGAACGCCGTCTCCGGCGAGGCGAGGCGCGCGGCCGTCGCCGACTTCCTGGCCCTCGGCGTCCCGATCGCGCTCACCCCGCGGCACGTCTACACCGCGGGCGACCTCGCGCTGATCGTCGGCGAGTACCTCATCGAGGGGACGGCGGCCGACGGTTCGGCCGTGCACTCGGCCGGCGTCGCCACCGACGTCGCCCGCCGGGGCGCGGACGGCAGGTGGCGCTACGTCATCGACAGCCCGCCCGGCATCACGCCGTGAACCGCGGGTCCGACCACCCAACGGAGGGAAGAACCATGGCATTTGCCGACCCCGTACTCGACTCGCCCAAGGAGGCGGCCGCCGACCCGGACGCCTTCGTCCGCGCCGCGATGCACTGGCACTTCTCCCCCGGTACCGGCTCGCCCTTCTGGCTGGCGCGCAGGGCCGAGCTCGGCTTCGACCCGCTCACCGACATCCGCGGGCACGCGGACCTCGCGAGGTTCCCCAACCTCGCGAGCGAGCTGCGCGAGGCGCCTGTCGGCGAGCTGATCCCGCGCGGCTACGGCGAGCGGCCCGACGTCGTCGGCGTCTACGAGAGCGGCGGCACCACGGGCGCGCCCAAGCGGATCGCCCTGCTCCAGGACTGGCTCGACCGGCTCCTCGCCTGGTCGAGCGGGCAACTCGACGCGCACGGCGTGCCGCAGGACGTCAACTGGCTCGTGGTGGCGCCCTCGGGGCCGCACATGGTGGGCGACGTCATCAAACGCCAGACGGCGTACCGCGGCGGCCTCGCCTTCACCGTCGACCTCGACCCGCGCTGGGTGAAGCAGCTCATCTCCGGGGGGCGCGCGGCCGAGGCCGACGCGTACGCCGAGCACATCGTGGACCAGGCGGCGTACGCGCTGCGCTCCCAGGAGATCGGCGTCCTGATGTGCACGCCGCCGGTGCTGGAGCGGATCTCCCGCCGGGACGAGCTCGCCGCGCTCGTCAACCGCAAGGTACGCGCGATCAATTGGGTCGGCACCCAGATGGACGCGGACACCCGGCACCTGTACCGCACCGAGGTCTTCCCCGACGCCGTCCTCTACAGCGGGTACGGAAGCACCCTCATCCTCGGCAACGCCAGCGAGCGGCCCGGGCTCACCGACGACGAACCGTGCGTCTACGACCCGTTCTCGCCGTACATGTCCTTCGGCGTCGTCGATCCGGAGAGCGGCGAGCCGGTGGCGTACGGGGAGCGCGGGCAGGTCGTCATGCACCACGTGAGCCGGAGCCTGCTGCTGCCGGCGAACCTGGAGCGGGACACGGGGCTGCGCGTCGAGCCGCTCCCCGGCCAGGTCGGCGACTCGGTGGCCGACATCGCGCCGGTCGCGACCTTCGAGGACCAGAACGTGATCGAGGGGGTGTACTGATGGCCGAGGAGCTGATCCAGCTCGACGCGCTCGGCGCGAGCGGCGCCTACCGGTCGCGCCGGCGGCAGACGGTGGAGGACGTCGCCGGGCACCCCGTCGCCGAACTCACCCTCGTACCGGGGCTCTTCGTGGGCCGCACGATGAAGGCGCTGCACCGGGCGCGCACCCTCCCGGCGCCCGAGCGGATCGCCGCGCTCGCGCGCGCCGGGTCGCTCTTCGCCGAGGGCGTCTTCGACGGCCTCGGCCCCGCCGAGTACCGCAGGACGGTGAGCCGCGTCTCCGGCGTGCCCGTCTCCGTGGTCGCCGAGGCGGCGGCGGCGATCTCCGAGGCGGCAGGGACCGCGGGCGAGACCGCGTACGCGGCGAAGCCCGCGGCCGCGGTGAGCGACTGGCGGTCCCCCGAGACGACGGAGGGCAGCGCCGTGTGGACCCGGCGCGGCGACGTCTTCGCCGTCCACGCGGCGGGCAACCACCCGGGGCCGCACTCGCTGTGGCTGGAGGCGCTCGCGCTCGGCTACCGCGTCGCCGTACGCCCGTCGCGCCGCGAGCCGTTCACCCCGCACCGCCTCGTACTCGCCCTGCGCGAGGCGGGGTTCGGGCCCGACCACGTCGCGCTGCTGCCGACGGACCACGGCACCGCGGACGCGATCCTGCGCGACGCGGACCTGGGTCTCGCCTACGGCGGGGACGACGTGGTCGCCAAGTACGCGGGCAGCGGGGTGCTTCCGCAGGGCCCGGGGCGCTCGAAGATCCTCGTCACCGCGGACACCGACTGGCGCGCGCACCTCGACACGATCGTCGCCTCCGTCGCCCACCAGGGCGGCGTCGCCTGCATCAACGCCACGTCCGTACTGGTCGAGGGCGACCCGGCGCCGCTCGCCGAGGCGCTCGCGGAGCGCCTCGCGACGCTGCCCACACTGCCGCCCGAGGACGAGCGGGCCGTGCTCTCGGCCCAACCCGCCGACGCGGCGCGGGCGTTGGAGAAACACCTGCTGAGCAGGGCGGCGGGGACCACCGCGTGGCTGGGCGGGAACGGCGTGGTCGACGAACTCCCGGGCGGCGGCGCCGTGTTGCGCCCCGCCGTCCACCAGGTCGCGACGGCCGGCGCCGAGCAGCACCGCGTCGAACTCCCCTTCCCCTGCGTGTGGGTGGGCCCCTGGAGCCCGTCCGACGGAGCAGGCCCGCTGCGGGACAGCCTCGTCCTCACGGTCATGACCGAACAGGACGCGCTGGTGGACGAGTTGGTGGCCGAGCCGTCGATCAGCAACGTCTACCGCGGCGACCACCCGACGTACTGGATCAGACCCGGCGTTCCGCACGACGGGTACCTGGGCGAGTTCCTGATGCGGACGAAGACGGTGATCCGGGACTGAACCCGACCGGCCGGAGCCCCCGCACGAGGGCTCCGGCCGAGGCGCCTTCGGTGACTGGTTCGACAGGGCGTGCCGGCACGGGAGTCGGAGCACGAGCCGTCACTCAGCAACGCCTGGGCGACCGCCCGAACGCTCACCCGCACGGTGACCCGCGGCTGAGCCCCGACCGGCCGGAACCCCACGGGGCTCCGGCCGAGGCGTCTTCAGCGCCCGGGGCCGCACCCCAGCTCCCGATCGACGAGTGCGCCCGCCGCGCCCGCGTACCCGAGCGGGTCGGTCAGCTCGGCGAGCTTCTGCGGACCCAACTCCGCCTCGATCGCGGGGCGTTCGGCGAGCACCTCGGCGAGGGGCCGTCCGGTGGCTTCGGCGTCGGCCGACGCCTCCGCCAGTGCGCGCCGCGCCTCCTGCTTCCCCAGGTGCGGCGCGAGCGCCGCCGCGACCCGTTCGGAGACGATCCGGCTTCCGGTGAGGGCGAGGTTCTCGCGCATCCGGGACTCGTGGACGCGGAGCCCCTCGGCGAGCTCCACGGCGGTCTCGGCGGCCCCGCCCGTCAACCGCAGGGATTCGCGGAGGAGTTGCCACTCGGCGTGCCAGCCGCCGCCGGAGCGCTCGTCCTCGGAGAGGAGGCTCTGCGTCAACCCGGTGGCGAGCACGGGAACTTGGAGCGCGGCGCTGCGCACCAGGGCGGCGAGCACCGGGTTGCGCTTGTGCGGCATCGCCGAGGACGAGCCGCGCCCCGCCACGGCGGGCTCGCTCACCTCGCCCACCTCGGTGCGCGCGAGCAGCTGCACGTCCACGGCGAACTTGCCGAGCGCGCCCGCGGTGAGCGCCAGCACCGAGCCGAGGTCGGCGAGCGGGGTACGCCGCGCGTGCCAGGGCAGCGGCGGGACGGCGAGCCCCGTCTCCGCGGCGAACGCCTCGGTGAGCCGCGCCGCGTAGCCGCCCGACGCGTCCTCCGCGCCGTCCCCGGCCGCGAACTCCACGTAGCCGGCGAGGGTTCCGGCGGCGCCGCCGAGGGAGACGGGCAGTCCGTCGAGGACGCGGCCGAGCCGCTCGTCGGCCTCCAGGAGCGCCCGCCGCCATCCGGCCGCCTTGAGGCCGAAGGTGACGGGGACCGCGTGGAGCGCCAGCGTCCGCCCCGGCATCGGGGTGTCCCGGTACCGTCGCGCGAGACTGGCGAGGGCCTCGGCGCAGCGGTGCAGGTCCTCCCTGAGCAGCCGCAGCACCTGCGCCGAGACGAGCATGGCACCGGTGTCGAGGACGTCCTGGCTCGTGGAGCCGCGGTGCACGTACTCGGCGGCGCCCGGCTCCAGCCGCCCGACGCGCCGGGTGAGCGCCGCCACGAGCGGCACCACGGGGTTCGCCGACTCCCTCGCGGCGAGGGCGAGTTCGCGCACGTCGAAGGCGTCGGCGTCGGCGGCCTCCGTGATGGTGCGGGCCGCGCTGGCGGGCAGCGCGCCGAGCCTCGCCTGGGCACGCGAGAGGGCGGCCTCCGCCGTCAACATCCCCTGGAGCCAGGCCCGGTCGTCCACCGCCGCCTCGGCGCGCGTCCCCGCGCGCACGGGTGAGAGGAGACCCGCGTCCAGGGCCGTCATACGAGCACCCCCGTGCGTTCCGCCGCCGTGTCCGACGACCGCTCGCCGGGCGCGGAGGCCGGCGGCAGGGAGAGCACCTCGCGCGCGAGGGCGTCCGAGTCGCCGAGCGTCACCGAGTCCACGCCGGGGCGCGTGCCTGCCGCGGTGACCCAGTGCACGCCTTCCGTCGGGACGCCGAAGGCGAACCTGCG
Organism: Streptomyces xiaopingdaonensis; assembly: GCF_000262345.1. GTDB lineage: Bacteria > Actinomycetota > Actinomycetes > Streptomycetales > Streptomycetaceae > Streptomyces > Streptomyces xiaopingdaonensis. Next base: position 30,425 of record NZ_AJTQ01000292.1, on the reverse strand, counting down.
CGGGTGCGCACGTCCCCCGCCGTCGACGACGCGGTACGGGCGGCGGGTGACGGCGAGCCCGCCCGTGTCGTGGCCGCAGCCTCCCCGTGCCGGGATGCGGTACGTGGTGCACTGCGCCGTCTCCATGAGGTGCCGCAGCAGCGGTTCCGCGGTGCGGCGCAGGTCGGTCTCGGGAAGCCGCGCCTCGATGAGCACCCGGGCGCGGACCGGCGGCCCCGGCACCGTCCGCGAGGCGCAGACGAAGGCGGGGTTCCCGGGGTCGATGCGGATCTCCGTGCCGGGGCCCGTGAGCTCCACGAGGCCCGCGTCGACGAGCGCGAGGAGCTGCTCGATCCGCTCGGCGGGCGGGCCGATCGAGAGGAAGGCGTTGAACGGCGTGTACCAGCCGGAGAGTTCGTCGCGGTAGGAGCGCCCGTCGAGGCCGCCGTGGTCGACGACGAGGCGGACCTCGTTGCGGATGTCGCGCAGCACGTCGAGCGCGGCCTTGAGCGGACCCGTGACGTTGCCGGAGCGGGCGGCGCGCACGTCCTCGGCGAGGTGGCCGCGGAGCCAGTCGCGGAACTCGGCGCGGTCCCTGAAGCGGCGCCCGCCGTACGGACGCGCGAGGCGCTCCCAGTCCCACCTGTCCTCCTCGCCGATCCCGTACGCGGCGAGGAGTGCCGGCCGCTCGTCCTCCGCGTCCGGCGGCAGCGCGAGGTACCGCGCGACGAGGTGCTCGCGCTCGGCGGCGCGGCCGCGCGCCGCGAGCAGCGCACCGTAGTAGACGCTCTCGACCTCGCGCGCCACGAGCGGCCACACGTCCGCCCCGAACTCGACCCGGCCGCCGCGCGCCCGGAGCTCCTCCACGGTCCGCGCGTCGAGCAGGCGGGGCAGGTGGCGGCCCGAGGCGCCCTTCTCGTTCTCGCCGCGGGCGTGGTAAGGAACGCCCCTGCGGGAGCTGGCGAAGAGCTTCGGCTCCCTCCCCGACGGGCGGTAGACGAGCCCGTGTCCGCCGCGCTCGAAGACGCCGCCGCGTGCCGTGGTGAAGAGCGCGAGGTAGTCGAAGAAGCACAGCCCGAGGCCGCGCAGGAGCACGTGCTCCCCGGGCGCGATGTCGTCGAGCACGGCGTCCGCCGGGTTGCCGGAGGCGACGTACCGCAGGCCGTGCACGCGCGCGAGGCTCGCGGTCTGTGCCTCGCGCGGCGAAGGGCGCACGGGCCCGTGGCCGAGCGCGAGGACGACCGCGTCGAGCTGGTGGAGGCGGGTGCCGTCGGCGAGGCGTACGCCCTGCGGCCCGCCGGCCACCCCGTGGGTGTCGGCGGCGGCGACGGCGGCGGACCCGTGCACCCGTACGGTGACGCCCTCGGGCGCCGACACCGCGATCCGTCGGAACGCGTCCCGCAGGTAGCTCCCGTAGAACGCCCTGCTGGGGTAGGTGTCGGGGCCCAACTCGGCTGCCTCGGCGACGGTTTCCGCTCCGTGCTCCTCGGCTGCTCCGGGCTCGTGCGCGAGGCCGCGTGCCCACTCGTGGAGGGTGGGGCCCGGCTCGATCGGTCCGTCGATCCGCGTCGACGCGTCGGTGTAGACGGTGATCTGCGAGGCCACCGTGTTCATCAGCAGGTGCCGGTGCTGGTCTGTGCGCCAGACGGCGCCCGCGCCCGGCGGCGAAGGGTCCACCATGTGCACGAGCAGCGGCGGACTCGGGGGCTGCGCACGGGCGTTGGCGCAGAGCCGCTCAAGGACGGAGAGCCCTCTGGGTCCTGCTCCGAGTATGCAGACCTGGCGGAGGTTGGCTGTCACGTCGAGGCTCCGTCCCGGACGGGAGCAGTGTCGGTGTCGGTGAAGTCGCGGGCGCCGTGCATCCACGCCAGGTGGCCGTGGAGCTGCTCGGGCGAGAGGGCGGCGAGCGCGCGGTTGCGCTCCTTCGCCGCCTCGTCCGAGGGGTGCCAGAGGCCGATGCTCAGCCGCGAGACGTCCTGGATCTCGGCGGTGCGCCGCCGGCGCCGCGCGTTGTACTCCGCGAGCAGGGCGGGCAGTTCGGCGTCCCCGCGCTCCAACAGGTCGCCGAGGACGACGGCGTCCTCGAGGCTCTGGCAGGCACCCTGTGCGGCGTAGTGCAGCATCGGGTGGGCGGCGTCGCCGAGGAGGGTGGTCCGGCCGTCCGTCCAGCCGGGCACGGGCGGGCGGTCGACGAGCACCCACGAGCGCCAGTCCTCGCCCAGAGCCATGAGCCGCTGCGCGCCCTCGCCGAGCGCCTTCATCTCCCGCTCCACGAGCGCCTGCGTCGCGGGCACGCCGGCGAGCGCCTCGGTGGCCCCGTCGGCGCTGCTCGCCGCCATGTTGAGGTACTTGCCGCCGGCTATCGGGTAGTGGACGAAGTGGCAGCCGGGCCCCGCCCACCAGGTCACGGCGGTGAGGAGGCGCTCCGCCTCCGGCACGCGCTCCATCGGGACCACGGCCCGGTAGACCGTGATCCCCGAGACCCGCGGCTCCCCGTCGCCGACCAACTGCCGCCGGATCGCGGAGTGCAGGCCGTCGGCGCCGATCACGATGCGCGCGGTGAGGCGCTCGCCCGCTGCCGTGCGCACGGTCGCGGTCGCGGGCCCGTTCTCGTAACCCGCCACCGCGCAGCCGCTCCTGAGCTCCACCGCCGGATCGGACCGGCACGCCGCGAGCAGCGCCGCGTGGAGTTCGGCGCGGTGGACGACGACGTACGGGTTGCCGAACCGACGCCTGTACCCCTCGGTGAGCGGCACGCTCGTCACGTGTTCGCCCGTCACGCCGTCCATGAAGCGCAGTTCGGACATGTGGACGGCGAGCGACCGCACCTCGTCGCCGACGCCGAGGCGGTCGAGGGCGTGCAGCCCGTTCGGCGCGATCTGGATGCCCGCGCCGATCTCGGCGAACCGCTCGGCGCGCTCCAGCACGAGGACGCGCATGCCCGCCCTCGCCACCGCGAGCGCCGCGGCGAGGCCGCCGATCCCGCCGCCGACGACGACGGCGTCGAGGCCCTCTCCGGGCCCCTGCGCGCTCACGCGCCCTGCCCGGCGCCGACGGCGAGCAGCTTCGCGAGTTCCAGCCTTTTGACCTTGGTGGTCGCCGTCTGCGGCAGGTCGGCCTGCTTCCACTGCACGGGCTCGGCCATCGGCGGCAGCCCGGCGACGGCCGCCTCCCAGGCGGCCCGGTCGAGCGGCACGTCCCCCCTGGTGCACACGACGGGCACGGCGCGCCCGTCCCCGCCCGGCACGACGACCACCTCCGCGAGCTGCGGAACCCTGCCGAAGAGCCGGTCCTCCACCGCGAGCGTGCTGCCGAACCCGTCGATGAGGTCGACCTCGCGGTCGAGCAGGTGCACACACCCCCACTTGGTCCGGTATCCGACGTCCCCCATGCGCCACCAGCCGTCGGTCACCTGCTCCCGGTAGCGCTCGTCCTCACCGAGGTAGGTGACGATCCGCCCGTCGCTCTTCACCTCGATGTATCCGGGGTTCTCGGCCGAGGGCGGCCTGCCGTTGCGGCTGACGACGCGCACGTCCGTCATGCCGGGGAAGGGGACGCCGACGCAGCGCCCGTCGGCGTTCTGGCTCCTGCGGCGCGAGAAGGAGCGCACCACGGAGGGGCCGATCTCGCTCTGCCCGTAGAGCTGCCCGAAGACGGGCGCGGGGCGTTCGGAGGCGGCGAGGAGCCGTTGGACGGTGCGCGGGTGGATCGCGTCGAAGGTGCTGCTGTAGAGCCGTACACCGGAGAGCGGGCGGCGCGGGTCGTCGGCCAACTCCTCCCACTGGAGGTAGGAGTTGGGGTGTGCCTCCAGCACCGTCGGCTTCAGCCCCGCGAAGAGGTCGGCGACGTGCGCGGTGCCACCGTCGGCGAGGATCACCACCGGGTAGCCGCGCAGCAGCGAGATGGCGAGCGCGGTGACGAGGCGGGAGTGGACGAACGAGACGTGGATGGCGACGACCTGCCGCCCGCGCAGCGGCGCGGTGACGGCGGCCTGCGGACGGAACCGCGCCTGGAGCGTGCGCCCGGTGTGCACGGCGAGCTTGGGCACGCCCGTCGTCCCCGAGGTGTGGGTGATCAGCGCCGGATGGTCGGGCGGCATCTCCAGGGGGGCGACGCGCTCGACACCGGCGAACGAGGCGAGGGTCCGCGCCCTCGGGTGGCTGCCGGTGACGAGCAGCACGCTCTGCGAGGCGTCGAACACTTCCTCGGAGAGCTCCTGCCCGAGCTTGGCCCCGTCGGTGACGAGGTGCGGCCGGCCGGTGCGCCGCATGAGGGTCTCGACGGTCGCGCCGTCGAGCTGCGGCGAGAGCAGCACGGGGACGGCGCCGATCCGGGCGGCCGACCATGCGAGCAGCGTGATGTCGAAGCCGTCGGACTTGTAGACGACGACGCGGTCGCCCGCGCGTATGCCCGACGACCGTAAACGGGAGGCGAGGTCGGCGACGGCGTCGGCCGCCTCGCCCACCGTCGCCCGTCTGCCGAGCTGCGGTGCCGCGTCGAGGTCGTGGTCGAAGACGAGTATGTTGGCCGGGTGGCGTCGGGCGGCCCGCTCCAGGAGCGTGCCGAGGCCGATCCCGCGGTTGGCCACGCGCTGTAGAAACACTTCGCCGTCCTCTCGGGGAAGGTGGATCGTTCAGCCGGAGATGCTCAACCGTCCTTCTCGATGACGGACTTGAGGCGCCGCAGGGTCTCGCCCATCTCGCGCTCCAGCTTCTCGCCCCACTCGGCGAAGAACCGCTCGCGCTGCGCGGCGTCCATCTCGGCGGTGATGCCCCGGATGCCCTCGGTCGGCGCACCCATCCTGAAGTGGTGCACGAGGGTGCTGCCCTGGGAAGCGGGCGCGATGTCGAACCCCCACACGCTCTCCTGGACGCGCTCGGCCGAGTCGCGCATGGCCCAGTGGAACCGGGCGCCCGGCTCGGCCGCCGTCACCTCCGCGTGCGTACGCCAGTTGCCCCGCACGACGGGGGCCCAGGAGACCTCCTCCTCGGTGCGGTGGTTGCGGCCCTCGAAGACCGAGCCGACGGCGCCGGGTTCACCGGAGACCCAGTCGCCCCCGGTGCATTCGGCGCTCCACTCGCCGCTGCGCGGCAGGTCGCTCACGACCGCGTACACCTGCGCCGGAGGGGCCTGGACGGGCGTTTCCGCACGTACCCGGAAGAGCGTGCGAGCATCGCTTGTCTCTGAAGTCGCGTATGCGTCCATGGCCGGGATGGTGCCAGGGGCGCGCCGGGAGGGGTCAAAGCCGGCGTGCGGTCTCCGTCAAGTCCCGCCGTGGGCGGCACGGAGGGCGCCGGGCTACCCGGCGGGCGCCGCGTAGGAGTGCAGGAAGGTCTCGACGCCCTCGGCGACCACGGTGGTGACCTGCCGCCTCGACATGGGAAGGGCGCCGTAGAAGGTCGGCTGGGCGACCGCTATGAAGGTGAGCAGGTTGAGGTGGTTGGCGGCGCGCGCCGGGTCGTCGGTCGCGAGGTGCCCGCGGTCGGCCAACTCGGAGATCCAGCGGGTGAGTTCGGCGATCGTCGCCCAGGGGCCCGCCTGCTGCCACTCCTCCAGGAGGACGGGCCTGATGCGGGCGGCCTCCGCCTCGATGACCCGGACGAGCGCCCAGTGGTCGGCGAACTCCTCCAGCGTGGCGACGCGGTCGAGGGAGAAGGCGACGAGGTCCTGCTCCAGGTCGACGATCTTGTGGAGGTGCCGGTCGGCGAGGACCGCCTGACTGCGGGCGACCTCCCGTGCGCCCTCCAGGACCACCGCCTGGAAGAGGGACTCCTTGTCCGTGAAGTGGTTGTAGACCGTCCGCTTGGAGACCTCCCCCTCGGCGGCGATCACGTCGACGCTCGCCCCCGTGAAGCCCTCGCGGCCGAAGACGGCCCTGGCCGCCCGCACGATGGCACGTCGCTTCTCCGGCATACGACGTGTCCTCGCTGAGGTCGTCTCGACTGTCACTGCGCGCTCTCCTCCTGGGACGGTTACACTCGCCAGTGTAATCCTGTAGCGTGCACCGCCTTGCGACAAGTGGACTCAACTCGGCGCCGCCGCCTGCAAGTTCGCGGACGCCCCGGTACGGGAGTGAGCATGCTCGATGCAGTGGGCCCTGTCCTGCGGCCCGAGGACGCGGGCTACGACGCCGAGCGCCTCGGCTTCAACCTCGCGCTCGACGACCGCCCCGCCGTCGTCGTCGGCGCCGAGGAGTGGCGGGACGTCGCGGCGGCCGTGCGGTACGCGGCCGGGTCGGGGCTCGGCGTCGGCGTCCTCGCCACCGGGCACGGCGTCTCGGTGCGCACGGACGGCCAACTCCTCGTCGCCACACGGCGGATGCGCCGCGTCGAAGTCGACGCCTCGCGGCGCGTCGCGCGCGTCGAACCGGGGGCGCGCTGGCAGGACGTCGTCGAGGCGGCGGCGGAGCACGGCCTCGCGCCGCCGAGCGGTTCCAACCCGGGTGTGGGCGCCGTCGGTTACACCCTCGGCGGCGGCATCGGCCTCCTCGGCCGCCGCTACGGGTACGCCGCCGAGCACGCCCGCTCCTTCGACCTCGTCACCGCCGACGGGCACCGGCAGACCGTCGACGCCGACCACGAGCCCGACCTCTTCTGGGCCCTCCGCGGCGGCAAGGGCAACTTCGGCGTCGTCACCTCGATGGAGATCGGCCTCCTCCCCGTCTCCCGACTCCACGGCGGGGGCCTCTACTTCGGCGCCGACGACGCCGAGCGTGCCCTCCACGCCTACCTGCGCTGGGTGCGCGACGTCCCCGAGGAGATGACCTCCTCGATCCAGCTCATGCACCACCCCGACCTGCCCCAGATACCCGAGGAGCTCCGCGGCCGGTACATCGCACACGTGCGGATCGCCCACTGCGGAGCACCCGACGAGGGAGAGGAGTACACCGCCGCGCTCCGCGGGGCGGCCGCACCGCTCCTCGACACCGTCCGGACGATGCCGTACACCGAGGCCGGCTCCATACACCACGAGCCCCCGGACCCCATGCCCACCTTCGACCGCAACTCGGCGCTCACCGACCTCACCGACGCCACCGCCGACGCGCTCCTCGCCCACTGCGGCCCCCGCAGCGAGGCTCCGTACGTCGTCGAACTGCGCCACCACGGCGGCGCCTACGCACGGCCCGACGAGGACGGCATCCCCGTCACCGGCAGGGACGCGGCCTTCCTGCTCTTCACGACGTCCCTGCTGGAGCCCGGCGACTACCGGCAGGCACGCGCCGAGCACGACCGCCTCCACGAGGCCGCGGCCCCCTGGGCGACGCACCGCACCTTCGTCAACTTCCTCGGCGTCGACGACGCCCCGCACACACGCGTCGCCACCGCCTACGAGCCCGACGCCTACGCCCGGCTCCGCGCCCTGAAGGCCGCCTACGACCCGACCAACCTCTTCCGCGTCAACTACAACATCCCGCCGGAGGAGCAGCCCGACCGTCCGGACCGGGCCCCCGCGGAGCCGCACCCGCATTGACGGGCACCGCACCCTCCCGCAGCATGCCCGTATGGCCCCAGGAGCGGTGCGCGCGCCCGTCCCGCGGTGGGCCGCGCTCCCGCTCGCCGTACTGCTCCTCGCCGGGTGCGCCTCCCAGGACGGCGAGGAGCCGGGCCGCTCGACGGCCCCCGGCCACACCGCTCGCGAGTACGGCTGCTTCAACCCGGACGAGGTCCCGCACACCACGCTGCCCGTCCCGCTCGCCGACGGGCAGGAGACGGGCGGTCTCCTCGTCGGCGACGCCCGCGCCGGAGCCACCGGCGTCCTCCTCTCCCACCAGGACGGCGGCACCGTCTGCGAATGGCGCGAACAGGCCCTGAAGCTCGCCCGGGACGGGTACCTCGTCCTCGCCCTGGAAGCCGTCGAGGACCGCCTGGAGGACGACGTCTCCGGACCCGACGTCGCCGCCGTCGAGGCCGGCGTCGGCACCCTGCGCCGGAAGGGCGCCCGCACCGTCTTCCTCATGGGCGCCTCCCGCGGCGCCGCGGCCTCCCTGCAGGCCGCCCCCGACCTCGACCCACCCGTCGCAGGCGTCGTCGCGCTCTCCTCCCCCGACAGCTACCGCGGCCTCGAACCCCTCGACGCCGTACCGGAGTTGCGCACCCCCGTCCTCTACCTCGTCTCCCCCGACGACCTCGGCTTCGACGAGCAGACCGAACGCCTCTACCGGGCGAGCACGGCGGCCGAGGAGCGGGACCTCGTGGTGAGGGGGCTGGGGCACGGGGCGACGTTGCTGGAGTCGGGGGGAGGCATGTGGGGGCGGGTGGTGCGGTTCCTGGAGCGGCACGGGGAGGGGTGAACGGCGGGTCGACGCCGGTGCGGAGCCTTGCGCCCGGCGAGTGCCTGCGCCGCGGAAGGCGGCACCGCGGCCCGGCTACGCTGACCGTCGGGCACTCCCGCCGCGTGCAGGACCGATGCGGCACCCGACGCCGCCAACCACCGCGAGGTACACGCACAGTGCACGCACCCGTCGACGCCGCCCTCCTGGCCTCCCTTCTCCACGCCGCCGACGCCGAGAACATCGCCAGACACGTCGTCGGCGCCGTCCTCACCGACGCCGAAGGGAAGGTCCTGCTGCTCCGCCGCGCCGACGGCGACCACTTCGGCGGCCTGTGGGAACTCCCCTCCGGGGCCGTCGAGTCGGGCGAGACCCTCGTCGACGCCCTGCACCGGGAAGTCGCCGAGGAGACCGGCCTCACGGTCACGGCGATCGGCGCCTACCTCGGGCACTTCGACTACCTCTCCAAGAGCGGCAGGCAGACCCGCCAGTTCACCTTCGCCGCCACCCACACGCGCGACACGGTCCAGCTCACGGAGCACGACGCATACCTGTGGGCCGACCGAGCGGAACAGGCCCGGGTGTCCGGTTCCGTACGGTCGGTGCTGGCCACTTGGCGAGAGCGGGCCGTGTAAGGCTCGGCCCACGTGGGCGCTTTCCCACCCCCCGGCGATCCGCCGTCACCTCCCGGCGCCGTTCGTGCGCCGACACGCTTTCGGTGAAGGGCAACCGCGGGCCGCCGTCCGGGCCAGGGCCCGTGCGGGGGCGCCGAGGGCTTGGGCGACACCCCGCATCGGCTCCTCGACCGCCTGCACACTCTCCGCGGCACGCAGCGCCGGGGGACGCGGGAGGAGGGACGGGGCGAACTGCCGCCCGACCGGCGCGTGATCGAGCCACACCGGCACGTGGAGAGAGGCGAGCAGGCCCGGTGTCGGCGGCCGGATGAGCGAGTGCGTCGCCGCTGGCGTTCCTGCGCCGTCGCTCCTCGCGGGTGAACACGGACGGAGAGCACAAAAAACCGCCCGGCCCCCCGAAAGAGGCCGGGCGATAGAAGACCCTCAGCGCACGAACACCCCCGCACTCCCCGCGAGGTCCAGGAAGTACTGCGGCGCCACGCCCAGAACCACCGTCACCGCAACTCCCACCGCGATGGCGGTGGAGGTCAGCGCGCTCGGCACCGCGACGCTCGGCCCGTCCGCCTTCGGCTCGCTGAAGAACATCAGCACGATCACGCGGAGGTAGAAGAACGCGGCGATCGCCGAGGAGGCGACACCGACCACGACGAGCGCGCCGGCCCCGCTCTCCGCCGCCGCCTTGAAGACGGCGAACTTCCCGCTGAACCCGGAGGTGAGCGGGATGCCGGCGAAGGCGAGCAGGAAGAGCGCAAAGACCGCGGCGAGGAGCGGCGAACGCCGGCCGAGACCCGCCCACTTGGAGAGGTGGGTCGCCTCCCCTCCGGCGTCCCGGACCAGGGTGACGACGGCGAAGGCGCCGAGCGTCACGAAGGAGTAGGCCCCCAGGTAGAAGAGGACCGACGAGACGCCCTCCTCGGAGAGCGCGACGACGCCGGCGAGGAGGAAGCCGGCGTGCGCGATCGAGGAGTAGGCGAGGAGCCGCTTGATGTCGGTCTGCGTGATGGCGACGATCGCACCCGCGACCATCGTGACGATCGCGACGCCCCACAGCACGGGACGCCAGTCCCAGGCGAGGCCCGGCAGGACGACGTAGAGCAGCCGCAGCAGCGCGCCGAAGGCGGCGACCTTCGTCGCCGCGGCCATGAACCCGGTGACGGGGGTGGGGGCGCCCTGGTAGACGTCGGGCGTCCACATGTGGAAGGGGACGGCGCCGACCTTGAAGAGCAGCCCCATCAGCACCAGGGCGCCGCCGATGAGCAGCAGCGCGTCGTTCCCCGTCGTCTGGGCGAGGACCGGGTCGGTGGTGGCGTCGGCGCCGGAGACGACGCGGGCGATGCCGGAGTAGGTGACGGTGCCCGCGTAGCCGTAGAGCAGCGCGATGCCGAAGAGGAGGAACGCCGAGGAGAAGGCACCGAGGAGGAAGTACTTCACCGCCGCCTCCTGCGAGAGGAGCCTGCGGCGGCGTGCCAGCGCGCAGAGCAGGTACAGCGGCAGCGAGAAGACCTCCAGCGCGATGAAGAGCAGCAGCAGGTCGTTGGCGGCGGGGAAGAGGAGCATGCCGCCGATGGCGAAGAGCAGGAGGGGGAAGACCTCGGTCGTCGTCCAGCCGGCCTTCGTCGCCTCCTTCTCCCCCTCGCCGCCCGGCACGGAGGCGGGCTGCGCGGCGAAGGAGTCGACACGGGAGCCGTGCGCGGCGGGCTCCAGCTTCCGCTCCGCGAAGACGAGCACCGCCACGACACCGGTGAGCAGGATGACGCCCTGCATGAAGAGCGTCGGCCCGTCGACGGCGAGCGCACCCACGCCCACGAGCTGCGCCTTGGTCCCGGCGGCCCCGCCCGCGGCGAGCGCGATCACGGCGGCGAACGCCGCGACGAGGCCGAGCGCGGAGACGAACACCTGCGCCGTGTAACGGGCCTTGCGCGGCAGGAACGCCTCCAGCAGAACCCCCAGCGCGGCGACGCCGAGCACGATCAGCACGGGCGAGAGCTTGCCGTACTCGATGCTCGGGGCCTCGAGTTTCTCCGCTGAGAGCGTCCACAGGTTGGGGACTGCGCCGGAGGGCGCGTGCATCGAGCTGATCGCCACCGCGCTCACTCGTGCTCACCTCCACGGTGGTCGGTCTTGTCGGTGGACGCCCCGCCGTGCTCGGCCACCGGATGGTCCGGGCGCGGATCGTTCTTCTGCACGTCGGAGAGGGAGTGCTCGACGGCCGGGTTGACGACCGCGGTGAGCGGCTTCGGGTAGACGCCGAGGACGACCAGCAGCGCGATCAGCGGTGCGACGACGGCGAGTTCACGCACCTTCAGGTCGGGGATCGCCTTCACCTCGGCCTTGACGAGCGGGCCCGTCATCGTCCGCTGGTAGAGCAGCAGGACGTAGAGCGCGGCGAGGATGATGCCGGCCGTGGCGACGATCCCGGCCGCCGGGTAGCGGCTGAACGTCCCGACGAGGACGAGGAACTCGCTGACGAACGGGGCGAGTCCGGGCAGCGAGAGGGTGGCGAGCCCGCCGACGAGGAAGGTCCCCGCGAGGACGGGTGCGACCTTCTGCACCCCGCCGTAGTCGGCGATGAGGCGGCTGCCCCGCCGGGAGATGAGGAACCCGGCGACGAGCATCAGCGCCGCGGTGGAGATGCCGTGGAAGACCATGTACAGCGTGGCGCCGCCCTGGCCCTGGCTCGTCATCGCGAAGACGCCGAGGATGATGAAGCCGAAGTGCGAGATCGACGCGTAGGCGATGAGCCGCTTGATGTCCCGCTGGCCGACGGCGAGGAGCGCCCCGTAGAGGATGCTCACCAGAGCGAGGACGAGCACCACGGGGGTCGCCCACTCGCTGGCGCCGGGGAAGAGGCCGAGGCAGAACCGCAGCATCGCGAAGGTGCCGACCTTGTCGACGACGGCCGTGATGAGCACGGCGACGGGCGCGGTCGCCTCGCCCATCGCGTTGGGCAGCCAGGTGTGCAGCGGCCACAGCGGCGCCTTGATGGCGAAGGCGACGAAGAAGCCGAGGAAGAGCAGGCGTTCGGTGTTGGTCGCCATCGTCAGCTCGCCGTCGGCGCGGGCCTGGGTGAGCTGCTGGAGCGAGAAGGTGCCCTCGCCGAGCTGGTCGGCGCTGACGACGTAGAGGCCGATCAGCGCGGCGAGCATGAGGAGCCCGCCCGCGAGGTTGTAGAGGAGGAACTTGACGGCCGCGTAGGAGCGTTGCTTGGCGCCCTCGTCCTCGCCCGCGGCGTGCGCGCGGTCCCCGAAGCCCCCGATGAGGAAGTACATCGGGATGAGCATCGCTTCGAAGAAGAGGTAGAAGAGGAAGACGTCGGTGGCGGCGAAGGAGATCACCACCATCGCCTCGACCGCGAGGATCAGCGCGAAGAACCCCTGCGTGGGGCGCCAGCGCCGGCCCGTCTCCTGGGCGCCCTCGGCCGGCTCCGCGTCGTGCCAGCCGGCGCCGATGACGAAGGGGACGAGGAGCGCGGTGAGGGCGATCAGTACGGCGCCGATGCCGTCGACGCCGAGCTCGTAGCGGACGCCGAAGTCGGCGATCCACGAGTGGGACTCGGTGAGTTGGTACCGGCCGCCGCCCGGGTCGAACCGGGCGAGGACGACGGCGGCGAGGACGAGGGTGGCGAGCGAGAAGAGCAGCGCCAGCCACTTCGCCGCCGTGCGCTTCGCCGCCGGCGTCGCGGCCGTGGCGATCGCGCCGACCGCCGGCACGACGGCGGTCGTGGTGAGCAAGGGGAAAGTTGACATCTAGACCGCCCTCATCAGCAGGGTGGCGGCGACCAGCACCGCCGCACCGCCGAACATCGATACCGCGTAGGAGCGGGCGAACCCGTTCTGGAGCCGCCGCAGCCGCCCAGAGAGGCCGCCGAACCCGGCGGCCACCCCGTTGACCGCGCCGTCGACGACCTTGCCGTCGAGGTAGACGAGGCTGCGGGTGAGGTGCTCGCCGCCGCGCACGAGGACGACGTGGTTGAAGTCGTCCTGGAGCAGGTCGCGTCGGGCCGCCCTGGTGAGCAGCGAGCCGCGCGGCGCCTCGGCCGGCACGGGCCGCCTGCCGTACTGGAGCCAGGCCGCGCCGACGCCGAGGACGAGCGCGACGATCGTCGCGGCCGTCACCGCGCCCGCGCTCACCGGCGAGTGGCCGTGCTCCAGGCTCACCACCGGCTCCAGCCAGTGCACGAAGGAGTCGTTGAGCTTGAAGAGGCCGCCGGCGAAGACCGAGCCGAAGGCGAGGACCACCATCGGGATCGTCATCGTCTTCGGGGACTCGTGCGGGTGCGGCATGTTCCCCTCGGCGTCCGGCTTCCACCGCTTCTCGCCGAAGAAGGTCATCAGCATCACGCGCGTCATGTAGTACGCGGTGATGGCGGCGCCGAGCAGAGTGACGGCGCCGAGGATCCAGCCCTGGGTGCCGCCCTTGGCGAACGCCGCCTCGATGATCTGGTCCTTGGAGAAGAACCCGGAGAGGTAGGGGAACCCGATGATGGCGAGGTAGCCGAGGCCGAAGGTGACGAAGGTGACCGGCATGTACTTCCGCAGGCCGCCGTAGCGGCGCATGTCCACCTCGTCGTTCATGCCGTGCATCACCGAGCCGGCGCCGAGGAAGAGGCCCGCCTTGAAGAAGCCGTGCGTCACGAGGTGCATGATGGCGAACGCGTAGCCGATCGGCCCGAGTCCGGCGGCGAGGATCATGTACCCGATCTGCGACATCGTCGAGCCGGCGAGGGCCTTCTTGATGTCGTCCTTCGCGCAACCGACGAGCGCCCCGAAGAGGAGCGTCACCGCGCCGACGACGACCACGACCGTCTGCGCGTCGGGCGCCGCGTTGAAGAGCGCGCCGGAGCGGGTGATGAGGTAGACGCCCGCGGTGACCATCGTGGCGGCGTGGATGAGCGCGGAGACCGGAGTCGGGCCCTCCATCGCGTCGCCGAGCCAGGACTGGAGCGGCACCTGGGCCGACTTGCCGCACGCGGCGAGGAGCAGCATCAGCCCGATCGCCGTCAGCGTGCCCTGGCCCGCCTCCCCTGCCGCCTCGGCGACGGGCGCGATGGCGAAGCTGCCGAAGGTGGTGAACATCAGGAAGATGGCGATCGCAAGACCGGCGTCGCCGACGCGGTTGACGAGGAACGCCTTCTTCGCCGCCGCTGCCGCCGTCGGCTTGTGCTGCCAGAACCCGATGAGCAGGTAGGAGGCGAGGCCGACGCCCTCCCAACCGACGTAGAGCAGGAGGTAGTTGTCGGCGAGGACGAGCAGCAGCATCGCCGCGAGGAAGAGGTTGAGGTAGCCGAAGAACCTCCGGCGGCGCTCGTCGTGCTCCATGTAGCCGACCGAGTAGAGGTGGATGAGAGTTCCCACCCCGGTGATCAGCAGCACGAACACCATGGAGAGCTGGTCGAGTTGGAAGGCGACGTCCGCCTGGAACCCCTCGACGGGCACCCAGCTGAAGAGGTGCGAGTGCAGGGTGCGGTCGCCGGTGCTCCGGCCGAGGAGCTCGGCGAAGAGCACGGCGCCCAGCACGAAGGAGACCGCGGCGAGCGCCGAGGCCAGCCAGTGCCCGACGCGGTCGAGGCGCCGCCCGCCGACGAGCAGTACCGCCGCGCCCAACAGGGGGGCGCCGACGAGCAGTCCGATCAATGACTCCACTGGTACGTACCCCTTACAGCTTCATCAGGCTGGCGTCGTCGACGGAGGCCGAGTGGCGGGCGCGGTAGAGCATCACGATGATCGCCAGGCCGACGACCACCTCCGCCGCGGCGACGACCATCACGAAGAACGCCATGATCTGGCCGTCGAGGTTGCCGTGCATCCGCGAGAAGGCGACGAGCGCCAGGTTGGACGCGTTGAGCATCAGCTCGATGCACATGAACACCACGATGGCGTTGCGCCGGATCAGGACCCCGGCTGCGCCGATGGTGAAGAGCAGCGCGGCGAGGTAGACGTAGTTGATCGGGCTCACTTGGGCGCCTCCTGCTCGTCGAGGTTCGAACCCCCGTGTCCCTCCGGCAGGTTGCCTTGGGTCCGGGGCCGCTCCTCCCGCGAGCGGCCGTGGTGGTCTGCGGTGCGCTGCTCCAGCGCCGCCAGCGAGGCCAGCGCCTCCGGGCCCACCTCGCGGATCTGCCCGCGCTGCCGCAGCGTCGGGTTGACGCTGAGCTCCGCGGGGGTGCCGTCGGGCAGCAGCGCCGGGCGGTCGACGGCGTTGTGCCGTGCGTAGACGCCGGGTGCGGGCAGCGGCGGGAGCTGCACGCCTCCGCGCACCCGCTCCTCGGCCTGCTCCCGCTGGGTCTTGGTGCGCTCGATCCGCTCCCGGTGGGAGAGGAGCGTCGCGCCGACGGCGGCGACCGTCAGCAGCGCGCCGACGACCTCGAAGGCGACGACGTAGCGGGTGAAGAGGAGCGTCGCGATCGCGGGGACGTTGCCGCCCGCGTTGGCCTCGGAGAGCCCGGTGAACCCGCCGACGGAGATCTGTCCGATCCCCGCGACGAGCAGGATGCCGAGCCCGAGGCCGCAGCAGGCGGCGAGGAGCCGCTGGCCCTTGAGCGTCTCCTTGAGGGAGTCGGCCGCGCTGACGCCGACGAGCATCAGCACGAAGAGGAAGAGCATCATCACGGCGCCCGTGTAGACGACGATCTGGACGATGCCGAGGAAGTAGGCGCCGTTGGCGAGGTAGAACAACGCCAGGACGATCATGGTGCCGGCGAGGCAGAGCGCCGCGTGGACCGCACGGCGCAGCAGCACGGTGCACAGGCCGCCGATCACCGCGACCGTGCCGAGCACCCAGAACTGCACCGCCTCGCCCGTGGAGGTCGCCGTCTCGGCGAGCAGCTGCATCACGACCGCCCTTCGGCGTCGCCCGCGGGCTCCGCCCCCTTGGAGTACGCCACCTGCTGCTCGGTGCCGGGCGCCGCCTCGGTGACGAGGCCGCGGTAGTAGTCCTTCTCCGTCATGCCCGGGTAGATGGCGTGCGGCGAGTCGACCATCTCCTCGGTGAGGCCCGTGAGGAGCTCCTCCTTGGTGTAGATGAGCGACTCGCGGGAGGAGTCGGCGAGTTCGTACTCGTTGGTCATGGTGAGCGCCCGGGTGGGGCACGCCTCGACGCAGAGCCCGCACAGGATGCAGCGCAGGTAGTTGATCTGGTAGACGCGGCCGTACCGCTCACCCGGCGAGTACCGCTCCTCTTCGGTGTTGTCCGCGCCTTCGACGTAGATGGCGTCGGCGGGACAGGCCCAGGCGCACAGCTCGCAGCCGATGCACTTCTCCAGGCCGTCGGGGTGCCGGTTGAGCTGGTGCCTGCCGTGGAAGCGGGGCGCCGTCTGCTTCTTGTACTCCGGGTACTGCTCGGTGAGCCGCTTCTTGAACATGCCCCTGAAGGTCACGCCGAAGCCGGCCACGGGGTTCTCAGGCACCGTCGCTCCCCCTTTCGTCGCTCGTCTTTCCTTCTGCGGGCGCTTCTTCGGCTTCGCCGTCCGACGGCTCCTCGCCGCCGACGCGGACCGGCTCGCGGTCCCTGTCGGCGCGCGACGGCCTGCGCGGGACCGGTGGCAACTGCTGCCCTGGCAGCGGTGGTACGGGGAAGCCGCCGGCCATCGGGTCGAAGGGTTCCTCCGACGCGCGTCCCGCCTCGTCGGCTTCCTTCGCCCGCTCGCCGCGCTCCCTGAAGGTGTCGACGACGAACGTGATCAGCAGGAGCACCAGGGCGGTGCCGGCGACCCAGTAGACGACCTCGCTGTACTCCCAGCCCTCGTTGCGCATCGCGCGCACCCCGGCGACGAGCATCAGCCAGACCAGCGCGATCGGGATGAGGACCTTCCAACCGAGCTTCATGAACTGGTCGTAGCGGGTGCGCGGGAGCGAGCCGCGAATCCAGATGAAGAAGAAGAGGAGCACCGCGACCTTGGCCGTGAACCAGAGCATCGGCCACCAGCCGTGGTTGGCGCCCTCCCAGACCGTCGAGATCGGCGCCGGAGCCCGCCAGCCGCCGAGGAAGAGAGTGACCGCCAACGCCGAGACGGTGACCATGTGGATGTACTCGGTGAGCATGAAGAAGGCGAACTTGATCGAGGAGTACTCGGTCTGGAACCCCGCGACGAGGTCGCCCTCGGACTCCGGCATGTCGAACGGCGCACGGTGCGCCTCACCGACCATCGAGACGAGGTAGATGAGGAACGACACCGGCAGCAGCCACGCGAACCAGCCGTCCGCCTGCGAACCGACGATCGTCGACGTCGACATGGAACCGGAGTGCAGGAAGACGGCGGCGAAGCTCAGCCCCATCGCGATCTCGTAGGAGATGATCTGCGCCGTCGCGCGGACCCCGCCGAGGAGCGGGTACGTCGACCCCGACGACCACCCGGCGAGCACCACGCCGTACGCGGCGATCGACGAGGTGGCGAGGATGAAGAGGATCGCCACGGGCAGGTCGGTGAGCTGAAGTGCCGTGCGGGTGCCGAAGATCGAGACCTCGTTGCCCGGCGGCCCGAAGGGGATCACCGCGATCGCCATGAAGGCCGGGATCGCGCCGAGGATCGGCGCGAGGATGTAGACGGCCTTGTCCGAGCCCTTGACGACGACGTCTTCCTTGAGCATCAGCTTGATGGCGTCGGCGAGCGACTGGAGCATGCCCCAGGGCCCGGCCCTGTTGGGTCCGACGCGCAACTGCATCCAGCCGACGATCTTCCGCTCCATGACGATGGAGAGGATCACCGTCACCATCAGGAAGGCGAAGCAGAAGACCGCCTTCAGCAGGACCAGCCAGAACGGGTCGTTGCCGAACATCGAGAGGTCCTCGGCCGCGAGCAGCGACGCGTCCGACGGGGCGACCGGGGGCAGGCCGACCGACGGCACCTGTGCGAGGGCGTTCACGCGCCCACCTCCTCGTGCCCGGCGGCCGCGCCGCGCTGGGACGGTACGCCGAGCGTGACGAGCTCGCCCGGCCGTGCTCCGGTGTCCGAACCGACGCCGCCGCCCGTGGAGTTGAGCGGCAGCCAGACCACCCGGTCCGGCATCCGCGTCACCTGAAGCGGCAGCCTGACCTCGCCGGCGGGCCCCGAGACGGCGAGCTCCTCGCCGTCGGCGACGCCGGCCTCGGCCGCCGTCGCCGCGGAGAGCCGGGCGACCGCGCGGTGCCGGGTGGCGGCGAGGGCCTCGTCGCCCTCCTGGAGGCGGCCGCGGTCGAGGAGCAGCCGGTGCCCCGAGAGGACCGCCTCACCAGCGCCGGGCTGCGGCAGCCCCCTGCCGCCCTTCTCCCGCGGCACCTCGGCCGTGCCGGACTGCGGGCGGCTGCCGAGGCGGTCCAACTCGGCGCGGGAGGTGGCCACGTCGGGGAGCCCGAGGTGGACGTCGAGCGCGTCCGCGAGCATGTGGAGGACGCGGCCGTCGGGCTGGGCATGGCGCCTCGTCACCTGGTCGGGCTTGATCGCGGCCTCGAACATCCGGGCCCTGCCCTCCCAGTTGAGGAAGGTGCCGGCCTTCTCCGCAACGGCCGAGACCGGCAGCACCACGTCGGCGAGCGCCGTCACCTCGCCGGGCCGCAGCTCCAGGCTGACGACGAAGCCCGCCTTGCCGAGCGCCTCCCTCGCCCGCGCGGGCTCGGGCAGGTCCTCCAGGCCGACCCCGCCGACCACGAGCGCCCCCAACTCCCCCTCGGCGGCGGCCCGCAGGATCTCCTCCGCCGACCTGCCGGGCCGCTCGGGGAGCTGCGCCACGCCCCACTCGCGCGCGACCTCGGCGCGCGCGGCGGCGTCGACGACCCGGCGCCCGCCGGGCAGCAGCGCGGGGAAGGCACCGGCCTCCAGCGCGCCCCGCTCGCCGGCGCGGCGCGGAATCCAGACGAGCCGGGCGCCGATGGCCGCGGACGCGCGGACGGCCGCCGTCAGCCCGCCGGGCACGGCGGCGAGCCGCTCGCCGACCGCCAGCACCGAACCCTCGGTGCGGAGCGCGGCTGCGGCTTCCTCGCCGAGCGCGTCGAGGCCGACGCCGCCGGCGAGCGCGTCGAGCCACTCCGTCTCGGTGCCGGGCGCGGCCGGCAGCAGCGTGCCGCCGGCCTTCTCCAGGCCGCGGGTGGCGAACGGCGCGAGCGCGAAGGTGCGTTGACCGTGCTTGCGGTGCGCCTTGCGCAGCCGCAGGAAGACGCCTGGCGCCTCCTCCTCCGCCTCGAGACCGGCGAGGAGGACGGCGGGCGCCTGCTCCAGCGCGGTGTAGGTGACGCCCGCGCCGTCGAGGTCGACGCCGCGCCCCGCGACGCGGGCCGCGAGGAACGCCGTCTCCTCGGCCGAGTGCGCGCGGGCGCGGAAGTCGACGTCGTTGGTGCCGAGCGCCACGCGGGCGAACTTCGCGTACGCGTAGGAGTCCTCGACCGTGAGCCGGCCGCCCGTGAGGACGCCCGTGCTCCCGGCCGAGGCGAGCCCGGCAGCGGCGGCGGCGAGCGCCTCCGGCCAGCTCGCGCGGGCGAGTTCGCCGTCCTCGCCGCGGACCAGCGGGTGGTCGAGGCGGTCCGTCTGCTGGGCGTAGCGGAAGCCGAAGCGGCCCTTGTCGCAGAGCCATTCCTCGTTCACCTCGGAGTCGGCGGCGGCGAGGCGGCGCATCACCTTGCCGCGCCGGTGGTCGGTGCGCGTCGCGCAGCCGCCGGCGCAGTGCTCGCAGACCGAGGGCGAGGAGACGAGGTCGAACGGGCGGGAGCGGAACCGGTACGCCTTGGAGGTGAGGGCGCCCACCGGGCAGATCTGGATGGTGTTCCCCGAGAAGTACGACTCGAGGGGCTCGTCCTCGCCCGTGCCGACCTGCTGGAGGGCGCCGCGCTCCAGCAGCTCGATCATCGGGTCGCCGGCGATCTGCTGGGAGAAGCGGGTGCAGCGGGCGCAGAGCACGCACCGCTCACGGTCGAGGAGGACCTGCGGCGAGATCGGCACCGGCTTGGCGAAGGTCCGCTTCTGCCCCTCGAACCGGGACTCGGCGCTCCCCGTCGACATGGCCTGGTTCTGGAGCGGGCACTCCCCGCCCTTGTCGCAGACCGGGCAGTCGAGCGGGTGGTTGATGAGGAGCAGCTCCATCACGCCGCGCTGCGCCTTCTCCGCGACGGGCGAGGAGAGCTGCGTCGAGACGACCATGCCGTCCGTGCACTGGATCGTGCACGAGGCCATCGGCTTGCGCTGGCCCTCCACCTCGACGATGCACTGGCGGCAGGCGCCCGCCGGGTCGAGGAGCGGATGGTCGCAGAAGCGGGGGATCTCGATGCCGAGCTGCTCGGCGGCGCGGATCACCAACGTGCCCTTGGGCACGGAGATTTCGGCGCCGTCGATGGTCAGGGTGACCAGATCCTCCGGCGGCGGTTCCGGCTGCCCGCCCCCCGTGGAGGCAGGCGCGGTGGGCGCGGTCACGCGTTCACCTCCAGGTGGGCGGAGCCCGGCCGGTCGGCCCAGGCGGTGGAGTGCGCGGGGTCGAAGGGGCAGCCTCCGCCCGTCACGTGCTGCTCGTACTCCTCGCGGAAGAACTTCATCGAGGAGAAGATCGGCGCGGCGGCGCCGTCGCCGAGGGCGCAGAAGGACTTGCCGTTGACGTTGTCGGCGATGTCCTCGATCTTCGCGAGGTCGTCCCTGGACGCCTTGCCCGCCTCGACGTCGCGGAGCAACTGGACGAGCCAGTAAGTCCCTTCGCGGCAGGGCGTGCACTTGCCGCAGGACTCGTGCGCGTAGAACTCGGTCCACCGCGTGACGGCGCGCACCACGCAGGTGGTCTCGTCGAAGCACTGGAGCGCCTTGGTGCCGAGCATCGAGCCGGCGGCGCCGACGCCCTCGTAGTCGAGGGGGGTGTCGAGGTGCTCGTCGGTGAGCATCGGGGTGGAGGAGCCGCCGGGGGTCCAGAACTTCAGCCGGTGCCCCGGGCGCATCCCGCCCGTGGCGTCGAGGAGTTGACGCATGGTGATGCCGAGCGGCGCCTCGTACTGGCCCGGGCGGGCGACGTGCCCGCTGAGGGAGTAGAGGGTGAAGCCGGGGGACTTCTCGCTCCCCATCGAGCGGAACCACTCCTTGCCCCGCTCGATCAGCGCGGGAACCGAGGCGATCGACTCGACGTTGTTCACCACTGTGGGGCATGCGTACAGACCGGCGACGGCGGGGAAGGGCGGGCGCAGCCTGGGCTGGCCCCTGCGGCCTTCGAGCGAGTCGAGGAGCGCCGTCTCCTCCCCGCAGATGTACGCGCCGGCGCCCGCGTGCACCGTCAGCTCCAGGTCGCGGCCGGGGCCGAGCGCGTCCTTGCCGAGGTACCCCTCCTGGTACGCCTCGCGCACCGCCTCGTGGAGCCGGCGAAGCACGGGCACGGCCTCGCCCCTGAGGTAGATGAATGCATGGGAGGAGCGGATCGCGTGGCAGGCGATGACGATGCCCTCGACGAGCGAGTGCGGGTTGGCGAAGAGCAGCGGGATGTCCTTGCAGGTGCCCGGCTCCGACTCGTCGGCGTTGACGACGAGGTAGTGCGGCTTGTCGTCGCCCTGCGGGATGAACTGCCACTTCATGCCCGTCGGGAAGCCGGCGCCGCCGCGGCCGCGCAGGCCCGCGTCCTTGACGTAGGCGATGAGGTCGTCCGGGTCCATCTCCAGGGCCTTGCGGACGGCGGAGTAGCCGCCGTGCCTGCGGTAGGTGGCCATGGTCCAGGGCTCGGCCTCGTCCCAGAAGGCCGAGAGCACCGGCGAGAGCAGCCCCGACGGGCTGGTCTCGTCGACTTGGGTCTCCACCGACATCACTCCCCCTCCTCTGCGTCGCGCGGGGCGACCACCCGCTCACCGGCCGGCGGCGCCTCGCCCTTGGCGAGCCGCAGCCCGGCGAGCGAGGCGTGCCCGGCACCGCCCGACGCCTCCACCGCGCCCTCCCGGGTGTCGGGGAAGCCGGCGAGGATGCGGGCGGTCTCCTTGAAGGTGCACAGCGGGGCGCCCCTCGTCGGCTCGACGCGGCTCCCGGCGCGGAGTTCGTCGACGAGTTCGGTCGCCGAGTCGGGGGTCTGGTTGTCGAAGAACTCCCAGTTGACCATCACGACCGGCGCGTAGTCGCACGCCGCGTTGCACTCGATGTGCTCCAGCGTGACCTTGCCGTCCTCCGTCGTCTCGCTGTTGCCGACGCCGAGGTGCTCCTGGAGCCGCTCGAAGATGGCGTCGCCGCCGAGGACCGCGCAGAGGGTGTTGGTGCAGACGCCGACCTGGTAATCGCCCGACGGCTTGCGGCGGTACATGGTGTAGAAGGTGGCGACCGCGTTCACCTCGGCCGTGGTGAGCCCGAGCGTCTCGGCGCAGAACCGCTGCCCCGTGCGCGTCACATGGCCCTCCTCGGACTGCACGAGGTGGAGCAGCGGCAGCAGCGCGGAGCGGCTGTCCGGGTAGCGCGCGACGATCTCTTTCGCGTCGGCGGTGAGGCGCTCGCGCACCTCGGGCGGGTAGTCGGGCGGAGGCATCTTCGGGATGCCGAGGATCGGCGGCTCCGGGCTGGGAGCCGCCCCGGCCCCCTCCCGTGCGGTCTCCTTGCTCGCGTCCGTCATCGGTCGACGCCTCCCATGACCGGGTCGACGGAGGCGACCGCCACGATGACGTCGGCGACCATGCCGCCCTCGCACATCGCGGCCACGGCCTCCAGGTTGGTGAACGACGGGTCGCGGAAGTGCACCCGGTAGGGACGGGTGCCGCCGTCGCTGACGACGTGTGCGCCCAGCTCGCCCTTGGGCGACTCGACCGCCGCGTACGCCTGGCCCGGTGGGACCCTGAACCCCTCGGTGACCAGCTTGAAATGGTGAATGAGCGCCTCCATGGAGGTGCCCATGATGTTCTTGATGTGGTCGAGCGAGTTGCCCAGGCCGTCGGGACCGAGGGCGAGTTGGGCCGGCCAGGCGATCTTCTTGTCGCCGACCATCACGGGGCCCGGCTCCAGGCGGTCGACGCACTGCTCGATGATGCGCAGGGACTCGCGCATCTCCTCGAGGCGCAGCAGGAAGCGCCCGTAGGAGTCGGCGGTGTCGGTCGTCGGGACCTCGAAGTCGTAGTTCTCGTAGCCGCAGTACGGCTGCGCCTTGCGCAGGTCGTGCGGGAGGCCGGCCGAGCGGAGGACGGGTCCTGTGATGCCGAGGGCCATGCAGCCGGAGAGGTCGAGGTGGCCGATGTCCTTCAGGCGGGCCTTGAAGACGGGGTTGCCCGAGCAGAGCTTGTCGTACTCGACGAGGTTCTTCCGCATCTTCTTGACGAACTCGCGGACGGCGTCGACCGACCCGGCCGGCAGGTCCTGCGAGAGGCCGCCGGGGCGGATGTAGGCGCTGTTCATCCGCAGCCCGGTGATCAACTCGTAGAGGTCGAGGCAGAGTTCGCGGTCCCGGAAGCCGAAGATCATCACCGTGGTGGCGCCGAGTTCCATGCCGCCCGTGGCGATGGCGACCAGGTGCGAGGAGAGCCGGTTGAGCTCCATCATCAGTACGCGGATGACGTTGGCGCGGTCGGGGACGTCGTCCTCGATGCCGAGGAGCCGCTCGACGGCGAGGCAGTAGGCCGCCTCATTGAAGAACGGCGTGAGGTAGTCCATCCGCGTCACGAAGGTCGTGCCCTGGGTCCAGGTGCGGTATTCGAGGTTCTTCTCGATACCGGTGTGGAGGTACCCGATGCCGCACCGCGCCTCGGTGACGGTCTCGCCGTCGATCTCCAGGATCAGCCGCAACACCCCGTGTGTGGACGGGTGTTGGGGACCCATGTTGACGATGATGCGCTCGTCGTCGTTCTTGGCGATCTCCTCGGCGATACGGTCCCAGTCACCGCCCGTGACGTCGTAGACCGGGCCCTCGGTCGTCTCGCGGATTCCCGCCGTGGCTTGGGTGTTGGACATCAGCTGTACGACCTCCGCTGGTCGGGAGCCGGGATCTGGGCGCCCTTGTACTCGACGGGGATGCCGCCGAGCGGGTAGTCCTTGCGCTGCGGGAAGCCCTGCCAGTCGTCCGGCATCATGATCCGGGTGAGTGCCGGGTGGCCGTCGAAGAGCAGGCCGAAGAAGTCGTAGACCTCCCGCTCGTGCCAGTCGTTGGTGGGGTACACGTCGACGATCGAGGGGACGTGCGGATCGGCGTCGGGCGCGCTCACCTCCAGCCGGATCAGGCGGTTGTGGGTGAGCGACCGCAGGTGGTAGACGGCGTGCAGCTCGCGGCCCGCGTCCCCGGGGAAGTGCACCCCGCTCACGCCGGTGCACAGCTCGAAGCGGAGCGCCGGGTCGTCCCTGAGCGTCCGCGCCACGGCCGGCAGGTGCGTGCGGGCGATGTGGAAGGTGACTTCGCCGCGGTCGACGACGGTCTTCTCGATCACCTCGGCCGGTGCGAGCCCCTGCTCCTCCAGGGCGCCCTCCAACTCGTCGGCCACCTCGTCGAACTCGCCGTGCCCCGTGCGCCCTCGCGGACCGCCGTAGGGGCGCTCGCTCGGCCCCGGCAGGCGGACGGTGCGTACGAGGCCGCCGTAACCGGTGGTGTCCCCGCCGTTGTTGGCGCCGAACATGCCGCGGCGGACGGCGATCGCCTCGCCCGCCTCGTCCCGCCGGGCCGGCTCCTCGGCGGGGGCGTCCTCCCGCGGCTCGCCGCTCGCCGCGCTCATCGCAGCAGCCCCTTCATCTCGATCGTCGGCAGCGCGTTGCGTGCGGCCTCCTCGGCCTCGCGCGCCGCCTCCTGCTGGTTCACGCCGAGCTTGCCGCCCTGAATCTTCTGGTGGAGCTTGAGGATCGCGTCCATCAGCATCTCCGGCCGGGGCGGGCAGCCGGGGAGGTAGATGTCGACGGGGACGACGTGGTCGACGCCCTGGACGATGGCGTAGTTGTTGAACATCCCGCCCGAGGAGGCGCAGACGCCCATGGAGATGACCCACTTGGGGTTCGGCATCTGGTCGTAGACCTGCCGCAGCACCGGCGCCATCTTCTGGCTCACCCGTCCCGCGACGATCATGAGGTCGGCCTGCCGCGGGGAGCCGCGGAAGACCTCCATGCCGAACCGCGCCAGGTCGTAGCGGCCCGCACCGGTCGTCATCATCTCGATGGCGCAGCAGGCGAGCCCGAAGGTCGCCGGGAACATCGACGACTTGCGCGCCCACCCGGCCAACTGCTCGACGGTGCCGAGCAGGAAGCCGCTCGGAAGTTTCTCTTCGAGTCCCATTCAGATCGCCCCTCTCGCCGGTGCCGCCGGTGCCGCGGCTCGCGTCGGTTCCGGATGCGGCGCCGAGGCCGGCGGCCCCGCGACCCTCGGCGCCCGTTCTGCCCCTAGTCCCATTCCAGGCCGCCCCGGCGCCAGTCGTAGGCGTAGGCGATGCCGATGAGGGCGACGAAGACCAGCATCTCCGCGAGCCCGAACATCCCGAGCGAGTCGAAGTGGACGGCCCACGGATAGAGGAAGACGATCTCGATGTCGAAGATGATGAAGAGCATCGCCGTGAGGTAGTACTTCACCGGGAAGCGCCCGCCGCCCTCCGGCTGCGGCGTCGGCTCGATCCCGCACTCGTACGCCTCCAACTTGGCGCGGTTGTACCGCTTCGGCCCGACGAGCGCGGCCACCGCCACGGAGCCGACCGCGAAAAGCGTTCCGAGCGCTCCCAGTACAAGGATTGGCGTATAGGCGTTCACCGCTCCCCGCTCCTTCCCTTCGACCGCTGAGCACGTCCGCGCATAGAAGATCGCTCCTATGTGAGGCAGTTCACAAGCCCTCTTCGCAGGCATCCTAAGCCCGGTGCTCTGTGATCTGCGACACGGGGTACGCCAATGCCTTTGTGATCTCCACCACCTGACGCGTTCTCAGTTCAGCAACCACTTAACGATCTTCATACGCAAAGACCGTGGATGATCACCTGCGGTGATCATCCACGGTGCATACGGCCGCGCAAAGCCCGTTTGCTTAGCAGCAGTTGTCGGCATAGGCAAATTCGCGCTGGACAACAGAGGATGGTAAGTGGCCGCTACACCGGAGCCTTCGATCACTGCACACCCGGGCGACCCCCCGCCCGGAAGAGCGCACTTTCGTGCACTCGTGAACGTCAACACAAGGTGGTGCGGGGGGAATTGACGCTTGAAAGGGGGAACCCGAGTAAACGTGCGATGACGCCGCTCGGCTGTGGGTCGGCCCGGGCAGCGGGACGGTGGGCCCCCGCCCCGCTGTCCTGACGGTGCAGCGGGGCGGGCGCTGCCCGCTCGGACCCGGGACAAGGAGGCACCGGGCCCGAGCGGAGTCTCAGCGGCCGACGGCTCGGCGGGAGACCGCCAGACGTTCGGCAGGCCGGAGAAGGCGAAGGCGGCCGTCGTCGAGGTGCAGGACACGCCCCCGGCCGCTGCTGCCGGGCGAGTAGAGGTCGACGACGGTGACCCAACGTCCGCCGTGCTGGACGCGGTCTCCGCACCGCAGGTCGAACGGGCCCGGCCCACCCGGGAGTTCGTACCAACCTGTGCGCAAGGCCGGCGATTTCGACGGCGTCTGACCCTGGCATCCGAAGCCCCTGACACGGGTAAGTCCTGGCCGTGCCAGGGGCTTCCTGGTGCCAACTTCAGCTCGGGACTTACGCAGTGCCACCGCCGTGAGGATCGATCGCCGCAGGCAACGCGCGGACCCGCTCCCGCAGATCGGCGACGACCGAAGCGGAGGCCGTGGCGAGCACGGCATCCAGTGCGGTCAGGCGTTGCCGGGACGTCGAGCGCAGCCGGGCGGGCGGGATGCGGTCGAGGACATCCGTCGCGCGGGCGGCGGCAGCCCCAGGGGTCGGTGAGGGCTTCGGCGCGGGCGAGGGTGAGCGCGTCAAGCACGACGGCTCGGTGGAGCGCACGGCGCGCATCCTCCACGCCAACGGGTTCGCAGTGGACTGGCCGCTGTGGGAGCACGACTACGGCAAGTGCGGTCCCTGCCATCCGGGGGCGAACTGCCACTGATCCGCTGAACCGGGGGAAACACGGCCCGGACGTGAGCGGTCACGTCCGGGTCATTTCATGCCAACGCGGCCTGGCGCAGGTGTGGTTGGGGCTACATTCCGGCTCGCCACCGACCCACCGGGGAGTCACCATGCAGCCCGCCGCCGACCGTCTTCCGATGTCCCTGCCCGAGTACTGGGACAAGTACCAGCCCGGCCGCGTCGAACGCCCCGCCGCCGACCTGTTCCAGTGGTCCCAGTTCCCCGGCCACGGGCCCGGTCCTGAACTCCTCGGTTCCCCGGCGAGCGTCCTGGAGCTCGGCTGTGGGCCCGCCGCCGAGGCCGCCTATCTCGCACGGCGAGGGACGCGGGTCACCGCGCTGGACTTCTCGCCCGTTCAGATCGCACGGGCCCGCAACTGGTGGGTCGACCTGCCCGGGCTCGCACTCGTCGAGGCCGACGCGTGTGCATGGCTCGACCACGGCGAGGAGACGTTCGATGCGGCGTTCTCCTGTTGGGGTGCGGCCTGGTTCGTCGACCCCGAGGAGCTGCTGCCGCGGGTGTGCCGCCGCCTCGTCGACGGCGGCCGGTTCGTCGTGGCGCACGCCGCGCCCGGTGACGTCCACGGTCCTCAACTCATGCGCGGCAAGTGGCTGGAGGGCCGCGACTCGGAGCTTCGGATCCACCGCTACCAGTACCCGCCCGAGGCGTGGGAGGGCATGCTGAAGCGCGCCGGATTCACCCACGTCTCCGCGCGAGTCCTGCCGCCTCCCGGCAATCGCGAAGTGGGGACGCTGATCGCCACAGCCCGTCGATAGCCACTGTGCGGACCGTTCACGCACAGGGCTACGGAGCCGGCGCTTCAGCTCACGGTGCCGTGGCACCGGACCGCAAGCCCCCTCAGCCCCGCTCCCCCTTCGGCCCCCTCCCGCGTTCGTTCCGCGGCCCGGACGGGCGCCAGTGCGGGTCCTTCTCGAGGTCCTGCTTGGCTTCCTCGTTCGCCTCCTGCCCGGAGGCGCCCGACTCGTCCTTCGCCTCCTTGCGGCGGCGGGACCGCTGGATGTCGTAGCTCTTGCTGCCGGGTTCGGGCATGGGGATCACCTCAGCCCCCGGGTTCCCCCGGCGCGGAGGCCAAACCTCCGGGCCGCGTCCGGCCTTCACGCGGTGCCCGCCGTCCCTTCACGGAACCGTCGGACGAGCAATCCACCCCGGAGACGCATAGAGGGAGGCGAACCGGGCAGGCGGAGCGCAGACGGAGGCGATCGAGCGCACCTTGATGCCCCGGTAACCGCGAGTTGGCACCAGTTGCCCTTTTCGGGGGAAGAGTTCGGATGTGCGCTGTGACCTCAGCCACCGAGATTCACGTCAGCCACTGCCACCTTTGCGTGCCCCACGAGACCCGTGGTAGTCGATCGGTACGACTCCGGCATTGCGGGCAACTACGTGGTCACAGCGGCGTAGTTGGGCAATGATCACGGTTCCGCTGGCGCGCCGAACGGTCTCCGAGAGGCCCCAACTGGCCGTGTACGCGTCGGGTGTGGCGCATTCCACCTTTCTTGAGCACCGGGATTCACGCCTGCTAGGCATTGCAGCCATGTCCCCGAAAGCTCAGATCCCCAGCCACCGGAAGCCCCGCGAGAGGAAGATGCCGAAGGCACTCCGCGCGGGCATGACGGGTGGCGTCATGGGCACCATCGCCCTCACCGCGGCAGCCGCCCCGGCCGTCGCGGACGGCGAGTCGCAGGCAGGCGGCGCCGGCAAGGCGTCGGAGACCGTCGAGATGCCCGCCCTCACCGGCGAGCTGGCGAGCTCCACCCAGCAGGCCGTCGACTCGATGGAGACCTCTGCCGAGCGGTACGAACTCCAGGCCGCCCAGGAGAAGGCAGCCGCTGCGGCCCACAAGGAAGCCAAGGAGACGAAGCAGAAGGCCGAGGCGAAGAAGCGCGCCGAGGCGGCGAAGAAGGCCGAGGCGCGCGAGCGCGCCGAACAGGCCCGCGCGGACCGCGGTTCGGAGCGGACCACGCTCGGCTCCGCCACCGACTCGGGACAGTCCACGTCCCCCTCGACCGAGACCGGCAGCGGCTCCGCCGCCGAGGTCCTCAGCTTCCTGCGCGCCCAGGTCGGCAAGGCGTACGTCGCCGGCGGGACAGGTCCCTCCTCCTACGACTGCTCCGGGCTCACCTCGGCCGCGTTCAAGCAGGTCGGCATCGACCTCCCGCGGATGTCCCAGCAGCAGTCGTCGACCGGCACCCAGGTCTCCGTCGACTCCGCGCAGCCGGGCGACATCCTCTACTGGGGCGGCTCGGGCAGCGCGTACCACGTCGCCGTCTACGTGGGCGACGGCAAGTTCATCGGCGCCCAGAACTCCTCGACAGGCGTCGTCGAGCGCGACCTCAGCTACGACCAGCCGACCGGCGCGGTCCGCGTCCTCTGACCGAACCGCCCGCCCGAACTCCGGCCCCCCGCCACGCTCATGCCCCCGAGAGCGTGCCGGGGGCCGGCTGCTCTCCGCGCCCGCAAGCGCGCTGAAGCCGCCCAGCGGCCGATACGGACGCTGTCCATGACGTCGCACGCCCGCGAGGCGGGCCCACAGCGCGCAATGCAGGCCCACAGCGCGAACAGCCCGCATGCGCCCCGCAGTCGCCCACACGCACGACGCGCGCCCACGACACGCGCCTCCGCCCGCGCGGCAGCACCCGCACGCCGGGAGCGCGCACCGGCCGAACGCCCCCGCGCCCGAACTCGGCGTCCGCGCGGGGCCGATGGCTCACGCCCTGGGCGCGACCTTCGTCAGGCCGTTGATGATCCGGTCCATCGCGTCCCCGCCCCTGGGGTCCGTGAGGTTGGCGAGGAGCTTCAGGGTGAAGCGCATCAGCAGCGGGTGGGAGAGTCCGCGCTCGGTGGCGAGCTTCATGACCTTCGGGTTGCCGATCAGCTTCACGAAGGCGCGGCCGATGTTGTAGTACCCGCCGTAGGTCTCCTTGAGGATCTTCGGGTAGGAGCGCAGGGCGAGTTCGCGCTGCGAGGCGGTGCTGCGCCCGTGCGCCTGCACGATCGTCTCGGCGGCGATGGCGCCCGACTCCAGCGCGTACGCGATCCCCTCGCCGTTGAACGGGTTGACGAGCCCACCCGCGTCGCCGACGAGCAGCAGACCGCGCGTGTAGTGCGGCTGCCGGTTGAAGGCCATGGGGAGCGCGGCGCCGCGGATCGCGCCCGTCATGTTCTCCGGGGTGTAGCCCCACTCCTCCGGCATCGAGGCGCACCACGCCTTGAGGATCTCCCGCCAGTCCAACTCCCCGAACGCCGACGAGGTGTTGAGGATGCCGAGCCCGACGTTGCTGGTGCCGTCGCCCATCCCGAAGACCCAGCCGTAGCCGGGCAGGAGCTTGTCCTGCGCGCCGCGGCGGTCCCAGAGCTCCAGCCAGGACTCGAGGTAGTCGTCGTCGTGCCGGGGCGAGTTGAAGTACGTGCGCACCGCGACGCCCATGGGGCGGTCCTCCCTGCGATGCAGTCCCATCTTCAGCGAGAGCCGCGTGGAGTTGCCGTCGGCCGCGACGACGAGCGGCGCGTGGAAGGTCACCGGGGTCGTGTCCTTGCTGCGCACCCCGGGGCCGCCCAACTTGGCGTGCACACCGGTGATTCGGCCCGTGCGCGGGTCGAGGATC
>NZ_AJTQ01000291.1 GCF_000262345.1 Streptomyces xiaopingdaonensis | reverse complement strand
GCTCCCCGACGTTGCAGCGCTCGTGGAGGCGGGCGCCCGCCTTCTCGGCCTGGCGCGCGAGCTGTTCGTCGAAGTCGTCGCGGCGGCGGACGAGGCCGTAGTCGGGGAAGCTGGCGAGTTCGGGCCAGTCCATCTGGAGGCGGTGGCCGCCCGCGATGATCCGCAGGCCCTTGTTGCGCAGCCAGCCGGCCTCCTCGGAGACGTCCATCCCCATGGCGAGGAGCTGCTTGGTCGCGCGCGGGGTGAGGCCGTCCCCGCAGACCTTTTCGCGGGGGAACGCCGTCTTCTCCAGCAGGAGCACGTCGAGTCCGGAGCGGGCGAGGTGGTAGGCGGTGGCTGAACCGGCGGGCCCGGCGCCGACGACGATCACATCGGCGGTCCGCTCGGAGGCCGGCTTCGGGTGGGCTTCGGGCACGAGGACTCCCGCAAGGCTAGGCGTGGCGTGTCCGCGCAGGGGACACGGTCCGAAGTGGACGCGGCAAGTCTATGCAGCCGCACCCGGGCCGCGCCGAAGGGGTGCGGCGCCGGTTCAGCCGTCGGCGCCCGGCACCTCCCAGGTGTGGAGGGCGGTGCTGAAGACGACGTCCTCGCGCGGGTCCCACTCCTCGGCGCGGCCCTCGAAGCGGACGCTGTACCCGGTTCCGTCCTCGGCGACGTACGCCTGATCGACGGTGTGGAGGCGACGGCCCGACTCCTCGTCGGTGTGGCTGAACTCCCAACGGGCGCCCGGACGTCCGCGGAAGGTGACGGCCCGCAGCTCGTGCCGCTCGTAGCCCTCGCGGTGCTGCGCCTGCTCCTCCAGGGCGCGGAAGTCCTCCAGCGGGGAGGCACCGGCGTCCTCGACGACGCCGATCCGCAGGCGCTCGGGCCCGGTCGGCGGCGCGAAGTCGGTCCGCGTTCCCTCGACGGTGCGCTCCCAGCCGTCCATGACGCCCACGGTGAACCCGGCCGGGTCCCGCCGGAGCGAGAACCCGTCGGGCAGCTCGGCGGGCCGGGGCGCGGCGGTGCCGGGCGGGGGCGGGGGCTTCGCGTCGTCCTCCGGGTCGGCGGGGGACGAGCCCGGGGGCTCGGCGTCGCGGGCGGGAGGCGTCTCCTCGGGGTCGGAGGCGCGTGGGGCGCCGGGGCGCACGTCGGGGTCCTGGGAGTCCGAAAGGAGCCCTGCGGTGAGCGCGCCGCCGGCGAGGAAGGCGGCGGCCGTCCAGGCGGCGGTCCGCGCGAGCGGCCTGCCGGTTGGCGGCGGGTCGCCTCCGATGGTGCAAGTACCGTCGGAAGACGTCGGGTTCGGGCGGAGGCGGCGGGCGGCTCGCAGGAGCCACGGTGCGAGCAGTACGGCGGGCAGCGTCCACAGCAGCGACGCGAGGAGGAGTTCGTCGAGCGCGGCGCCGAACTCCCCGCGCGCCTCCTCTCCCGGGTACGGTGCGGTCCCGCCGCCGAGGGACGCCGTCGCCCGGGCGCCCGCGACCGCCGTCGCGGCGAGGAGGAGGCAGACGAACAGGCCCCCGCCGAGGAGCTGTTCGGTGCGTTCTCGGCAACGCCGCGCGAATGCGAGCCCGACGAGCAGCGCGCAGGCGACGCCGAGTACGACGAGCGCGAACGGCGCCCAGGAGGCGGCGTCGCCGGCCTGCGCGTAGTCGAGGCTCCGCCGCTCCAGCTCCAGCCCCGGGAGCACGGACGAGGCGTGGAGCGAGGCCCCCCAGGCGAGCGCCAGCCCGTTCAATCCGAGGTTGGGCAGGACGAGGAACAGCGCGACGGCACCTTCGGCGCCCAACTCCCGCTGCGTCACGAGGAGATACCCGAACACCGAGACCCCGGCGAGGAGGGAGGCGCCCACCAGCCCGGCCCCGGCTCCGCCCGCGACGCCGTGGACCATCCGCGCCGCCGGACGCTCGGCGGCGGGCCGCCTCGCGAGCGCGACCCGCACCGCGCCGCCCGTCAGCACGAACGACCAGAGCAGCACCGACCACGGAGCCCCGCGCAACTCCGCCCCGTCAACCACCGGTCGGGCGAACAGTGCCAGCGCCCACGCGGCGACTGCCGCCACCGCGCCGACTCGCAGCGCCGTCTCCGCTGCCGTGCCGACCGCGTTCCTCCGGCACGCGCCACGTGCGGCGAGCACCGTCAGCAGCACCCACACCGCGGTGACCGCCAGCGGCGTCGACGAGAGCGAGACCTCCCCACCGAGCGGGACTCCCGCGAAGGAGTCGCCGTACCGCACGGAGACGTCTCCCCCGACTCCTTGGAGCAGCACGGCGAGCCACACCCGGAGACGTGCGACCCAGCCGACCTCCCCCAACTCCCCACCGCCGAAGGCCGATACGCCACCGGCGAGCACGAGCACCCCGACCGGCGCCACGACACCGGCCCCCAGCGCAGCACCCCAGCCCCGCCGCGCCACCCGCGAGACGAAGAGCGCGGCGGCGCCGGGCGCGGGGTGTGTCGGCAGCGGGGGGACGACGGGGCAGGGCGGGACCGAGTCCGGTTGCTCGACGGGGCGGAACGGGGCCGCGACGGTGACCGGCGGCTCCGGTGGAGGCGGCGGGACGGCGGCGGACGCCGGCGGGACGGGCGGCCCGGCGGGACGAGGCGGGACAGCGGCCGACGATCGCGACTCCGGCGGCCCGGCCGGACGGGGCGGAACGGCGACGGGCTCCGGCGGGGCGGGCGGCCCGATAGGACGAGCGGGAACAACAGCGGACACCCGTGACTTTGGCGCCCCGTCACCACCCATCGGAGCGCCCGTCCTCTCGCCCCCGGGCACCTCCTGGCCAGCGCTGCCCTCGGAGCCGGCGCATTCCTCCTCGACCGATCCGCGCTGGGCGCTCCCGGACGAAGCCCCCTCACGCGCCCCCGGCGCCGCACCCGCGGCGGAAGGCGCCTCCAAGTCGGCACCTACCGCGGCGTGTCGCACCCCCGGTCCCCCGTCGGCAGACGCCCGTACCCCGTCGTGCGCCGCGCCCGCGCCCGGCACCCCGCCGCGATCCGCCGGAACC
Source organism: Streptomyces xiaopingdaonensis (assembly GCF_000262345.1). Lineage (GTDB taxonomy): Bacteria > Actinomycetota > Actinomycetes > Streptomycetales > Streptomycetaceae > Streptomyces > Streptomyces xiaopingdaonensis. Next base: position 13,984 of record NZ_AJTQ01000291.1, on the reverse strand, counting down.
CCGCCCCGTCCCCACTCGACCTCCCCGGACGAATCGTCATCGGACGGCACGACCCCCGCGCCGACCGACACCCCCAAGTCAGCCCCGCACTCCTCCAGTCGGTCCCCCGGACCCACCGCAGCAGACGGCCGATACCCCGCCGACCACGCCCCGGTCACCCCGTCACCCCCGGTCACCCCGTCACCCCCGGGCACGCCGCCCCCGCCCACCCGATCCCCCGCGCCGCGCTCCTCGTCCTCGGCCGCCGATCCGCCGCCGTCGTAGCCGAGTTGATCGCGGTCTCCGGCGGGGCGTGGAACGTCGGCGGGCTCGCGGCCGCTCAGCAGCGTGCCGCACTCCATGCAGTACCGGGCGGAGGACGGCGAGGCGGTGCCGCACTCCTGGCAGGGCGAGGTGGACGTGGGCAAGGGTCCCCCGTGGCGTTCGAGCAGGCGCCCGGGCCGGGCGGCACGAGTCGGACAGGTCCGCGTCGCAGGACGCGCGCACGGCGCGGGTACGCCCTCACGCTACGCCGCCGCACTCCGCCGGTCGCGGACACGCGGCGACGCCACCCGAACGAGCCGCAAAACGGCGGCCGTTGCCGAAGCCGTCTACGCGCCGGCCTTGAACCCCCGGTGCAGCGCGACGATTCCGCCGGTGAGGTTGCGCCACGCCACCTTCGTCCAGCCGGCCTCCTGCACGCGGCGCGCCATGGCAGGTTGGTCGGGCCAGGCGCGGATCGATTCGGCGAGGTAGACGTACGCGTCCGGGCTGCTGCTGACGGCCCGCGCGAGCGGCGGGAGCGCGCGCATCAGGTACTCGGTGTAGACGGTGCGGAACGGCGTCCACACCGGCTGGCTGAACTCGCAGAGGACGAACCGCCCTCCGGGCTTCGTCACCCGGTGCATCTCGCGGAGCGCCGCGTCGACTTCCTGCACGTTCCGCAGCCCGAACGAGATCGTCACCGCGTCGAAGACGCCGTCGGCGAAGGGCAGCGCCGTGGCGTCGCCCGCGGTGAACGGCATCCAGGGGTGCCGCTTCTTGCCCTCGCCGAGCATGCCGAGCGAGAAGTCGCTCGGCACGGTGAAGGCGCCCGCCGTGGCGAACGGCATCGAGGAGGTGCCGGTGCCGGCCGCGAGGTCGAGCACGCGCTCACCGGCGCGCGCGTCGACCGCCTGCGCGACGGCCCGGCGCCACAACCGCGCCTGGCCGAGGGAGAGTACGTCGTTGGTGAGGTCGTACTTGGCCGCCACGTCGTCGAACATCGTGGCGACGTCGGTCGGTTGCTTGTCCAGGGATGCTCGGCTCACCCGGCCATTGTCGCGGACGCCCCCGCGCGCCCCGCGGGCAGGCTCGCCACCGGTCCGCGGGCGGCGCCGACCAGCGCGCTCCCGCCTGCCTCCGCGCGTGCCCTCGCCCGGGAGAACGACTGACCGCGCGTCAGCCGGCGTCGACGAGCCGCAGCTCCGGGTGGGCGGTGCCGCCCTCGATCGCGGTGGAGCTGAGGTGCGAGACGGCGCGGTCGTCGACCGGGTCGTCGGCGGGGTCGTCGTGGACGACGAGGTGCTCGTAGGTGGTCGAGCGCTGGGCGGGGACCCGGTCGGCCTGGCGGATCAGGTCCATCAGCTCGGTTCGGTCGGAGCGGTGCTTGGCGCCCGCGGCCGAGACGACGTTCTCCTCCAGCATCACCGAGCCGAGGTCGTCGGCGCCGTAGTGGAGCGAGAGCTGGCCTGCCTCCTTGCCCGTGGTGAGCCAGGAGCCCTGGATGTGCGGGACGTTGTCGAGGAAGATCCGCGCGATGGCGATCATGCGGAGGTACTCGAAGAGCGTCGCCTGCGTGCGGCCCTTCAGGTGGTTGTTCTCCGGCTGGTAGGTGTACGGGATGAAGGCGCGGAAGCCGCCGGTGCGGTCCTGCACGTCGCGGATCATCCGGATGTGCTCGATCCGCTCGGCGTTGGTCTCGCCCGTGCCCATCAGCATCGTCGTCGTCGACTCGACGCCGAGGCCGTGCGCCGTCTCCATGATCTCCAGCCACCGCTCGCCCGACTCCTTCAGCGGCGCGATGGCGTTCCGCGCGCGGGCCGGGAGGAGTTCGGCGCCGGCCCCCGCGAACGAGTCGAGCCCCGCCGCGTGGATACGGGTGATCGCCTCCTCCACGCCGACGCCCGAGATCTTCGCCATGTGCGCGACCTCGGAGGCCCCCAGCGAGTGGATCACGAGCTGCGGGAAGGCCCGCTTGATCGCGGAGAAGTGCTCCTCGTAGTACTCCACGCCGTAGTCCGGGTGGTGGCCGCCCTGGAACATGATCTGCGTGCCGCCGAGTTCGACGGTCTCGGCGCAGCGGCGGAGGATGTCGTCGAGGTCGCGGGTCCACACCTTGTCGCTCTTCGGCGACGCGTAGAAGGCGCAGAACTTGCACGCCGTCACGCAGGCGTTGGTGTAGTTGATGTTGCGCTCGATGATGTACGTCGCCAGGTGCTCGGTCCCCGCGTACCGGCGGCGGCGGACGGCGTCGGCCGCGGAGCCGAGCGCGTGGAGCGGGGCGCGGCGGTAGAGCTCCAGAGCCTCCTCGGGGGTGACGCGCCCACCTGCGGCCGCGCGGTCGAGTACCGCCGTAAGGTCTGCGTTCTCCGGCACCGGCTTCCCTTTCCAAGGTGGCTCCTGCGGGACCCGTCCAGCGTACGCCAGCGTCAACGGGCCTTCGTGAGCGTCCCCTCGGGGTTGCCGGCCGCCTTGTCCATCGAGGAGTAGTGGAGCTCGCCGCCGCGGAGCGCGAAGTGCTCGGGCTCGTCGCCCTCGCTGCAGAGCGGCTTGTCCCCGTTGTCGGCGTGGTCGCGGGTGATGAGCTTGGTCTTCTCGGACTCGACCAGCTCCCACTCGCCGTCGCAGACGAGGCCGCGCAGCTCGACCTTTCCCTCGCCGACGGTCTCGCCGTACTGGCCCTGCTCGAACGTGACCGTCAACTCGCCGCCCGGGGCACCGCTGCGGGTGGTGACCTGGCCCTTCCAGGTGCCGAGGAAGTCCTCGGGCACCTGCTCGTCTGCGCTCTCCACGGGCGGCGGCTTGCCGCCGCCACCACCGCCCAAGGCGGGTAGCAGCGGCAGGAGCGAGGCGCCGCCCGGCAGCACGATCGCGGCGAAGACGGCGAGCGCGACGAGGCATCCGATCCGCCTGCGCTTGCGCTTCTTGGGGCGCTGATTCTTCTCGGCCCGTTTCTGCTCGGCCCTCGTCACGGGTCGGCCCGGAGGCACGGGCGCGTACGGCACAGGGCCGGGCGACGCCCCCGCAGCCATCGGCTGCGGACCGGACTCGGGCCGCATGACGTACGCCGGGTCGGGCGGCCCGAAGCCGGGCGCCGCCGCGCCGACGGCCGGGCCCTCGGCGGAGTGCGTGAAGGCAACGGGGCCCGAGGCGGTGGAAGGACCGCCTCTGTCGGGGAGTTCGAGGTTGAGCAGCGCCACGGCGTGCCGGCTCACCTGCTCGACGAGGGGCCCGGGCAGCCACCCGCCGGGCACGGGCCCGACGCCCCCGCCGACCTCCCCCGCGAGGCGGTCGGCGAGCTCGCCCGGCTCCGGCCTGCGGTCGGCCTCCTTGTCGAGGCACGCGGTGACGATCTCGTGCAACTCGCCTTGCAGCCCGTCGAGTTCCGGCTCCTCGTGCACCACGCGGTAGAGCAGCGTCGCGGAGCTGTCGCCGAGAAAGGGCGGCTCGCCCCGCGCCGCGTAGGCGAGGACGGCACCGAGCGAGAAGACGTCGGAGGCGCCGAGGACGGTGCGCCCCAGCACCTGCTCCGGCGACATGTACCCGGGGCTGCCGATGGAGGCGCCCGTCGCGGTGAGCGAGGCGGTGCCGTCGGTCGCCCGGGCGATGCCGAAGTCGATGAGCCGCGGGCCGTCGAGGGTGAGCAGCACGTTCGACGGCTTGACGTCGCGGTGCACGAGGTTGAGCCCGTGGACCTGGTGGAGCGCGCGGGCGAGCCGCGCGCCCATGGTGCGCACCGTGTCCTCGGGGAGCGGCCCTTCCTTGTCGACGGCGTTGTGCAGCGGCGGCCCCGCGACGTACCCCGTCGCGACCCACGGCACCGAGGCGTCCGGGTCGGCGTCGAGGACGGGCGCCGTCCACTCGTCCTCGCCCGCGGCCTCGGCGACCCGTCTCGCCGAGGCGACCTCGCGCCTGAAGCGGCTGCGGAACTGCTCGTCGACGGCGAAGTGCGGGTGCACCACCTTCACGGCGACGGTACGGCCGCTCTGCGACCTCGCCAGGTAGACCCGTCCCATTCCGCCGGCACCGAGCCTGCGCAGGAGGCGGTACGGACCGATCTCGGACGGATCGTCGGCTCCCAGCGGCTGCATCTGCCTGCACTCCCCCTCGCGTCTGCGTACACCCTAGGTCCTCACCCGCGCGGCGGACGAAAGGGCTCCGCACATGCGTACGCACCGGCGCCTGCCGACGTCCCAACCCGTCGGCAGGCGCGCGCGGTTGCCGGTCAGTGGCGGGGCTGCAGCAGCTCCACGCGCACGTCGGAGGGGAACCCGGTGTCGGGGCCGACGCGGCGGGCGAACTCCGTGACGCCCTCCAACTGCCGCTCGCCGAGGTGGAAGTAGAGCGTGGTGAAGTACCGCTCCAGCACGGCCGGGTCGAAGATCTCCCAACGCGCCGCGTGCTCGGCGACCTTGCCGACCTCCCGCATCGAGAGGTCGCGCGAGTCGAGGAAGGCGCGGTGCACGGCGTGCACCGACTCGGGCTCCTGCGCGAGGTACTCCTTGCGCGCGGCCCAGATGGCGAAGACGAACGGCAGCCCCGTCCACTCCTTCCACAGCTCGCCGAGGTCGTGGACGTACAGCCCCTCCTCGGGGAGGTGCCCCAGGTAGGCGCGCAGCCCCAGGTCCCCGATGACGACGGCGGCCTGCGCCTCGGAGAGCATCGCCGCGAGGTCGGGCGCGCTGCTGTAGTACTCGGGCTCGACGCCGTACCGCTCGGAGAGGAGCAGTTGGGCGAGCCGCACCGAGGTGCGCGACGTGGAGCCGAGAGCCACCTTCGCGCCGTCGAGCTCCTCCAGCGGCACCCGCGAGACGATCTCGCACGACATGACCTGTCCGTCGCAGCCGACCGCGATGTCGGGCAGCGCGACGAGCTCGTCGGTGTGGCGCAGGTACTCGACGAGGGTGACGGGGCCGATGTCGAGTTCGCCGCGGACGAGCTGCTCGCTCAGCTTCTCGGGGGTGTCCCTCGTGAGGTCCAGGTCGAGTATCGAGTGGGTGTGGACGAGACCCCAGTACAGGGGAAGGCAGTTGAGGAACTGGATGTGTCCGACGCGGGGCCGACGGGTCGGCCGGCCGGACTGGCTCGGCTGGGCTGTCACTCTCCGGAGAGTACGCCCAGTTCTGTACGGTCTCGTGCAGGGGTGGCCGAGCGGATGACAGCCCTCCGGTCCCGCGGCCGTGACCTGCGCTTCCGACGGGGGCGCACCGAGCCGCCGACGGTGATCGTCGAGGCTTCCGGAGCCGGGCCCACCGTGCTACGCTCGGCGCCAAGTTGCAGTTTGGTTTCCTTGCAGTACAGAGCCTGCGGAGCATGTGACCGCGGGCTCTCGTCGTTTTCAGAGACTTGCTTGCGGGTTCTGGGAGCAGGGCAACCCTTATAGGCCCAAGGAGGGCTTATGGCTACCGGAACCGTCAAGTGGTTCAACGCCGAAAAGGGCTTCGGTTTCATCGCCCAGGACGGCGGCGGTCCCGATGTCTTCGTCCACTACTCCGCGATCAACGCGACTGGTTTCCGCTCCCTCGAGGAGAACCAGATCGTGACCTTCGACGTCACCCAGGGCCCCAAGGGTCCGCAGGCGGAGAACGTCATCGCGCAGTAGCAGCAGGAGCCGGAAGCTCTCGGCGCTGTTCGCCTCGTACGCACATCCCGTGCCCGTAGCCCGGGCACCACAGACTCGCAGTACCCAAGGAGCCCCCGCCGGCGGCGGGGGCTCCTGCCTGTGCGCCCGCAGGCAGAAAGGGGGCGCACCCTTCGCGGGCACGCCCCCTGCTGCGTCGGAGTGTTCAGCAGTTCTCGTAGCCGGAGATCGCTGCGACCTTCTCCGCCGACGCCGAGCTCTCGTCGAAGCGCAGCCCCAGCCACTCGGCGGCGAGCGCCCGCGCGAGCTCCAGCCCTATGACGCGCTCGCCGAAGCAGAGCACCTGCGCGTCGTTGCTGAGGACCGAGCGCTGCACCGAGTAGACGTCGTGCGCGGTGACGGCGCGGACGCCTGGCACCTTGTTGGCGCTGATCGCGACGCCGAGCCCGGTGCCGCAGACGAGGAGCGCCCGGTCGGCCCGGCCGTCGGCGATCCGCCGCGCCGCCTCGACCGCGACGTGCGGGTAGGCGGTGTGCTCGTCCGCGCCGACGCCGACGTCGACGACCTCGGCGACCCTCGGGTCCGCCTGGAGGTCCTGCTTGAGGGCCTCCTTGTACGTCAGTCCCGCGTCGTCCGAGCCGACGACGATGCGGAAAGGCTTCTCCGCCGCGGAGTTGGCGGTTTCGGTGCTCATCTCTTCCTCCGGGGAGCGTGGTGGTGCGGGTGTTGCGGTCGGTGCGGCCGTCAGGCGAGGCACTGCGCGACGGCGCCGAGGACCATGCCGAGCGAGGTGGCGCCCGGGTCGGGGGTGCCGACGCTGCGCTCGGCGAGCGGACGGGCCCTGCCGAGGCGGGGCTTGAGCTCCGCCGTCGCCTCCGCTGCCTTCCGCGCGGTCTCGACGGCCTCCCCGAACGCCTCGCCCGCCGGCCGACCTGCCTCGACGGCGCTGGTGAACGCCGTCACGAACGGGTGGAGCGCGTCGATCATGGTCTTGTCGCCCGGCTCCGCCTTGCCGAGCCGGCCCACGGCCGCGTGCGCGGCCTCCGCGCCCTTGGCCAACTCGGTTGCCTCCGGCGCCCGTTCGGCGGGGAGCGCGGCGCCGAAGGCCCGGAGCCCGACGCCCCAGAGCGCGCCCGAGGTGCCGCCGGCCTCCGCCGCCCAGGCGTCGCCCGCGGCGGCGAAGAGCGGCGCGGGCGCGGCGCCCCGCGCCTGCTCGGCGGCGGCGAGGGCCGCGTCGACGCCCTTGCACATGCCGCGCCCGTGGTCGCCGTCGCCTGCGACCGCGTCGAGGCGGCCGAGCGCCTCCTCCTCGCGGTGGAGCAGCTCGTGCGCCGCGCGCAGCGCTGCGACGGCGCGCTCCGCCGTCCGCACGCCGTCGCCCTCCGCCTGCGCGACCGGCGCCGATTCGGCAGCGCCGCCCGCGTACGCACCGGCGACGGGCGCCGCGACGGCGCTGCGCTCGCCGGAGCCGGAGAGCGCGCCGCGGCGGAACGAGGGGGTGTCGGCCGGCGCGAGCCAGTACCGCTCCAGCTCCTCGTCGAGCCAGGTGACGGTGAGCGAGCAGCCGGCCATGTCGAGGCTGGTGACGAGCTCGCCCACCTCGGGGCGGACGAGTTCGAGCCCGGCCTCGTCGAGGAGGCGCGAGAGCGTGCCCCAGAGGACGTACAGCTCCTCGTACTTGGTGGAGCCGAGGCCGTTGAGGAGCACGGCGACGCGGTTGCCCGCCTCGGCCGGACGCTCGGCGAGGACGCCCTCGGCGAGGGTGCGCGCGAGGTCCTCGGCCGTCGAGAGGTCGGACTCGCTGACGCCCGGCTCGCCGTGGATGCCGAGGCCGAGGCGGGGCGGGGGCGGAGCTTGCCCGCGGGAACGGTGAAGAGCGGCTCGCTCTGGCCCGGCAGGGTGCAGCCGTCGAAGGCGACACCGAGGGTGCGGGTGCGCGCGTTGGTGCGCTCGGCGACGGCGACCACCTCGTCGAGCGAGGCGCCCTCCTCGGCCGCTGCCGACGCCGTCTTGTAGACGACGAACCCGCCGGCGATCCCGCGCCGCCTGCTCGGTTCTTCCTTGGGCGCCGAGGCGATGTCGTCGGTGACGGCGAAGGTGGACGCCGGTATCCCCTCGGACGCGAGGCGCTCGGCGGCCTGCCCGAAGTTCATGACGTCGCCTGCGTAGTTGCCGAAGAGGAAGAGCACGCCCGCACCGCTCTCCGCCTCGCGGCCGACGGAGTGCGCCTGCGCCGCGGACGGGGAGGTGAAGACGTTGCCGATCACCGAGCCGTCGGCGAAGCCGGAGCCCACCACGCCGCAGAACGCCGGGTAGTGTCCCGAGCCGCCGCCCGTGAGGACGGCGACCTTCGGCTCTGCGGGGCGCTCGGCGCGGACGACGCCGCCGTGCACGGCGCGTACGTGCGTGGAGTGGGCCGCTGCGAAGCCGGCGACCATGTCGTCGGTGAAGCGGGCCGGGTCGTTGAACAGCCTGGTCATGTCGGGCTCCAGTTACCAGCTCTCGCGGGCGGTCTTGAGGGTGCTCAGATAGGCGGCGTATCCCCGCTCGTACTCCTCGGCGGCCTGCGGGTCGGCCCGCACGGTACGGCGGTCGGCGTGCCACTCGGCCGCGTCGACCGGGCGGCCGAGCGCCTCCCAGGCCACCTGCGCGGCGCCGCGTATCCCGACGGCGTCGTCGCGTACGTGCACGTCGCGGCCGAGGACGCCGGCGAAGATGCGGTCCCACTCGCCGGAGCGGGTTCCGCCTCCGCAGGCGGTGACGGAGCCGTCGAAGCCGAGCGTCTCCAGGCAGTGCCGGGCCGAGTAGGCGACGGACTCGCAGAGGGCGCGGACGAGGTCGGCGCGGGTGGTGAGCGGGGAGAGCCCGTCGAACCTGCCGCGTGCGCCGGCGTCCACGAAGGGGGCGCGCTCGCCGCTGGTCGAGATGAAGGGCAGCGCGGTGACGCCGCCGGCGCCGATGGGCGACTGCGCGAGGAGCGCGTCGATCTCCTCGACGCGGAGGCCGAGCATCTTCAGCAGCCAGTCGAGCCCTGCGGTGCCGATCATCGCCGGCATCACCTTGAGGTACCGGCCCTCGTACGGGGTGGCGAGCAGCATGCCCGCCGGCTCGTCCTCGCCCGCCGGGGTCGGGTCGTCGCTGAGCACCTGGCTGGCGAGAGTGGTGCCGATGATGAGGTTGCCCTCGCCCGGCTCGCTGAGCCCGGAGCCGAATCCGCACGCCGGGATGTCGAACGGGCCCGCGCTCACGGGGAGTCCGGACGGCAGTCCGAGCTCGGCTGCGACCTCGGGGAGCAGGGGGAAGAGCGCGCCGGGAGGCGCCGGCTCGGCGAGGAGCCTGCGGTGCGCGGTGAGCCCCGTCAGCTCCAGCGACCGCTCGTCGTAGGTGCGCGCGGCCACGTCGAGGAAGGGCTGCGACGCCTCGGAGGCGTCGACCGTGATCCGTCCGGTGAACCTGTGGACGATCGAGTCGACGCAGTACCCGGCGACCGCCGCGCGCTCCAGGCGCTCCGGCTCGTGCTTCGCGAGGTGGGCGAGGAGGGGCGCGGCGGAGCCGGGGAAGAGCCCGGCCCCGGTGCGCCGGTGGACCTCGGCCGCGACGCCGTCGGCCGTCCACCGCTCCAGGATCTCGGCGGCGCGGCCGTCCATCCAGGAGAGCGCCCGCCCGACGGGCCCGCCCTCGGCGTCCCTGAGCCAGAGGCCGTCGCCCTGTCCGGTGAGGGCGAGGGCCTCTATCGGCTCCTCGGGGTTGCCGACGCGCTGCCGCATCTCATCGGCGTCGGCGACGGCGGCCTTGACAACCGTGACGACCGTACCGACCACCTCGTCGAGATCCTGTTCGACGCGGTTGCCCGGCAGCGTGTAGACGGTGCTGCGCGCCTCGTGCGCGGGCGAGGTGCGCCCGTCGCGCGAGATGAGCTGTGCCTTGGTCACCGAGGTGCCGACGTCGACGCCGATGATCATGAGGAGGAACCTCCGGGGAGCACTTCGGGGTTGGCGACGAAGCGCAGCGGTTCACCGCGCAGGTAACGGGCGGCCTCGCCGGCCGTCACGGCGGCGGCGCGGTGCGCCGTCTGGCGGGTGGCGCCCGCCAGGTGCGGGGTGGTGATGACGTTCGGGGCCTGGTGCAACGGCCAGTCGGCCGGCGGGGGTTCGACGTCGTAGACGTCGAGCGCCAGGGCGCCGAGGCGGCCCGACTCCAGCAGCTCGGGGAGCGGCGCGTAGTCGAGGAGGTCGCCGCGCGCGGAGTTGACGAGGACGGCGCCCTCGGGGAGGAGCGCGAGGTTCTCGCCGTTGAGCAGGTGCCTGGTCTCGGGGGTGGCCCGGGCGTGGAGGCTCACGACGGAGCTGCGGCGCAGCAGGTCGTCGAGACCGGTGAGTTCGACGCCGTCGGCCGCGGCCTTCTCCTCGTCCGCGTACGGGTCGTGGACGAGGACCCGCGCACCGAAGGCGCGCAGCACCCGCGCGACGATCGAGCCGATCGCGCCGTAGCCGACTAGGCCGACGGTGGAGCCGTCGAGCTCGATGCCGGCGTTCTCGTACCTGTAGTAGTCGCCGCGCCAGGTGCCCTTCTTCAACTCGCCGTCGGAGACGGGGATGCGGCGCATCGCGGCGAGCATGAGGCCGATGGCGAACTCGGCGGCGGCAGCGGCGTTCCGGCCGGGTGTGAAGGTGACGGGGATGCCCGCCTCGGTCGCGGCGGCGACGTCGACGTTGACCGGGCCGCCGCGCGCGACGGAGATCAGCTTCAGGTGCGGGGACTTCTTGATGACGTCGGCGGTGAACGGCGCCATCTGGATCAGCGCGATCTCGGAGTCGCCGAGCGCTTCGAGGAGTTGGTCCTCCGTGCCGCTCGCCTCCTTCACGCCGCCGACCGGGCCGAACGGCTCGACGGGCCAACCGGTGAGCTGCGTACGGAACTCCAGTTCGGCGCCGGGCGCCGCTTCGCGGAGTGCGTCGACGAAGAGCTGGGGGGTGATGAAGTGGTCACCCGAGGCCAGGACGCGGGTCATGACCTGTCACCTTCCTTGAGCTGGGACAGCAGGTGGCGGCGGACGGAGTCGTGGTCCGAGGCCGCGAAGGAGGCGCCGGCGAGCGCGTCCTCGGCCGGCGGGTACTGCGGGTTGGGGATGGCGACGACGTGCATCCCGGCAGCGGCGGCGGCACGCAGGCCGTTGCTGGAGTCCTCGACGGCGCAGCAGTCGGCCGCCGGGACGCCGAGCTTCTCGGCGGCTGCGAGGTAGACGTCCGGGCTCGGCTTGCCGCGGGGGACCTCGGCGCTGGAGACCGTCGCCTTGAAGTGGTGGTCGATGCCGTGGTGGACGAGAACGGCGTCGATCAGCCTGCGGGGCGCCGAGGAGGCGAGCGCGATCGGGCCGAGCCCTGCCGTGTCGGTCACCATCTCCCGTGCGCCGTCGAGGAGTTCGATGCGCCCCTCCTCCAGGGCCGCGACCATGCCGTCGACGACGGCGCGCTCGGTGTCCTCCGGGGAGTCGCCGGCGCCGGCGAACTCGGTGAGGAAGGTCGCCCACTCCGGGGCGCTCATCCCCTGGCAGCTCTTGGTCTGCTCCGCGCCCCACCGGGCACCGCGCTCGGCGGCGAAGGCCGCCCAGCCCTCCTCCCAGAGGTGCTCGCTCTCGACGAGCACTCCGTCCATGTCAAACACCACTGCTTCGGCCACGGCCGGTACTCCTTAACGTCGCGGTATCAGTAAATTAACACTGGTTCTGTTATCTGTCACCGCTTGACTGGTACAGCTTGTGTGTGCTTTGTGAACCGTGGTGCGGTGCGCCGCCGGGCACACCGCACGGGCCGGCCGCCGATTCGTCACCGCCACACGGCAGTACGCCGCGACGCGGACGTCAACACCGCGGACGGCAGCCGACCGACACCAGGCAGGATGGTCACATGACGCCCCAGCCCGCACGCGCCACGCGCCAGAAGCGACAGCAGACCATCGTCGACTACGTGTTGGAGCACGGGGACGCCACGGTCGCGGAACTCACCGAGCTCACAGGCGTCAGCGTGATGACCGTCCACCGGGACATCACGGAACTCTCGGACCGCGGGATACTTCGCAAGTACCACGGCGGCGTCTCGGCCCAGCCGTCCACCGTCTTCGAGTCGAGCTCGGACTTCCGCCGGCACACCCACACCGCGGACAAGCGGGCGCTCGCCGAAGCGGCGCTCGACTTCCTCTCCCCCGGCATGTCCCTCATGCTCGACGACTCCACCACGGCACTGGCGCTCGCCGCCAGACTCCCGGAGGTGGGCCCGCTCACCGTCGTCACCAACTACCGCCTGATCACGGAGGAGTTGCGCGGCCGCGAGGACATCCGGCTGATCAGCGTCGGCGGCGAGTACTCGCGTACGCACGACTCCTGGCTCGGGCTCTCGGCCCAGGAGATGATCGAGAGCTTCTCCGTCGACGTCACGCTCGTCTCCACGTCGGCGATGACCGCCACCATGACCTACCACCAGGAGCAGGAGATAGTGGCGATCAAGCGCGCGATGCGGGAGGCCGGGTCGACGGGTGTGCTGCTGATGGACGGCAGCAAGGTCGGGCGCAGCGCGCTCCACCGTCTCGACCGGGTCGACAGTTTCGACCACGTCGTCCTGACGGGCCCCGTCGACAAGGACCTCCTCGCCGAGATGCGGCAGCTCACCGATGTGCGCGTCGCCGAGGTCGCTTAACAAAAGTTTCTGTGATTCTTAACAGACCTCTTGATATTTGTGTCGGCCGGGTTGAGTATCTCCACTTGCAACAAGTGTTCACCTCAGAGTGGAGGAACCGCCATGGCGGACACAGCCTCGGCGCCAGCCGGAGTGCTGGATCGGATAGGGATTCCCAAGCCCCTGCTGCTCGGCTACATCGGCGTTCTGCTGTTCATGATCGGCGACGGTGTCGAGAGCGCGTTCATCGCTCCGTACATGGCGGACCACGGTGCGGGCACCGATGTGAAGGCCGGCTACGTCATCACCGTCTACGGCATCGCCGTGATGCTCGCCTCCTGGTTCTCCGGGGCGCTCTCGGAGTCGTGGGGGCCGCGCCGGGTGATGTGGATCGGCCTCGTCGTCTGGGTCGTCTTCGACGTGCTGTACCTGGTCTTCGCGCTCGGTACGGAGAACTACGCGCTGATGCTGGTCTTCTACGGCCTGCGCGGGTTCGGGTATCCGCTCTTCGCCTTCGGCTTCCTGGTGTGGATCACCGGCACCGCCTCCAAGGCGCGGCTCGGCACCGCCGTCGGCTGGTTCTACTTCGCGTTCACCGGCGGCCTGCCGACCCTCGGCGCCCTCTGGGCGAGCTGGATGATCCCGCCGCTCGGTGAGTTCGGCACGCTGTGGACCGCACTCGGGCTGATCGTCATCGGTGGCCTCGTCGCGCTCGTCGGCGCGCAGGCGCGCGCCGGCGGTGACCGGGTCAGCGCCGCGGACGTCAGCACCAAGGACTCGCTGAAGAACAGCGTCTCGATCGTGACGACGCACCCGCGCATCGTCGTCGGCTGCCTCGTGCGCGTCATCAACACGGCGCCGCAGTTCGGCATGTTCGTCTTCCTGCCGACCGTCTTCACCGAGGACATCGGCTTCGAGCAGGGCGAGTGGCTGCAGCTCACGTCGATCATCTACGGCACCAACATCTTCTTCAACCTGATCTTCGGCGCCCTCTCCGACAAGATCGGCTGGCGCACCACGATCGCCGGCTTCGGCGCCTTCGGCTGCGCCATCAGCGTCGGGCTGCTGTACTTCATCCCCGTCGCGCTCGGCCCCGACTACTACTGGGCGGCGATCATCGTCGGCATGCTCTACGGCGCGACCCTCGCCGGCTTCGTGCCGATCTCCGCGCTGCTGCCGAGCATGGCGCCGGAGAACAAGGGCGGCTCGATGGCGCTCCTCAACCTCGGCGCGGGCGGCGCGACCTTCGTCGGCCCCGGCATCGCGAGCCTCTTCCTTCCCTGGTTCGGCTCGGCGGGCGTCACGATCGCGTTCGTGGTGCTCTACCTGATCGCCCTCGCGCTCACCTTCTTCCTCAAGCTCCCCGAGGAGCAGGGGAAGAGCGAGGGACCGCAGCTCGACGAGCGTCCCGAGCCCCCGGCCGAAAAGGCGGCGGCGCCGACATCCTAGACCGGTGCCGCCGGGCCGCGCTGCGCCGCCGACTCCCCCGGGC
>NZ_AJTQ01000290.1 GCF_000262345.1 Streptomyces xiaopingdaonensis | reverse complement strand
CGCCCCCCCGCCCGTTTCGTGCGCGCGGGGCGCTCGTTGCGCTGCCGTGCGTTGAGGCTGACTGATGCGTCAGTCAGAGACGTGCGCAACAGCGCGGCTCCGCAAGGAATTTCGCGGGTTCATTGTGGGGCGATACGGACAACTGCCGCGCATCGGTATTGCGGTTATCTCATCACGCCCGTACGGTGTCGAACCATGCAGCACCAGCCGGGCAGCCGAGTCGCCGACATCGGAGGCGAGGTGGCCGAGCGCGTGCGGCAGGTGATCACGCAGGCGGACTGCAGCCAGCGGGAGTTCGCCAGACGGATCGTGATGGACCCGTCGAAGCTCTCCCGCTCCCTCGGCGGCAGCCGCAGGTTCACCGCCGCCGAGCTCGCCAGGATCGCCGACGCGGCAGGCGTCGACGCCGCCTGGCTGCTGGGCTCCGGCTCCGGGACATCCCCCGAGCACGTCCCGGAGCCGGTCCTCCCCGCGCCGCGCTCCCCGGAGCCGCGGCCGGCACCCGAGGGCGGGAGGCCGCTGCAGATCGTCCGCGAGACGGTCCGGCTCATCGCGGAGCACGGCTTCCACGCCGTCCGCGTCGCGGACATCGCCGCCGCCTGCCGCACCAGCACGGCCGCCATCCACTACCACTTCCCCGGCCGCGCGGAGCTCCTGGAGGCCGCCGTCCGCTGGTGCATGGACGAGGACACCGCCTCCCGCGCGGCACACCTCGCCGAGGCCGACGACGCGGCGGACGAGCTGCACCAGCTCATCGCGCTCCAGACCCCGCGCACCGCGCAGCAGCGCAGGCAGTGGCTCGTGTGGATGGACCTGTGGGCCCAGGCCGCCAGGTCGACGGCGATCGGGCGGCTCCACGTCGAGTACTACAGGCAGTGGCGCACGACCGTCGCCGACGTGCTGCGCCGCGGCGTCGAGCAGGGCGTACTCCGCGACATCGACCCGGAGTTCAGCGCGCTGCGGCTCACCGCCCTCATCGACGGCCTCGCCAACCAGGTGCTCGCCGGAGACGGCGAGGAGCACAGCACCACGCCCGAGGAGATGCACACCGCGCTGCTCTCCCACGTCCGGACCGAACTCCACGCCTGAGGCCGCCGCTTCAGCCGGTCCGCACCACGTCCCGCGCCCCGGCACGACCGAAAACCGCACCAACTCCCCCGCGCCGACGGAAGGTTCACCATGCCCCTGACCGAATCCACCATCATCACCGCCGCCCTCACGGGGGCCGGCGACACCGTCGGGCGCAGCCCGCACGTGCCCGTCACACCGGAGCAGATCGCCAGCTCGGCCGTGGACGCCGCCAACGCCGGGGCCGCCGTGGTCCACATCCACGTCCGCGACCCCGAGACCGGCGCCCCCTCGCGGGACACGCGGCTGTACCAGGAGGTCGTCGAGCGGGTGAAGGCGACCGACGTGGACGTGGTCATCAACCTCACCGCCGGTATGGGCGGCGACCTGGTGATCGACCCGGAGCGGCCGCTGGAGCAGCTCGAGGGGACCGACCTCGTCGGCGGTCTGGAGCGGCTGCCGCACGTCGAGGAGCTGCTCCCCGACATCTGCACGCTCGACTGCGGCTCGCTCAACTTCGGCGACGGCTCCAACCTCTACGTCTCCACCCCCGACATGCTGCGCACCGGCGCCAAGCGCATCCAGGAGCTCGGCGTACGGCCCGAGTTGGAGATCTTCGACACCGGGCAGCTCTGGTTCGCCAAGCAGCTCCTCGCCGAGGGCCTCCTCGAAGAACCGACCGTCTTCCAGCTCTGCATGGGCATCCCGTGGGGCGCCCCGGCCGACCCGGGCGTGCTCAACTCGATGGTCAACATGCTGCCCGAGGGCGCCCAGTGGGCGAGCTTCGCGCTCGGCCGCATGCAGATGCCGTGGGTGGCGCAGTCGATCCTGCTCGGCGGCAACGCCCGCGTCGGCCTGGAGGACAACCTCTACCTCAGCCGCGGCGTGAAGGCCACCAACGGCCAACTCGTCGAGCGTGCCGTGCAGATCACCGAGGCGCTGGGCGCGACGGTCGCGACGCCCGACGAGGCGCGCCGGCGCATGGGCCTCAAGCCGCGCAGCTGAGCCCGCACTCGGGGCGGCTGCCGCCCCGACACCCCTTCAGGGAGGGGGAGTTGCCCGCTCCCCTTCCCCGTACGTCTGTCGTCACCGGGGTCGCGGTCCGCGTCCCCTTCTCATGCAAGGAATCTCAATGATGAAGTCAAGCTGCTTGCGTGACTGGCGGG
>NZ_AJTQ01000289.1 GCF_000262345.1 Streptomyces xiaopingdaonensis | reverse complement strand
CATCAGCCACACCCGGTCCCCCCGGACCGCCAACCATTCTTAGGGAAGCCCCATGACCGTACGAGTGGGAGTCATCGGCGCCGGTTGGATCGGTACCGAGCACATACGCCGGCTGAGCACCACGGTCCCCGGGGCTCGGGTGAGTGCCGTCAGCGACATCGACCGCGAGCGGGCGTCGTCCGTCGCGCCGCAGGGCGCCGCCGTTCTCTCCGACAGTCGCCGCCTGGTGGAGTCCGACGAGGTGGATGCCGTGCTCGTCGCCTCCTGGGGCCCCGCGCACGCCGAGCAGGTGCTCGCCGCGGTCGCCGCGGGGAAGCCGGTGCTCTGCGAGAAGCCACTCGCCACCGATCCGGCGGACGGTCTGCGGATCGTGGAGGCGGAGCACGCGGCGGGGCGCCGACTGGTGCAGGTGGGTTTCATGCGCCGGTTCGACTCCGGTTACCGGGCCCTCAAGGAGGCCGTCGACGACGGCAGCCTCGGCACGCCGCTCATGGCGCACTGCGCGCACCGCAACAAGTCCGCGCAGTCGTCGTACACCTCCGACATGGCGGCCCGGGACACCGCCGTGCACGAAATCGACGTGCTGCGCTGGCTGTTGGACGACGAGATCACCACGGTGCAGGTGCTCGCCCCGCGGTCCACCGGTAAGCGCCACCCCCACCTGACCGACCCCCAGTTCATGCTCTTCGAGACCGCCGGCGGGGTCCGGATCGACCTGGAGGTCTTCGTCAACTGCCAGTACGGCTACGACATCCAGTGCGAGATCGTCGGCGAGGAGGGCCTGGTCCGACTGCCCGACCCTGCGGCCCCGCGAGTGCGCGCCGCCGGACGGGAGAGCACCGCGATCTTCGCTGACTTCACCGGGCGGTTCGCAGCAGCCTTCGACACCGAGATCCGCGAGTGGATCGACGGTGTCCGGGCCGGCGGCGAACCGACGGGCCCTTCGGCCTGGGACGGCTACGCGGCAACCGTCGTCACCGACGCCGCCGTCGAGTCGCTGACGACCGGGGGCGCCGTCACCGCTGTCGAGCTGAAGCCTCGGCCGGCGCTGTACGGAGGTGCCGCGTGAAAGCGGCCACCGGCCCGGCGACGTCGGGCTCGCCGCCACCGGAGGAGGCGGTGCGCACCGTCGCCGAGCTCGGTCATGAGCGTATGGAGTTGCCGACGCGTCAGCGCCTGTCGTCGTAGGCGATCACTGCTGTGGGCAGCTCGTCCTCGAGCAGCGTTCGGGCCTCCGGCGGCCCGCCGGCCGCAGGCACGCTCACGTGCGCAGGTCGACGACGACCTTGATGTCGTCCTCGGTCTTGTGGAGCGCGTCGGGGAACGCGTCCATCGGGACGCGGCGGGTGATGAGGCGGTCGAGCCAGTCGCTGTCGGCGTCGGCCAGGGCTGCCGCTGCCTGCTCGTAGTGGGAACGCGCGGCGTTGACGCTGCCGAAGAGCACCGTGTTGTCGAGGACCATCGTGTCGTTCACTTCGTCCGCTCCGAACGGCGACGGTTTCGAGCCCGAGGCCATGCCCGTCAGGCAGATGACGGCGTTGGGACAGGCGGCGTTCACCAGGTCGAAGACCAGGGGGCCGTGGCCCGTGCACTCGATGACGACGTCGGGGCTGAGCCCGGTGTACGCGAGGTCACCGGCGTGGAAGGTGGCGCCGAGGTCGCTCACCAGCGCCGACTTGGGCCCCTTGTCGTTGATGTCCAGGACGTGGACGTCGAGGCCGCGCTGCACGCCCAGCAGCGCGGCCAGCAGGCCGATCGGTCCGGCGCCCGTCACCAGCGCCGTCCGGGGCCGCCATGACGATCGCGCGAAGATGTGGTCGGTCTGCTCCCATGCCTTGGCCAGCACCGAAGCCGGCTCCAGCAGTACCCCGCGGTCTCCCACACCACGGCTGACACGGATCGCGTAGGCGGGCTCGATCCGCCACAGCTGGGAGCCGTAACCGTCCAGTTCCTTGATGCCGCGCTCGGTGTACTTCCCGTTGCGGCAGAAGTCCCATTCGCCGTGCGCGCACGGAGGGCACGGCACGGGATCGGGGCGCCGCACGATCCCCGCCACGTTGTCGCCCGCCGAGAACCCGCTGCCTTCCGGTGCTTCGAGCACCACGCCCAGCGACTCGTGCCCGACCACCAAGTGGTCCTGACCCGGCGGCAGGCTGCCGTAGCCGTGCTCCACGATGTCGACGTCCGTTCCGCAGATCCCCAGCAGCCGGCCCTCGACCAGCAGCGCCCCCTCGTCCTCCACCGGGTCGGGCACCTCGCCGACCCGCACCTGCTCCGGCTCACCGGGCACCACCGTGATCGCCTTCATGCCCGTCACCTCTCACCCGGTCCCGCCGGCCCCGCGACGGCCGCCCAGGGCTCGTTCGAGCGTCCCCTCCGGTGAACCGCCACGCAATTCGGGAGGCGGGACGGCAGGTCGCACCCGCACCGGCGAGCGGCGCCGACGACCCGGCACAGCGGTACGGGCCCGGACGGGCGGCACGGTGCGGCTCGTGGAGCGCGGCAGCCCGGAGCCGGACGGACGCTGCTTCCGATCGACCGCGGCAGCGACGTCGCGCGCCTCGAACGGCGATCGGCGGCCGTCGAGCAGGTGGCGCGGAACGGGTGGTGAGCCGTTCCCGTCGGGTCAGCCGTTGAAGGGCAGGCGGAACGGAAGACGGGCGGTCCAGCGCAGCTCGGGCGGGGCGCTGACGCGCACGTCCGCAGCGCCGTTGAGTACCTTTCCCGCCGCCTCGTCCGAGCCGGCACCCGCACCGGTGCCGGGGCCGACACCCGCGTCCTCGTCGGCGTCGCCTTCGACGCCGACGAAAACGAGGATGTCGAAGACCACCATCCGCACGCCCGCCCGGGCCACGAGGAGCTCCGCGCCCTCGGCCGGCGCGGGGCCGGGAACGGGGCTGGAACCGTGGCCCGTACCCGGGTCGGGGTCCCCCGGAACCGAGCCGGCGCCGGGCTCCGACGCGGGCCCCTGCTCGGAGTCCGAATCCGGATCCGCACGAGGACCGGTCACGCGGGCGGCCACGGCGACGGCACGTTCGGCTGCGCGTTGGCGCTCGTCGCGGTCCCCGGGGGAAGCGGCGAGGGACCGCAGCGTGTCGGACAGCTCCCTGACCACGGGCGACAGCGCGTAACGTTGCCCGGGCGGCAGCTCCGTGGCCGTGCGGGTGAGGGTGAGGCAGCTGTTGCCGAGCAGGTCCAGGCGGGCCGCGTACGCGCTCTCCCACTCGATGGGCCGACGCCGGCCCCACCACAGAGGGGAGCGGCGCGCGGCGGTGTCGGCGTTGTCGCGCGCCTCACCGAGATCGACCAGTCGCCGGTACGCGGCGAGCAGGTGCTCCCAGGTCCACTCCGAGCCCCGCGAGCCCTCGTGCTCCACGACCTCCGCCGTCAGGGCCAGCGCATGGGCGAGGTTGCGGAGGATGGCGCTCTCGGCGCGGCGCAGCGCGGCCAACGGGTGTGCCGGGAACAGGAGTTGGCTGAACACCAGCGCGACGGAGCCGCCGAGTACCGCGTCGACCACCCGGTCGCTTCCCGTACTGCTGCCGGTGGCCACGGCGATGATCGCGCTCACACCGGCCTGGGCCATGGTGACGCGTACGCCACCGAAGAGGAGGGCGGCGAGGATGGCGAGGAAGACGGCTACCGCCACGGTGAGATAGCCGGGACCCAGGACGGCGACCGTCAACTGGGCGGCGAAAACCCCCGCGATGACGCCGAGGACGAAGCGCACGGCGTTGGTGCCGCGTCCGCCGCGGGTGGTGTTGAGGGCGACGATCGTGGTGATCGGCGCGAAGATCGGCTGATGGTGTTCGATGTAATGCGCGGCGATCCACCAGGCGACGGTCGCCGCGACGGTCTGCTGCACGACGGGCCACATGCTGCTCTTCAGCCGCTGCCAGGCCGCCGACTTCGCTTCCCGGGCGTCGCGCAGCCACTTCTGCACGGCGCCGGCGACGGAGTGCGGACGCGGTGGGGTACGGGCGTTCAAGTTCAGCCCCGCGTCCCGGACTCGTGTCCGCACCCGCCGCCGGGCGGCTTGTGCCCGAAGGGGGACCGGAGCGACGCGTCGACCTCTTCGAAGTCCGGGCCCAGGGTCTCGGCCATGGGTGGAAGCGCCTGGCAGACCACTCCGCCGACGCAGATCACCGCTCCCCAGCGGCCGACCTCGCGCTCGGCCGCAGCGGAGACCCCTTTCTCCGCCGGGCCACGGATGCCCGGCTTCCGGGAAAACCCCTGCATTTCGTGTCTCCTGAGCCGGACCGCTTCCCTTCGCACATCGCGACCGCGGCGACTGCGCGGTGGAGAGCTTCCGGAAAGGCCGAGACGCTAAACGGGCATTACGCCATCGTGCGCGCCGACGGCCCGGGGCAACGGCGCAACGGGAAACACGTCGGCGCCGGTCCGCTGCCGTCCGGCGAGGGGTGCGTGCTCCTTCGTCGCCGATGGTGTTGTCTGAGCCGTTGCCCATCCGCGGACGACGACAAGGTGGCGGTGTGATGACAGCTCGCGAGTTGAACCTCCAGGAGATCCTCCGGGCAGTGGAGCAGGCGCCACCGACCAGTTCCGTGACAGCGGTGGCTGACCTCCTGGCCGAACAGGTCGACGCCCGCGACGTGTGTTTCCTGATCACGGACCTGGCCGGGGAGGCTCTCTGGCGGCTTCCGGCCGTATGGACCGACCGGGAAGGAAAACCCGATCCGGTCGACCCGCTCGCGGGCACGGTCCATGACGAGGTGATGCGCACGCAGAAGCTGCAGATCGTCGACGCGCACGCGCACCACGGGTACGAGCGCGGCGGGTACCTGGTGGTGGCGCCGGTTACCACGCGAGGGGATGCGATCGGGGTTCTGGAGCTGGTCACGCAGAAACCACCAACCCCCTCCGAGCAGGCGCACATCGCACAAGCCGCCCAGGCCCTGAGCTACGTCGTGACCATCAACAGACGCTTCACCGATCTCTTCGAATGGAGACGGCGCACCAAGGTCCCCAGCCTCGCCGCCGAGATCCAACACAACCTGCTGCCCGCCGCGCTGGCGGTGGCAGCCGGACAGGCGACCGTCGCCGGGGCGCTCGAGCCGGCCGGAGACACCGCCGGCGACACCTTCGACTACAGCCTCGACGAGCAGGCGCTGCACCTGTCCATCACCGATGCCATGGGGCACGGGGTGGAGTCCGCGCTCCTCGCCAGCCTCGTCGTCGGCGCTCTCCGTCAGACTCGTCGCGCCGCTCTTCCCCTCCCCGAGCAAGCGAGGGCCGCTCACCGGGCGTTGCTCGAGTACGGGCAAGGGGGCACCGCCACGGGACAGATGCTGTGGGTGGATCTGACCGATGGACGTGCGCTACTGGTCAACGCCGGGCACCCGTGGCCCCTGCGGCTCCGCGCCGGGCACGTCGCAGAAGTCGAACCGCAGGTGGACATGCCTTTCGGCAACCCGTGGCAGGACAGCTACCGGGTACAGGAGATCTCCCTGCACCCGGGTGACCGGCTGGTGTTCCTCACGGACGGCATGCTCGAACGCAACACGCGCAGCCTCGACCTGCCGGCCATGATCGCGCACGACGCTGCCCAGCACCCTCGCCAGGCTGTCCGCTCCATGGTCCAAGCACTGCGAGCGGCCACCGCCGGCGAACTGCTGGACGACGCCACCGTGGTCTGCCTCGACTGGTTCGGGCCCGGCTCAAGCCAACGCACCGGTGACACGGGAAGCAGACGCTAGGTCCGGGGCTGGACATCGGTGCTGGGGAAGCGGGCTCACGTGGAAACGTGGCTGTCCGGCCTGCGGCAGGTGCGTGGCGAGTGGGCAGGTCGTCGGGCCCGCCGCCCGGCGTGCGGTTCCGCGGTTCCCGCCCGACGAGCGTACGCGGGCCGCGGTGGTGCGCCCGAGAGCCGGCCGCACGGGTCACCAAGGGCCGTGGTCGGCCAGCCCCAGGAGCAGGACGGCCACCGCGATGGCGAGGAACACGGTTCCGCCGGCGATGTCGCGGGAGCCCACCCGCAGATGGGCGGTGATCGCTCCGACGAAGTACAGCACCAGCCCGCAGGCGGCGAGGGTCCCGAGGAGCGGCACGGCGAGCCCGGCCAGCAGTCCCGTCGTGCCCGCTGCCAGCAGTGTGCCGAGTACCGGTACGTACCTCCGGGGCAGGCCCTTCAAGTCCGCCTGGGCCTTGGGATAGTCGTGGCCGATCAGATAGGTCACGGCGGCGGCACCGTTGAAGACCGCACCGAGGATGGTGACCGTGAGGTAGGCGGCGGACACGATGCCTCCGTTTCTGTGGGGAGCGGCATTGCCGGGTGCTCCGCTGGAAGATGCCGTCTGCCTTCATGACAGGACAGCGACTCGATGTGTGACATCGGCGCCTCCCGGGCGCAGGTGTCCGGAGCGTCGGCCTTGCGCAGGCGCTGATCGCCGATGTCCCCACGGTGCGGGAGGCCGTGGAGCGGATCATCGCGGAGGCGACCGGGTCGGTCTCGGCGAGGCCGCCTTCGCGGGGTCGAGGGCCGGTGGGGGCGGTCGACGCGGAGTCCGCCCGCAAGTCCCCTGTGCAAGGAAAGAGTCGCCTCCCCTGAACAGCCCCCGACCGCGGTTCCCGGCCACTAGGGTGTGGCCTGTGACTGCTGTTCAAGCCCCTGGTCGCCTGCTCGCGATCAGCGACCTGCACGCGGCAATAGGAAGGAACAAGGCGCTCGTTGAGGGCCTGCGGCCCGAGTCTCCCGATGACTGGCTCATCGTGGCGGGCGATGTCGCGGAGACCGCCGACGAGGTGCGGCGGACCCTGGCGATGCTCGCGGAACGGTTCGGCACGGTGGTGTGGACACCGGGCAACCACGAGCTGTGGACCCACCCTTCGGACGGGCTCACCCTTCGCGGCGAAGAGCGCTACCTCCATCTGGTGGAGATGTGCCGGGGGTTGGGCGTCGTCACGCCGGAAGACCCCTATCCGGTCTTCCGGGGCGAGCACGGACCCCTGAGGATCGCGCCGCTCTTCCTGCTCTACGACTACACCTGGCTGCCCGAGGGCGCGACGTCCAAGGCCGAGGGCATGCGGGTGGCGGAGGAGACCGGCCTCGCGTTCAGCGACGAACTCCTGCTGCACTCCGACCCGTTCGCCAGCCGCGAGGACTGGTGCGCCGCGCGGGTCGCCGAGACGGAGCGCCGGCTCACGGCCGTCGACGACCCGGACGTTCCGCTGGTGCTCGTCAACCACTACCCGCTCGTCCGGGAACCGACGCGGGTGCTGCGCCACCCGCACCTTGCGATGTGGTGCGGCACCCGGCGTACGGAGACGTGGCATCGACGCTTCCACGTCGCCTGCGTGCTCTACGGCCACCTCCACATCCCGCGCCGCACCGTCCACGACGGCGTGCCCTTCCACGAGGTCTCCCTGGGGTATCCGCGCGAGTGGCAGCGGCACGGCCACCCGCACGGCATCCTGCGCCGTATCGACCTGGGGGAGAGCGCCGGGTGAACACGGCGCCGCCGGCCCGCCTCCGATCAACGAGTTCCCAGCGGATTCGGCCGCCGAGTTCCCATGCCTCAGAACTTGTCACGGACACCGGTGGCTGACCGCTCCCGGAGCTGCCCTTTCTCCCGCGCCGACGAACTGACCAGGGATATTGCGGTGGCCGATTTTCCCGCGTAGCCGCAGAGCGCTTGACGAGTTTCCGATCAGGGCCACCGGCGCAGGACAGGAAGTGGTAAACCAAGGTCAACTGATGCGCTGGACGACCGCCCCTTGACAAGCATTTCCGTCGGCAGGGAGGATACCGTGAATCTTGCTGGGTCAACGGTGAGCCAGGGGGCGCGAATGACTATTGCGGATCAGTCGCCGACAACGCAACTCACATCCGATCTCTTCCTGTTGCACGCGCCCAGCGTCTTCGACTTCCGCGAGCGCGACGACATGCTCTTCGCTTATCTGAGCGACAGCGACAGTGTAAATGTCACCTCGGTCTACGAGATTTACCCGATCGGCTGGTTCTCGATAAAGCAGCGTTTGGCGGACAACGGGTTCGACACGCAGATCGTGAACGTCGCCTCGCTCATGCTCCTGCATCCCGAAATGGACGTGAAGAAACTCCTCGCGCGTTTCGAGGCGCCGATCTTCGGATTCGACCTGCACTGGATGGCGCACTGTCACGGGTCGATCGAACTCGCGGCCCTCGTGAAGGAAGTGCACCCTGAAGCGCTCACCATCTTCGGCGGCATCTCGGCGACCTACTACGCCGACGAACTGATCCAATACCCGAGCGTCGACATCGTCGTCCAGGGTTACGACACGTTGGACCCCGTCACCGAGCTCGTCACCAAGGTCCGGCAGGGGAACAGGGACTTCCGGTCCATTCCGAATCTGCTGTACAAGGTCGACGGCGAAGTCCGGACCACCGGCTTCTCGCACACGCCGGACAGCAACTACAACAACGTGCGCAACGACTGGTCCTACTACCGGGAGGCGGCCGACGGCGGCCCCGAAGCGTCCAAGCTCATCATGACGCTGCCCAACACCGGCTGCGCGCACGACTGCGGCTGGTGCGGCGGCTCGCGGTTCGCCTACCGCAACATCATGGGCGTCCGCAGGACTCTCGTGCAGAAGGACAACGACCTCGTCGTCGAAGAACTCCGCACCATGAGGGAGGCGGCGCAGCGCACCTCGATATACGCGCTCCAGTGCTACTCGGAGAACAGAACCCGGATGCACCAGTACCTGGACGCGGTGAAGGAACTCGGATACAAGAGCGTCCACTTCGAGCAGTTCAGCCTGACGTCGCCCGAGATTCTCAAGAAAATGGGCGAGTCGACGGACTCCTACATCATGCTCTCGCCCGAGTCCCACGACCTGAAGATCAGCAAGGCCGCGGGGCGCGGAAACTACACCATGGAGCAGATGGAGGAGTGGATTCCACGCGCCCTGGACGCGGGAGTCAAAGGAATCATGATCTGGTATTTCATCGGCATGCCCTACCAGGACAGGCAGTCGGTGATGGACACGATCGCGTACTCGGAGCGGCTCATACGCAAGTTCGGAGGCTGGGGCGCTCTTCCGCTCATCTGCCCGATGGTGCCGTTCCTCGACCCCGGCTCCCAGTTCTTCGAGGAACCGGAAAAACACGGTTACCGAATCCATCACCGCACGCTGGAAGAGCATCGTCAGGCCATGGTCGAGCCACTGTGGCACCGCCGGCTGAACTACTCGACGCGCTGGTTGGACAGGCGGCAGTTGCAGGACGTCTCCTACGAGGCGATCACGCGGCTGGTGGAGATAAAGGGCGAGTACGGTGTGCTTCCCACCGGGTTCTGCAAAGCCGTCCTCAAGACCATCGTGGAGACACGGGCGTTGCTCGCGGAGATGGAAAGGGCGCTGGAACTCGATCAGGATCTCCCCGCCGATCTCCGCGACGAGATCCGCACGTACAACCGTCGCGTTCTGGCCTACACGAACGACCAGATCATGCCGGTTCCCCGACCGCTGGGCGGCCGGTGGTTCGACGACGCCACCGTCCCGCCGGAGATGATCGAGGACGTGCTGGCCTCCTCCCCGGCCGCCGGAGCGTAGATGGACTCGGTGTCGCACGTCCGGGGCGCACCGACCGACCGCCGCCGACGGCGTATCGGGTGTCCGTCGAGAGCACGGCACAGGGCGTGCCCGCAGGGGCACTCGGCCGGCGGGAGGTCGAGGTGCGGATCGCTGTGATCGGCGGTGGGCCCGGCGGGCTGTACTTCAGCGTGTTGGCCCGCCGGTTCGGCGCCGCCGACGAGATCACCGTCTGGGAGCGGAACGCACCCGGCGAGACGTTCGGGTTCGGAGTGGTGCTGTCGGACAAGGTGCTGGGCGCGGTGGAGCGCGCCGATCCGGTCGTCGCGTCGGAACTGCGGCCGATGCTCGCCGAGTGGGACGACATCGACGTGCACTACCGCGGCACCACGTACACGGCGGGCGGGAACCGGCTGGCCGCGATGAGCCGCGCCGGGCTGCTCACGGCCCTCCGGCGGCGCTGCTCACAACTCGGCGTCCCGGTGCGCTCCGGCATCGAGGTCGACGACGTGGACGCGCTCGCCGCCGAGTACGACCTCGTGGTGGCTGCCGACGGCGTCAACTCCCTGACGCGGCAGCGGTACGCGGAGACCTTCCGGCCAACGGTGCACACGGGGAAGACCCGGTACATCTGGCTGAGCACCACACTGGAGCTGGACGCGTTCACCTTCTACGTCGTGGACACCCCGGGCGGAGCCCTGCAAGTGCACGCCTACCCCACCTCGCCCCACACCAGCACTCTCATATGCGAGCTGTCCGAAAACGCCTGGCGCGCGGCCGGGTTCGCCGAGGCCGCCGCCTCGCACCAGGAGGCGGGGGAGAGCGACGAGTGGTCGATAGCGCTCCTCGCCGATCTCTGCAAGGACATCCTGGGCGGCCACAAGCTGTACGGGAACAACTCGCGCTGGCTGCGCTTCCCCACGGTGCGGTGCGAGACCTGGCGGCACCGCAACGTCGTGCTCGTCGGCGACGCGGCGCACACGGCGCACTTCTCCATCGGTTCGGGCACCAAGCTCGCGATGGACGACGCGGCGAGCCTCGCCCAGTGCCTCAACGGGCAACCGATTGCGGAGGAAGCCCTGGCCGCCTACGAGGCCGAGCGCCGCCCCGCGGTCCTCTCTCTCCAGCGCGCGGCGCGGGCGAGCGGGGAGTGGTTCGAGAACGTCGACAAGTACCTCCACCAGGAGCCGCAGCAGTTCGCGGTGAACCTGCTGACCCGCAGCCGCCGGGTTCCCTACGCCAGCCTGCGCCGCCGCGACCCCGAGTTCCTCCTCGGCGCGGAGCGCTGGTTCGCCGCGGTGGCGGGTGGCGAGGTGAGCAGGCCGATGCTCCAACCGTTGGCGCTCGGCGGCCTGGAGCTCGTCAACCGCGTCGTGGTCTCGCCCGAGGAGGTCTTCCCCTCCCGCGGCGGTGTGCCGGACGATCTCCAGTTGGTGTGTCTGGGCGGCGCGGCGCTGGGCGGTGCCGGGCTGGTGCTGACGGGACCGGTGTCCGTCTCGGCCGGGACGGGCGCCCCCGGCGGTGCCGGACTGCACACGGCGGAACAGGCCGCCGGGTGGCGGCGGGTCGTCGATTTCGTCCACGCGCATTCGCCGGCGAAGATCGGCGTGCGACTCGGCTGCTACGGCACGGACGCCCCGTCGCCCGACGTCCTGCCGCGCGTGTTCGCCGACGCAGCCGCACGCGCCGCCGACGGGTTCGACCTGCTGGAACTGGACTGCGCCCACGGCGGGTTGCTCTCCGCGCTACTGTCCTCTTCGGACGGCGAACGGGACGGCCGCCCGCTGCGGGACCGGCTCCGCGGCCCGCTCGAGGTGTTCGGCGCGCTCCGCGACGTGTGGCCGTCCGAACGTCCGGTGAGCGTGCGCCTCGCGCCGGCGTCGGGCGGGGACGGGAGCGGTGCGCTGGCGGAGATCGCAAACGAGTTCGCCGCGCGCGGCGCGGCGGCCGTGCACGTCTCGGTCGGACCACACTCCGACCCGGACGCGTTCACCGACCTGATCCGGAACCAGGCCGTGCGCAACAAGGAGTGCGCGGTGATAGCGGCGGGCCGCATCGCCGCGTCGGATGTCGACACGATCGTCCTGGCCGGGCGTGCCGACCTGTGCGTCGTCGATCAGCCGACGGTGGACTCGCCCTGGTTCTCCCCGCGCGGGACGCCGGGTCGTTCCGCCCCGAAAGAACAGTCATAACCGAGAGGACGCCGTGCCCCCCATCGCAGACCTTGGCTTACTGCCGGAAAGCGCCGCCGAGACCCATGGTGAGACCAGCCTGTGCGCGGACGCCCCTTGGGTCTCGGCCTGCCGAAGTCCGAAGACGGTGAGCGACTTTGCGGCCGTGGTCGCGGACTACGCCGACCGGTTGTGGGCCGCCGGGGTGCGACCGGGTGCGGTGGTCGCCCTGGTCAAGTCCAACCACATGGACATCCAGGCGATCCAGTGCGCCGTTGTGCGCATCGGTGCGCTGCCCGCGCTGCTGTCGGTGAAGATGGAACCGACCCAACTGCTCCACTGCCTCGGGGAACTCGACCGCCCCAATCTGCTGGTCGACGCCGAAGGGGCCGCGGCCCTGCGCCCGTCGCAGGACGAACTGCGCGCGCTCGTCTCCCGCATCCTCGCGCTCACGCCCGAAGGCGTACTGGCAGGGGCGGTCGAGCTCAACGAGACGGCGCCCCACGAGGTCACCCGCCGTTCCGGCACGGACCCGATGCTCATCACGCATTCGTCCGGCACCACGGGGAAGCCCAAGCTCCTCGTGCACACGGTGGACTCCCTCTACGCGCACGTCGCGCCCCAGATGACCGTGGTGCAGTCCCTCGACTACGCGGGGACCAGCGCGAAGTGCCTCTCCTACGTCCACGTGCGGATGTCGTCCGGCCTCCTCACGGTGCTCAACACGAGGGTGCCCTTCCTCGCCCTCACCTCTCCCGACCCGGCGTCCGTACGCGAGACGCTTCTGCGGCACCGCCCCGAAACCCTGGAGGCGCAGCCGAACATGTTCCTGCGCTGGGAAGCGCTGGCGCGGCAGACGCCGAACCCGTTCAGCAGCGTGGAGCGCTACGTCACCAGCTTCGACGCGATCCACCCGCGGACCCTCCGCACACTCCTCGAAGCGTCGGACCACCCGGACCCGACGTTCGTCCAGGCGTACGGGCAGACCGAGACCGGCCCGGTCACGCTGCTGGTGACCACGCTCTCCGACGTCCGGGAGCCCGGCCGGCTGCACTCACGCGACGTGGGCGCCGCGTTCCCCGGTATGGAAGTCCGCATCGTCGACGACACCGGGTCCGAGCTCCCGGTCAACACCCCGGGCCACATCGAGGCACGCACCCCCGCCCGGGCCGAATCGATGATCGGCGTCGCGCCTCTGCCCGACCGTGACACCTGGTGGCCCATGCACGACATCGGCATGCTCCGCCCGGACGGGCACCTGGAGCTCTACGACCGGCAGGTGGACCGCGTCCCCGGCGTGGCCAGCACTCTCCGCGCCGAGGACGTCCTCCTCGACGAGGTGCCGGAGCTGGCCGAGGTCGTGATCACCGTCCTCGACGGGACGGTCACGGCGGTGGCGGCCACGGTCGACGGCAAGCCGTTGGACGCGGACCGATGGCAGCGCGCCCGGAGCAAGGCGGGGCTGCCGGAGGGGACCGGGGTCGACTACCGGCCGTGGGAGGAGTTCCCGCTCACCGGCACGATGAAGGTCCGCCGGAACCGGCTCGTGCCGCACGGAGACGTCGGATGAGCGGGTCCGTGACGCAGGAAGCACCGGGGGCCAACCGGTTCCTGCCGTCGGAGAGGAAGGCCGCCGCCCTGGTGCTCGGCGCCGCCTTCATGCTGCTCGCCGACACTTCGATCGTGAACGTCGCCATTCCGAGCCTGCAACGGGACCTCGGGGCAAGCGTCCCCGACGTGCAGCTGGTGGTCGCGGGCTACGTGGTCGCCTACGCGGTCATGCTCATCACCGGCGGGCGGCTCGGGGATC
This sequence comes from Streptomyces xiaopingdaonensis, assembly GCF_000262345.1. Lineage (GTDB taxonomy): Bacteria > Actinomycetota > Actinomycetes > Streptomycetales > Streptomycetaceae > Streptomyces > Streptomyces xiaopingdaonensis. The sequence goes on along the minus strand of NZ_AJTQ01000289.1, from coordinate 7,762 downwards.
TGTACGGCAGGCGGCGCATGTTCATGATCGGCGCCGTCTCCTTCACCCTGGCGAGCCTCGCCTGCGGTCTGGCGCAGGGTCCGGGCGAGCTCATCGTCAGCCGGGTGTGGCAGGGCCTGTCGGCGTCCGTGCTGTATCCGCAGGTCATCGCCACGCTGCACCTTACGGTGGCGCCGGAGCGGCGGGGCCGCGCCTTCGCGCTGCTCGGCGCGGTGGTCAGCTCCGCCACGATCGCCGGCCCGATCATCGCCGGACTGCTCATCGCCGCGGACGTCGCGGGGCTGCAGTGGCGCCCGATCTTCCTCATCAACATCCCCGTCGGCGTCGTCCTGATCGCGCTGGCACCCCGCATGGTGCCGGCGCACCGGGGGCTGCGCATGCGGCTCGACTACGCGGGCTCGCTCACCGTCGTCCTGCTGCTGGTCGCGCTCCTCGTGCCGCTCACGGTCGGCCGCGACCAGGGCTGGCCGCTGTGGGGCTGGTTGGTGCTCCTGTGCACGCCTGTGCTGCTGGTCGTCTTTCTCCGGCTCGAATCGGCGTTGGAGCGGCAGGGCAAATTCCCTTTGCTGCGGCCCGGGTTGTGGACCGATCCGGCTTTCCGGCTGGCCCTCGCTCTGTATCTGGTGTATTTCTCAGCGGTGGTGCCGTTCTTCCTCTACTTCTCCATCACCCTTCAGTACGGCCTCGATTACGGTGCACTCGCGACGGCGGGGGCGATGGCCCCGTACGCAGCGGGGAGCACGCTCACCTCCCTGTGGTCGGCGCGCATCGTGGCACGCTTCAACGCGCCTCGCACCATTCTCACCGGTTGCCTCATCTGCGTCGTCGGCAGTGCGTTCATGATCGCCACTGTCGGCTGGAACAGCTCCGGGGCGCATTTCGGGTGGGCGATGGCGCCGACGATGGTGTTCACGGGACTCGGACTCGGCCTGGTACTCGGCCCGTTGCTGAACTTCGTGCTCGCCCGGGTGCGCAACGACGATTCCGGAGCGGTATCCGGAGTGCTCTCCACCGCGCAGCAACTCGGATCCTCGCTCGGCGTCGCCGTGATAGGGCTGGCGTTCTTCAGGGGATTCCACGGAAACCTGACGGACCTGGGCTATCCGGAACTCCGGGTCGCCATGATGCTGGGGCTCGCCGTGGTGGTGGCGGCGTTCGCGCTGGCCTCCGCGCTCGTCTGGCGCATCGCGCGCCGCAGCCGCACCGGCGAAGGCAGCGCGGCCTCATGACGGCGGAGAGGAGGCCACACGCTTCGCCGTCGGGTGCCGTGACGGTGCGACAGAAGATGCTCGACGCGATAGCAGCCGGTACCACTCCGATTCCGGCCTTCGTGGCGCGCCTGTCGCTCCAGGTCGTCGCCATGGAGTGGAGCGCGGGGTCCGTCGCGGTCAACTTCCGTATTCCCGACGACCTTTGTGTGGAGCCGAACGTGGCTTTCGGCGGTCACGTCTCCAGCATTCACGACCAGGCCGCCGGGTTCGTCATGTACAGCCTGCTCAAGGACGACCAGATGTTCGTCACGACCCGGCTGAACGTGAGGTACCTGGCGGTCACGCGTCCGGGAGACGTGTGCGCAGAGGCCGAACTCGACGCGATGAACGGCCGCTCCGCCGACGTGCGCGTCTCACTGAAGCAAGCCGGAAAGGTGACGAGCGAGTCATTCGTCACGGAAGCGATAAGGAAAGCGATGACCTGAGTGCCTGCCTGCTCGGTCGACCAGGCTGTCACCGAAGTGTCCGATGACGAATCGGCGAAGGAGAAGAGGGTGCTGTGCTAACCGATCGGGATGTGCAGGAACTGGTGGCGGGCGTCCTGGAGATCGACGTTGCCGACGCGGCGGTCGACAAGTCGTTCTACGTGGACCTCGAAATGGACTCGCTCCACAAAGCCGAATTCATCGTGGCGTTGGAGCGTGCCAGCGGCGCCGAGTTCGACCCGGCGGACGCCGCGGAGATGGACAGCGTCGGCGATGTGATGCGGCTGCTCCGCGACCGGCATCAGGTGTCATGAAGCGCACCAACGGGACCGCGAACCCTGTCGAGTTGCTGTTGTTCGGCCATGACGACGGTCGGCGCTGCGGCGTCGACCGCCGGGCCGGTGAGGTCACCTACGGCGGGATGCGGCGCGCGGCGGCGGAGCACGCCGGGCGCCTGCGGGCCGCCGGGGTGCGCCCCGGGTGCCGGGCGGTCGTCGTCTCCGACGACTCCCTCGCAGCCGTCACCTCCGTACTCGGCATCTGGTGGCACGGGTGCGTGCCCGTCGTGCTGCACCCGATGCTCCGGCCGGCCGAAATCGGCTTCATCGTGCGGGACAGCGAGGCGGAGCTGGTCGAGCTGCACGTTCCCCAGGAACAACGGGGGGCGATGCAGGCCGAGTTGACGGAGATCGACGGGGAGAGACGGGCGGCCGGGCGCCGCGGGCTGCTCACCGGACTGGGCCCCGAGCGCGCCGGCCGCTCCGTGCTCTCGCCGGCCGGCTTCGGCGAAACGGACGAGCTGCTGGTGCAGTACACCTCGGGCAGCACCGGGCGCCCCCGGGGCGTACGGCACTGCATGCGCTCGGTGCACGCGGTCCTGCGCGGAGTCGGCAGCCTGCTGGCGCTCACCCCGGACGACGTCGTCCTGTCCACGGCGAAGCTGTCGTTCGGGTACGGATTCGGCAACTCGCTGCTGTACCCGTACGCGGCGGGTGCGAGCTCGGTCCTGCTCGACGGGCAGGCCGATCCGTACAGCGTGGCGGCGGCCTTGGAGGAGCACCGTCCGACCGTGCTGTTCTCCGTGCCCCGGCTCTACGCCGCCCTGCTCGACCTCATGGACCAGGGCAAGTCGATCGAGACCGGTTCGCTGCGGCTCGCCGTGGCCACGGGCGAGCACCTGCCGGGCGAACTGGCCACCCGAATCTCCGAGACGTTCGACGTGCCGCTGCTCAACGGGTACGGCGCGACCGAGGTCCTGCACACGGTCGTCGCGGCCACCGTCGGACGGGGCAGGCCCGCCGACGCCGGGTCGATCGGGTCCCCGGTCCCCGGGGTGGCCGCCACCATCCGCGACGACGCCGGTCTGCCGGTCGACGACGGGACCCCGGGCCGCCTCCATCTCGACACGGAGTCGGCCGCTCTCGGCTACCTCGACCGGCCCGAGGACACCGCCCGCGTCTTCGCCGACGGCGGCGTCTACACCGGCGACATCGCCTACCGCGCGACCGGCGGCGACCTCCGCCACGTCGGCCGCTCGGATGACATGCTCCTGCTCGGCGGATACAAGATCGCGCCGGCCGAGATCGAGCGCGCGCTCCAGGGGATCGCCGAGGTCGCCGACTGCGCGGTCGTGGGCAGCACGGACCCCGGCGGGCTCGAACAGGCCACGGTGTACGTCGTGCCGCAGGACCCGGCCCGCCCGGACGCGGCGCGCAAGGCGGCCAGAGCGGCGCTGCGTACCGGCCTGGCACCGTACAAGAGGCCGTCCCGGGTCGAGGTCATCGACGAACTCCCCGTCACCGCCAACGGCAAGCTGGCTCGCTTCCGGCTCCGCCGCCAGAGCCCGGAGGGCAGGGCATGAGCTGGGAGATCACCGGTATGAGCGCGGTGTGCGCGCTCGGGGACACGGTCGCCGACATACACGGCGCACTCTCTGCCGGGGAGTCAGGACTGGCACCCGTCTCGACGTTCGACGCGTCCAAGTACCGCGGAGGAGTCGCCTACGAGGTACCGGACCGGACGCGCCCCGGCGTCGACGAACCGCTCCGGGCGACGCGCTGGCTCGTCCACGTCGTCCGGGAGGCCCTGGCCGACGCGGGTCTGCCGGAACCCGAGCCCGGGACGCCGGTGTTCGTCGGGACCACGCACCGGGAGATGCGGACCGCCGAACTCTGGTGGCAGCACGACGCCCCCCTCTCACCCGCCGACCTGCACTTCACCTCGGCGCTGCGCTCCGCCTTCGGCCTCCACAACGTGCAGACCGTGGCGAGCGCTTGCGCTGCCTCGCTCTACGGACTCGGGATGGGCACCGACCTGATGGCCCTCGGCGAAGCGGACACCGTGGTGGTGGCCGGGACCGACTCGATCACCGAGAGCTCGTTCGGCGGGTTCGATCGCATCCAGTCGCCGCCGCCCGACACGATCCGCGCGTTCGACCGCTCCCGCCGCGGCATGATCATGGGCGAGGGCGCGGTGGCGGTGGTGCTGCGGCGAGCGGGCACGCACCCCGGCCGGGTACACGGCCGGGTCCGCGGCGTGAGCATGAACTGCGACGCGTCGCATCCGACGGCGCCGGACTCCGCCGGTGTCGTCCGGGCGATCACCGACGCGCACGAGCGCGCGGCCATCGCGCCCGACGACATCGACCTGGTCGTGGTGCACGGAAGCGGCACGCCCCAGAGCGACCTGGCCGAAACCGTCGCGCTGCGGGAGGTCTTCAAGGCCGCGGAGCCGGGGCCGCTCGTCACCGCGATCAAAGGCGGCATGGGCCATATCTCCGGCGGGGCCGGACTGATGAACCTGGTCGTAGCCCTCGAGGCGATCCGTACCCGGAGCCTGCCCCCGGTCAGCGATCTCACCGACCCGATCGAGGAAGCGAGTGAACTGCGGGTCGTCTCCGGCGAGCCGGCCACGGGGCGGTTCGCCACGGCGCAGGTCCACGCCGTCGGCATGGGCGGGATCAACGCCGTGGCGATCGCGGAAGGAGCAGCCCGGTGAACGCCCGGGCGAGCGTGCGGACCGCGATCACCGGCGTGGGTTGGGCGGTGGCGGGACCCGACTTCGACCCCGCGACCGCCCTCGCCGGGAAGGGCATGCGGCACAAGGACCGGGCGTCGCGCTTCGCGGTACGGGTGGCGCAGCGGACGCTGGAGGACGCCGGGCTGCTGGACGTACCGGAGTTGGAGGGCGCGGCCGTGGTCGTCTCCAGCAACTTCGGGAACCTGGACCCGGTCTGCGACTCCATCACGACGATCGCGACCGGGCGCAGCGCGGATATCAGCCCCATGCGCCTGCCGCAGCTCTCGAGCGCCGTTTCGGCGGCCTGGGTCGCGCTCAACCACGGCATACGCGGCCCCAACCTGACGTTGAGCAACGGCACTTCGAGCGGGCTCGACGCAGTGGCCGCGGCACGGAACCTCATTGCGGTCGGCCGGGCCACGGCGGCGCTGGTGATCGGCGTCGAACCGGACTCCCCCTCGGTCGCCAGGCTGCACAGGGAGACCGCCGGCGCTCGATGGATCGACGGGGCGGTGGGTTTGGTGCTCGAGCCCGTGCAGCAGGCCGCGGACCGCGGGGCGCGGATACGCGCGGAGATCACCGGATACGGCAAGGCGGACGACGGCCCGTCCGCCGTCCGCGCAGCGGGCGGCCCTGCGGCCCCGCGACGCCTCGGGGACGAGGCGACCGAACGGTACGGGCGGTGCTCGGGCGCATTGGGCGTGGTCCAGTGCGCGCTCGCCGTGGAGCGGATGGAAGACGAGCCGGTGCTCGCCGTCGCGGGCGCCGGAACCGGGGAGAGCGACGGGACATCGGTCTCGGCGCTGGTGCTCGCGCCCCCGCTGGGGAGGGACACATGAACACGTTCCACAGCGACCGACGCGTCGTGATCACCGGCCTGGGTGCGATCTCCTGTCTGGGCACGGGCGTCACCGCGCACTGGGACGGCCTGCTCGCGGGCGGCGGGGAGCCGGCCGAGGTCCCGCTGCCGCACCTCAACATGCGGGCGAGGAAGATGTACCTCGTCGACCGTGCCGAGGTGCCCGCAGAACCCTCGAGCTACGCCGGGATCGAGTTGGGGAGCAGCTCGCGCCTGGCGGTGGCCGCCGCCGAACAGGCGCTCGTCGACGCCGGCTTGGAGCACGGCGACCGCGGCGACGTACCCGTGGTGCTCGGGGCCGAACTGGGCAACTCGGACATGCAGGAGCTCCAGCGGAGCGCCGGGCGGTCGGAGTGGACGACGCTGACGCCCGCAGCCGCCGTCGTGGGCGCGCAGATCGGCTCCCGCGCGGCGCTGACCAGCGTCGGAAACGCCTGCTCGGCGAGTGGTTTCGCGCTGACGATCGCGTCGGACATGATCCGCGCCGGAGAGGCGACCACGGTCCTCGTCGGCGGCGCCGAGGGGGTCACCCGGGCCGGGCTGGGCGCGTTCAACCGGCTGGGGGCCGCGGACCCGGTGCGATGCCGGCCGTTCGACCGGAACCGGGCGGGCACCATGTTCGGCGACGGTTCGGCCATGCTCGTACTCGAAGCGGCCGGCCACGCCCGACGGCGGGGCGCCGAGCCGTACGCCGAACTGGCGGGCGCGGCTTGGAGCTGCGACGCGTACCACCCGACGGCCCCCGACCCCTCCGGCGACCAGATCGTCCGCGCGATGACCGAAGCGCTCGCCGACGCGGAGCTGAACAGCTCCGACATCGGCTGCGTCATCCCCCACGGAACGGGGACGCCGCTCAACGACGTCGTCGAGAGCCAGGCGCTGCGCCGGATGTTCGGCCAACGGACGGGCGAGCTGCCGCTGTTGTCGCTCAAGGCGATGATCGGTCACACGACCGGCGCGGCAGGCGCCTTCGCCGGCCTCACGGCGACGCTGATGCTGCGCCACCGGAAGAGCCCGGCGAACGTCCCCGTCGATCAGGACCCGGAGTGCGACGTCTGGCTGCCGCAGCAGCATGCCGTGCCGTTGGAGGCGCCCGCGGTACTCGTCAACACCTATGCGTTCGGCGGCAACAACACGTCTCTCGTCGTCAAGGACGTCGCAGGGGAGGATGCGGAGTGGTCACGGTGAGCACCGGGGAGCTGGCCGTCGCCGGCATGGGGATCGTGGCGCCGGGACTCTCCGGGCCCGAGGACGCACTGGCGCCGGCCGGGCGGGCGGTCCCGGGCTGGTTCCAGGCGCGGGTCGCCCTCCCCGGGCGCGGCTACCGGCGGCTGCCCGACGCGTGCAAGTACCTCCTCGCCGCCTCGCGGCTCGCGGTCGGCGACGCCGGGGACCGGTTCGCGGAGACCCGACGGCACCACCGGGCGGCGGCGGTGGGCATCAACAACACCGGCGCGGCGCTGCTGGAGGAGCTCGACCGCACGATCATGCGGGAGGGCGCCGAGGAGATGTCGCCTTCCGCCAGTCCGTTCATCGCCATGAGCTCGTTCGCCAGCCGGCTGTCGATGGAGCACGGGATCAACGGCTTCAACCTCACCGTCAACTCCCCTGTGACCGCCGGGTTGGAGGCGCTGCAGATCGCGGCGCGCGCCGTCGCCGCCGGACGGGCGGGTGCGGTGCTCGTGGGCGCGGTCGAGGAGGAGCTGTCGCCTTCCCAGGCGATCGGTGCGGGGTCGGAGGCGGGCGCCGTCGTGCTGCACTGCGAGCCCGTCGCGGAGGGCGGCGCGCGGTACGGCACGTGCAGCGCACGGAGTGCGTTCCTGGCGCCCGACGGCGTCGCGAGCAACGCAGCCGCCGTCCTCGACCGGTTGGTCGGCGGCGACCTGCCGGACAGGATCGATGCGGTGCTGGACGGCTCGCCGGTGGGGACGGCCGTCGCCCGGTGGCTGGACCGGCTCACCGGTGAGTGCGAAGTCGTCGGTGTCCCGGCCCCGTTGCAAGCCGGCTGCCTCGCACCGTTGCAGCGCGTCATGGGCCTCTTCGCGCAGGAGCACACGGTCCCCACCCGGCGCGCGGTACTGGCGGCCTCCGCTCAGGGCACGGTCGCGTACGCCGAACTGACGGTCGCGCCGCGCAAGGTCATCGGAGTCGACGGTGGGGAAGTCGCCGCCGTCTGAGGTGTGTGGGAA
>NZ_AJTQ01000288.1 GCF_000262345.1 Streptomyces xiaopingdaonensis | reverse complement strand
GGGAGTTGTGCTGTGTCGGGAGATCGGGTCGTGGGTGTGGATCTTGAGGAGCTGCGTGCGTTGATTGCTGAGGAGTTGGAGGTTCCGGTGGGGGAGGTGACGGAGGAGGCGGATCTCAAGGAGGACTTGGAGGTGGATTCGTTGACGGCGATGGAGGTGGCGGTGCAGTTGGAGAAGAGGTATCGGATAAAGATCGACGAGGAGGAGATCGCGTCGCTCACTTCGCTGGCGA
>NZ_AJTQ01000287.1 GCF_000262345.1 Streptomyces xiaopingdaonensis | reverse complement strand
CGATCCACCGACTCGTCTCCGCCAAGGTCGAGTCGGCCGCATGACCGGCGCCGGGCTCGGTTTCGGCTGCACGATTCGGCGGCCGTGCGGTGCCCGGTCGCGACTCGCAGGTCGAGGCGCTGGACGTGCGCACCGAGCTCGGCGTCCCCGACTCGCCGTTCCCGCACCGACCGACAGGGAGGAAAACCATGCTCGTTCCCCTCGAGGGAGCCTGGGCTCTGATACTCGGCGTCTCCAGCGGCATGGGAAAGGAGACGGCGAGGGCGCTGGCGGAAGCGGGCTGCAACATCATCGGCGTGCACTTCGACCTCGCCGAGGGACAGGAGCAGGCGGAGCAGTATGCCGAGTCCCTGACGGAGCTGGGAGTCGAAGCACACTTCTTCAACCGCAACGTCGCGTCGAAGCAGGTACGGGCGGAACTCGTCCCCGTCATCCACGACCTGACGTCCGGCACCGGCCCGCGGGTCGTCATGCACTCGGTCGCCTACGGGACGCTGACCTCCCTCCTCCCCGCGGAGGACGGCGGGGACGGAGCGATCCCGGCCGTCCTGCCGAAGCAGCTCACGATGACGGTCGAGGTCATGGGGCACAGCCTCGTCTACTGGACCCAGGACCTCGTGAAGGCGTCGTTGCTGCCGCGCGGGGCGAAGGTCTTCGCCATGACCAGCGCCGGAGGAAGCCGGGTGCTGTCCGGCTACGCGCCCGTATCGGCGGCGAAGGCGACGCTCGAGTCCCACGTCCGCACCCTCGCGGTCGAACTCGCGTCCCGCGGCGTGGCGGTGAACGCGATCCGCGCCGGTACCACGGTCACCCCGGCGCTGGAGAAGATTCCGGGCAGCGAGAAGTTGATCGCCCATTGCCAGGAGATCAATCCGGGAGGTCGGCTGACGCGTGCCGAGGACGTGGCCGAAGCCGTCGTCATGTTGTCCTCCAGCGATTCGTCCTGGCTCACGGGAAACGTCATCGGAGTCGACGGTGGGGAATTCCTCGCCGTCTGAGGTGTGTGGGAAG
>NZ_AJTQ01000286.1 GCF_000262345.1 Streptomyces xiaopingdaonensis | reverse complement strand
GGGAGTTGTGCTGTGTCGGGAGATCGGGTCGTGGGTGTGGATCTTGAGGAGCTGCGTGCGTTGATTGCTGAGGAGTTGGAGGTTCCGGTGGGGGAGGTGACGGAGGAGGCGGATCTCAAGGAGGACTTGGAGGTGGATTCGTTGACGGCGATGGAGGTGGCGGTGCAGTTGGAGAAGAGGTATCGGATAAAGATCGACGAGGAGGAGATCGCGTCGCTCACTTCGCTGGCGA
>NZ_AJTQ01000285.1 GCF_000262345.1 Streptomyces xiaopingdaonensis | reverse complement strand
CGATCCACCGACTCGTCTCCGCCAAGGTCGAGTCGGCCGCATGACCGCCGGGGACAGGCCGGTGGCGCTCGTGTCCGGAGGGTCGCGCGGCATCGGGCGGGCCGCCGTGCTCCGCCTGGCGGCCGACGGCTTCGACGTGGCGTTCTGCTACGTCTCCAGCCCGGAGAAGGCCGACGAGGTAGCGGCGGAAGCACGCCGGGCCGGCGCAAGGGTACTGGCGCGCAGGACCGACGTCTCGGTGGCGGGCGAGGCCGAGGCGCTGGTCTCCGAGACCGAAAGCGAACTCGGCCCGCTGGGAACGGTGGTGGCGAACGCCGGCGTGGCGCGGGACCGGCTCTTTGCCGGAATGGCCCACGACGAGTGGGACACGGTCGTCCGCACCAACCTCGACGGCACATACCACGTCTGCCGTGCCGCCGCACGCTCGCTCATGCGGCACGACAACGGGGCCGTCGTCACCGTGTCCTCGGTGGCGGGTATCCACGGAAACGTCGGCCAGTCGAACTACGCGGCGTCCAAAGCCGGGATCATCGGGTTCACGAAGTCGATCGCGAAGGAACTCGGCCGCTTCGGAGTGCGGGTCAACTGCGTTGCGCCCGGCATGATATCGACGGACATGATCGACGACCTCAGCGAGCGGAAGCGCAAGGAACAGCTCGACAGGATCCCGCTTCGCCGCCCCGGAACGCCGGAAGAGGTCGCTGATCTCGTGTCCTTCCTCGTCTCCGACCGCGCCTCCTACATCACGGGACAGATCCTGGGCATCGACGGCGGCTTCTCGCTCTGACCCTCCACGCCGAGGGCCGCAGTCGTGACCGCGGCCGAGAGGAGGACGGTGGGTACCACCCGCACGGTGGCGCCCTTCGCACCCCTGACCCGTGTGTGTGCTGCTCGTCGGCCACCGGAACTCGTTCGTCCACACGCTGGGTGACCACTCCCGGCAGGAGGCCACCGAAGCCGCCACGTCCTGTCACGGGTTCGTGCCCGAGCTGCTGGACGAGTACGGACCGGGCCGGGTGGTGCCTTCGCCCGGACCCGGGCGTCAACTGCCCTTTGCGCGCAGGGCAGTTGACGGTCACCGGGTGTACGTACGGATGCGGTAGCGCAACCCGGTCCTGGAGGTCTGCCATCCCCTGTCCTCGGTGACCGTCCACGTGCCGTCGGGTGTCGGCGCGTAGGTGTCGCCGTCCACCGCCACGTCGACCTCCGTGACGGAGAGCGTCGTGGCGTACTCCAGCGCGGCGCGGTAGATCTCGCCCCCGCCGATGACCCACACCGCGGCAGGGCCGGTTTGCTCCCACGGTTCGGCTGCAAGGTCGAGAGCCCCGGCGACGGACCCGGCGCGTTCCGCGCCCTCGGCCGCCCACCGCGCGTCGCGCGTCACGACGATGTTCCGCCTGCCGGGCAGCGGGCGGACCCGCTGGGGCAGCGCGTCCCACGTCCGGCGCCCCATGACCACCGGGCAGCCGAGGGTGGTGGCTTTGAAGTGCGCCATGTCCTCGGGCAGTCGCCAGGGGATCGTGTTGTCGGCGCCGATCACGCCGTCGAGGGTCTGCGCCCAGATCAGCCCGACGTTCATACGGCGACCGGGGCCTTGATGGCGGGGTGGTGCCGGTAGTCGCGCACTTCCACGTCGGAGTAGGCGTAGTCGAAGAGCGAGTCGGCCCGGCGCAGGTGCAGCCGGGGGAACTCGAACGGCGTGCGCGAGAGTTGCTCGGTCACCTGCTCGACGTGGTTGTCGTAGATGTGGCAGTCGCCGCCGGTCCAGAGGAACTCGCCCGGCTCCAGGCCGGTTTGCTGCGCCACCATGTGCGTGAGCAGGGCGTAGCTGGCGATGTTGAACGGGAGGCCGAGGAAGAGGTCCGCGCTGCGCTGGTAGAGCTGGCAGGAGAGCTGCCCGTCGGCGACGTAGAACTGGAAGAGGGCGTGGCACGGTGCCAGTGCCATCTCGGGCAGCTCGGCGACGTTCCACGCGGAGACGAGCATCCGGCGGGAGTCCGGGTCGCGGCGCAGCGTGTCGAGGACCTCGCTGAGCTGATCGATGTGCCTGCCGTCGGGGGCCGGCCACGAGCGCCACTGCGCGCCGTAGACCGGGCCGAGATCGCCGTTCGCGTCGGCCCACTCGTCCCAGATGGTGACGCCGCGCTCGCGCAGCCAGCCGACGTTGGTGTCGCCCCGCAGGAACCACAGCAGTTCGTGGACGACGGACTTGAGGTGCACCTTCTTACTGGTGATCAGGGGGAACCCCTGCGACAGGTCGTAGCGGAGCTGGTGCCCGAAGACGCTCCGGGTGCCGGTGCCCGTGCGGTCCGCCTTGGCCGTCCCGGAGGTCAGCACCAGCCGCAACAGGTCTTCATACTGGGTGTCCGCCACGGCCGAGGAGCCTACTGGGCCACCGGCCTCCGAGTCCACCGCACGCCGCTTCGACCAGGCGTTCCTCGTCGGGACGTCCGGCCGACGGGGATGGAATGCTCGGTCGGAGAGCAACTGTCGCGCACGGAGTGAGGAGTCCCGTGATCGAGCACCGGGTACGCGTCCATCCCAGCGCGGACGAGTTGCCGCGCGCGGAACAGCTCGCCTGGAAGCTGGCGGAGGTCGCCACGGCGACGCCGCCGGCGGACGGCCTCGACCCGCGGGCCGTCGGCATGGCGGCGAACCGTGTGATCGACAACGCGTCGGTCGCAGTGGCTTCGCTGCGTCGTCGTCCCGTTGCCGTCGCGCGTGGTCAGGCGCGCCCGCACGTGCTCGCGCCGGGGGCCTCGGTCTTCGGCACCGCGCCGCGGCTGCGGGTCTCGCCCGAGTGGGCGGCCTGGGCGAACGGCACCGCGGTACGGGAGTTGGACTTCCACGACACCTTCCTGGCCGCCGACTACTCCCACCCGGGCGACAACATCCCGCCGCTGCTCGCCGTCGCCCAGCACACGGGCCGCGGCGGCGCCGAGCTGCTGCGCGGCATCGTCGCGGCGTACGAGATCCACGTGGCGCTGGTGAAGGGGATCTGCCTGCACGCGCACCGCATCGACCACGTCGCGCACCTCGGTGCGGCCACGGCCTGCGGGCTGGGCGCGCTGCTCGCGCTCGACACGGCGACGGTCCACCAGGCTGTGCAGCAGGCGGTGCACACCACCACCGCGACCCGTCAGTCGCGCAAGGGCGAGATCTCGTCGTGGAAGGCGTTCGCGCCGGCCTTCGCGGGCAAGGCGGCGATCGAGGCGGTGGACCGCGCGATGCGCGGCGAGTCGGCGCCCTCGCCCGTCTACGAGGGCGAAGACGGCTTCGTGGCCTGGATGTTGGACGGCCCGGACGCGGTGTACACGGTGGCGCTGCCCGAGCCGGGCGAGGCCCGCCGCGGCATCCTCGACACCTACACCAAGGAGCACGCCGCCGAGTACCAGGCGCAGGCCGTCATCGACCTGGCGCGACGGCTGCGCGAGCGCCTCGCCTCTCCCGCGGACGTCCGGCAGATCGTCCTGCACACCAGCCACCACACCCACCACGTGATCGGCACGGGCGCGGGGGACCCGCAGAAGTACGACCCCGGCGCGAGCCGCGAGACGCTCGACCACTCGGTGCCGTACATCCTCGCCGTCGCGCTCGAGGACGGGACCTGGCACCACGAGCGCTCCTACGCGCCCGAGCGCGCCCGGCGCCCGGAGACGGTCGCATTGTGGCGGAGGATCTCCACCGTCGAGGACCCGGAGTGGACCCGCCGGTACCACGACCCCGACCCGACCAGGCGGGCGTTCGGCGGGCGGGCCGTCGTCACACTGCGGGACGGCACGGTGCTGGAGGACGAACTCGCCGTCGCCGACGCCCATCCGGCCGGAGCCCGTCCCTTCGACCGGGACGCCTACACGCGCAAGTTCCGCACCCTCACCGAGGGCACCGTGCCCCGCGGTGCGCAGGACGCCTTCCTGCACTCCGTCGAGCGCCTCCCCGACTTGGACGCGGCCGGCCTCGCGGAGCTGTTCCCCGCCGTGGACAGGGACGCTGTCGACGCGTACGACGCCACGCTCCCGAACGGACTCTTCTGATGCCGCACCCCGCACCACCCACGCCGAGCGGCGCTGCCGGCTGCGTGAGCTCCTCGCCTCGGGCCGACTCGTGCGGATTCCGGGGGCGCTCAATCCCTACTCGCCCTACTCGGCGCGGCTCGTCCAGAAGCACGGCTTCGAGGCGGTCCACCTGTCGGGCGCCGTGCTCTCCGCCGAACTCTGCCTGCCCGCCATCGGGTTGACGACGTCGGCGGAGACCGCCGCCCGTGCCCAGCAGGTGACGCGGGTGACCGATCTGCCGGTGCTGATCGACGCGGACACCGGCTTCGGCGCGCCCGTCAACGCGGCGCGCACCGCCAGCTCTTCGAGGACGCCGGCCTGGCGGGTATGCACCTGGAGGACCAGACGGCCGTCAAGCGCTGCGGCCACCTCGAAGGCAAGACGCTCGTCGCGCGCCGGGAGATGGCGCAACGGGTGCGCGCGGCCGCCGACGCCCGACGCGACGGCGACTTCCTCCTCATGGCCCGCACCGACGCGCGGGCGGTCGAGGGCCTCGACGCGGCGATCGACCGCGAAGGCGTACGTCGACGCCGGCGCCGACGCGATCTTTCCCGAGGCCCTCGCCGACGAGGCCGAGTTCGCGGCGTTCCGCAGGGCACTCGACGTGCCGCTGCTGGCGAACCTGACCGAGTTCGGCAAGACCCCGCTCCTCGGCGCCCGCACCCCGGAGGACCTCGGCTACAACCTCGCGCTCTATCCGGTCACGCTCTTCCGCCTCGCCAACGGCGCCGTCGAGGACGGTCTGCGCACTCTCGCCGCCGAGGGAACCCAGGGATCGCTGTTGCCGCGGATGCAGACCCGCTCCCGCCTCCACGAGGTCCTCGGCTGCGCCGACTACTCCGCGTTCGACTCCGCAGTGCCGCCCGACGCCCGAACACCGGGCCGTCGGTCCTCCGCACGGTAGCGGGAGCCGACGCCTCCCGGTTCGTGGACGCCGGGTCGCCGCGAACCCGGTGGCCCCGCAGCGAGGCCAGGACCGCGGTCTTCGTCAACTGCGCCCGCACGCCGGAACGTTGTACGGCAAGGGAGCCGCCCCGGGCGCGGAAGGCGGGGCGTACCGGCCGGTGGTCGGGCTGCGCCATACGGACGAGAGAGTGCGTCGCTCCGCAGCGCGCGGGGTACGGACGGGCTCCGATCCACTCGCGCACGAGGAGGCGACATGTCCGCATGCGAGGTTTGCGGCAACGAGTATCCGCACGCCATCGAGGTCCGCGCAGCAGGCCGGGTGCACGTCTTCGACAGCCTGGAGTGCGCCGCACACAAGTTGGCGCCCATCTGCGAGAACTGCGGCTGCCGCGTCCTCGGCCACGGGATGGAGGCGGACGGGCACTACTACTGCTGCGCGCACTGCGCCCGTACGCAAGGGCGCGCCCAGCTCGCGGACAGCACCGCGTAGGCACGGCCGAGGGGCGCCGCTACCGGGCAGCCGGGTAGGTGACGCCGCGGTCGTCGCCGACGACGGCGCCCGCGCTGAGCCGTGCGGCTTCCAGCCGGTTCCCGCCGAGGATGTGGAAGACCGCGTCCTCGTGGGCGAGCAGGTGGTCGGCGATGATCCGCCGGTGGCATCGCCACCACACGGCCTCCGAGCACATCACGGCGGTTCGGCGCGCGGCGCCCGCGTCGCGCAGGCCGTCCAGCGCACGACGGAACTCCGCGGAGAGCGCGTGGTCCGCGTAGTTGTGGAAGCTGCGGTTCTCCCACCAGGCGTTGACCTCCCACGGGACCTCCGAGCTGACCGGGCGGCGCCCCGTCAACCCCGCCACGTGCCGGAGCCCGACCCCGTCCTCGGCGAGGGCGGCGGCGAGGGTGTCCTCGTCGAACTGCGGGTGCCGCGCGGAGCCCGGGTGCCTGCGGACGTCGACGACGAGTTCGATGCCGCTCGCCCGGAGCAGCTCGGTGAACTCGGCGAGCGTGCGGTTCGAGTGCCCGAGCGTCCAGAACGGGGTGCTCACCGATCGTCGTCGACGAGCCGGAGCGCGCTCCCCTTGTGGGCCGCGACGTGGCCCGTCGTGTCGCTCTCGATCTCGTACTGCGGGTCGTCGGGCGAGGCCCGGCGGGTGTGGCCCTTGTAGTCGAAGTCCTCGGTGTGCACCTCGGTGATCCGCCCCGAGACGTGGCCGGCTTCCGAGTTCCACGTCACGTGGTCACCGACGGAGAAACGATGGGACATCAGCACTCCTTTCCTCCCGCGCCATGGGAACACCGGGCGCCTCCCGAACCCGTGAGGCCGACCGGGAAACCCCGCCGCACTCACCGGTGTTGCGCAGGCGAGGCCCCGGAGCGGCCGTCCGCCGTGCCCGGATAACCACTTGCCCGCCGGGCCGTCGCTCAGAATCATGCAGGAGGGCGGTCCGGAGCGACGTCGGGAGGCGAGGTCCCGTGGACGAGTTGAGCCGGTTCCGCCTGGCACTGGGCGCGTGGGCGGCCGGCGGGACGCGGGCGGACGAGGGCGCGTCGGTGGCGCGGGAGCTGGCCGGCGGGGCGCTGCGGACGGTCGTGCTCGTCGAAGGGGAGAGCGACCGGGCCGCGGTCGAGGCGCTGGCCGCACGGTACGGCCGTGACTTGCGCGCGGAGGGCGTCGCGGTCGTACCGCTCGGAGGCGCGACGAGCATCGGGCGGTTCCTGGACGTCTGCGGACCTCCCGGGCTCGGCCTTCCGCTCGCCGGCCTCTGCGACATCGGCGAGGAGCGGCACTTCCGACGCCACCTCGAACGGGTGGGGCTCGGCTCCGGCCTCGCAGAAGCCGGGCTGGAGAGCGTCGGATTCCACATGTGCGTCGCCGACTTGGAGGACGAGCTCATCCGCGCCGTCGGCGCCGAGGGTGTGCAGGAGGTGATCGGGGCTCAGGGCGAGGCCCGGTCCTTCCGCGTCTTCCAGGGGCAGCCGGCGCAGCGGGAGCGGCCGGTGGAGCACCAGCTCCGGCGCTTCATGGGGACGCACAGCGGCCGCAAGGCGCTCTACGCGCAGGCGTTGGTCGCGCACCTGGACCCCGGGCGCGTCCCCCGGCCGCTGGACCGCCTCCTCGCGCACGTCTGACACGGCCGCCGACGGCGTGGGCCCGTCTCCGCGGCCGCATGCCGTACGTCCCGACCCGCCCTATGGTGAGGCGCATGTGGCATTTCCGTGGCACAGCGGTGGCGGCGCTGCGCCTCGTGGTCCCGCCGACGAGCGGCCGGCCGCGGGGCACGGCCGTCTCCCGACGGGGACGGTGAAGGGATGGGCGCGGCCGGCTCCCTCCGGGAGCTCCTCGGCTCCGCTGCGGACCGCTCGGTCGGGGAGACCGGCGCCTCCGTGGGCGCGGTCTACCTGCTCTCGCCGCACCAGGAGGTGCTGCGGCTGACGGCGCTGAGCGGCCTCCCCGCACAGGTCGCCACGCATCTGGCGCGGCTGCCGCTCGCGGACCCGATCCCTCCGGCCGAGGCCGCGCGGGAGCGGCGGCTGGTCTGGGTGCACAGCCAGACCGAACTCGTCCGCCGCTACCCGAGGGCGGCCCTCGTGATGCCGTACGACTTCGCGCTCGCGGCAGCACCGGTCACCAGCGGCCCCCTCGTACGGGGTGTGCTGGTGCTGCTCTGGCCGGCCGCGCACCCCTACCGGCTGAGCGCTCAGGTACGCGACGTCGTCTCCTCGACCTGCCGTCGCGTGGCCGCTCTCCTCGACGCCGACGAGGAGGGCAGCCGGGAGCTCCGCGAAGCCGAGCAGCCCGTGCCGGGCCCGCCGCGCGCCGGCACCGCGCGGCCGGAAGGAGCTTCCGCCGCCGAGGAGTGCCTCGACCGCCTGCCGGAGGGCTACTGCTCGCTGGACACGGGCGGGCGGGTCACGTTCGTCAGCGACGCCGTGGCCGACCTGGTCGGCCGCGCTGCGGGGGAGCTGTGCGGGGCGACGTTGTGGGAGGCGCTGCCGTGGCTGGAGGACCCCGGATTCGTCGACCGCTACCGTGCGGCGGCGATCAGCCGGCGGTCCACCTCCGTCACCGTCGAGCGCCCCGGGCACCAACAGCTCGACGTCGGCTTCCACCCGGACTCCACGGGCGTCAGCCTCCGCCTCACCCCCGCCGACGGCACCGCCTCCGCGGACCGGCCGCCGCACGAGCACCTGGCGGGGGCCGACAGGCCGGGCAGGGCGGGCTCCCTCTACGACGTGCTGCACCTCGCCGCGTCCCTCACCGAGGCCGTCGGCGTGCAGGACGTCGTCGAGCTGGCCTCCGACCGGATCATGCCGGCCTTCGGTGCGCAGGGGTTCGTCCTCTCGGTGGTCGAGGCGGGCAAGCTGCACATCGTCGGTCACCGGGGCTACCGGGACGAGGTCGTCAGCCGTCTCGACCATCCGTCGTTCCGCGACGACGAGGCCCCGACGGTGCGCGCGCTCACCACCGCGTCACCGCTCTTCTTCGTCTCGCCCGAGGAGATGGCGCGGTTCAACCCGGACATCCCGAGGCTCACCGAGCGGGCCGCCTGGGCGTTCCTGCCGCTCATCGTCTCCGGCCACCCGGTCGGCTGCTGCGTGCTCTCCTACGACCGGCCGCGCCCCTTCGACGGCGACGAGCGCGCCGTCCTGACCTCGCTCGCGGCCCTGCTGGCGCAGGCGTTGGACCGCGCCCGCCTCTACGACGCCGAACACCAGCTCGCGCAGGAGCTCCAGACCGCCCTGCTCCCCGCGTCCCTCCCGCGGATGCCGGGACTGGAAGTGGCCGCCAGATACCTGCCCACCTCCACGGGGATGGACGTCGGCGGGGACTTCTACGACCTCATCCGCTGCGGCGAGACAACCGTCGCCGCGACCATCGGCGACGTGCAGGGCCACAGCGTCACCGCCGCCGCGCTCATGGGCCAGGTACGCACCGGCGTCCACGCCACCGCCGGGGCCCCGTGCGGGGGGGGGTCCTCGCCCGTACCAACCGCCTCCTCACCGACCTCGACACGGGCCTCTTCACAAGCTGCCTCTACCTCTCCATCGACCTCGCCCGCCGCCGCGTCCACCTGGCGAGCGCCGGTCATCCGCCGCCGCTGCTGCGCCACCCCGACGGGCGCACCGAGACGCTGGAGCCGCCGTCCGGACTGCTGCTCGGCATCGATCCGGCCGCCGAGTACCAGGCCACCGAGGTCTCCCTGCCGCCGGGTGCGGTGCTCGCCCTCTACACCGACGGGCTCGTCGAGACCCCGGGCGCCCACCTCGACGACGGGATCGCCGATCTCGCCGGCCGGCTCTCGCGCGCACCGCACCGCTCCATGGACGACCTCGCCGACGCGCTCGTCCGCCCGCACGAGCGGACCGACCAACGCCAGGACGACATCGCCCTGCTCGTCATCGGTACGCCACCGGACGACGGTTGACGGGCTCGCGGGGCCGCCCCGCGCCGCTTCCCGGCCTGTCCACCGGGCCCGGAACGCATGCCGCAGTGGGGGCAGTCGGCGCTGCTGCCGCACAGCGTGGCGCCAACTCCCCTCGGTGGGGCGGTAGTTAGGCGTCAGATCCAGCCCGGTGGGAGACCCCGCGGACCTCGTGCGCCACAATGTGCGCACGAGGCGACGGGGACCAGGAAGCCGGTGCGAGTCCGGCACGGTCCCGCCACTGTGACCGGGGAGCGGCCCTCCTGCACGTCACTGTCCGCTGCTGCGGACGGGAAGGCGGAGGCGAGCGACGATCCGGGAGTCAGGAGACTGACCCGTCGCCGGTCCGACGGCAGGGGCGAGGACACCCCGGAGAGGATCGACCGTGACGACGCATGCCCGCGCGGAGAGTGCGCACCGGCCGGAGCCCGGCCGCCGAGGGGTGCTGGCGGCCGGGGGCGCGCTGGCGCTCGGCGCGACAGGACTGCTCACCGGCTGCGGCGGCGACACCAAGGACGGCGGAAGCGGCGACCGCTTCCGCGCCGCGTTCACGGCCGGCGGTTCGCAGGAGACGCTCGACCCGCACGTGGCGCCGAACTTCGTCGACCAGGCCCGCGCCAAGGCGCTCTACGACACGCTCGGCACGTACGCCGACGACATGTCCGTCCGGAAGCGGCTCGCGGAGTCCTGGGAGAGCAACGCGGCGGGGACGCGTTGGCGGATACGGCTGCGCAAGGCCGAGTTCCACGACGGGAAGCCGGTCACGAGCCGGGACGTGCTCTACAGCTACCGCCGCGCCGCCGATCCCGAACTCGGCTCCCCCTCGCAGGAGTTGCTCTCCGCGATCGACTTCGGCGCCAGCCGGGCGGACGGCGCGCGCTCCGTCGTCTTCGTGCTCGAGGCACCGAACTTCGAGTTCCCCACCGTCTTCGCGGGCCCCGGCACCGAGATCGTCCCCGACGGGACCGAGGACTTCCGCGACCCGGTCGGCTCCGGGCCCTTCACCCACGTCTCGTTCACACCCGGCGGTACGGCGCGCTACCGGCGGTGGGCCGACCACTGGGACGGCCCGCCGCACATAGCGGAGCTGGAGATCGTCCCCGCCGACGAGGAGTCGGCGCGGCTCAACTCCCTGCTCTCCGGCCAGGTGCACTACGCGGCCGACATGGCGGGCTCCTCCGTCGAGCGCCTGCGGAAGGACGACGCGACGCGGCTGCTGACGGCCGAGCGGGCCACCGCGCAGCAACTGCTGCTGCGCACCGGCCGCAAGCCCTTCGACGACCCGCGACTGGTCCGGGCCGTGCAACTGGGCATCGACCGCGAAGCGTTGGTCCGCGTGGCCCTCGCCGGCCACGGCGACGTCGGCAACGACCTGTTCGGCCGGGGCCTTCGGGGATACCCCGACGACCTCGAACCCCGCGAGCGGAACGTCGAGGAGGCGCGGAAGCTCGTGAAGGAGGCGGACGCGGAGGGGCTGCGCCTCACCGTGGAGACCAGCTCCGTCGACGCCGCCTGGGAGCCCGCCGTCGAGCTGATGGGGCGCCAGCTCGACGGCGTCGGGCTGCGGCTCACCGGCCGCACCCGGGCCGCCAGCACCTACTTCAGCGAGATCGACACCCAGGGCGTCGCGGCCTTCAACACCACCTCCACGCTGCCCGTCTCCGACTTCCTCCAGCAGCGCGTCCGCGGCGGCGCGGCCCGCAACCAGACGCAGTACGCCTCGAAGAAGTTCGACGCGCTGCTCGACCGCGCCCGCACCACCCGTGACGAGAAGGACCGGCTCGCCCTGCTCGCTCGCGCGCAGCGGCTCGCGAGGGACGAGTCGGGCCTGCTGGTGTGGGCGTTCTCCGACGCCAACGACGCCGTCCGCTCCTCGGTGCGCGGCCTGCGCGCCGCTCCGCCGAACTCGCACGACTGGGCCAGGTTCGACCGGGCCCGCGTAGCCTGAGGTGCGCCGTTACGTCCTGCGGCGCTCGCTCCTCGCGGTGCTCCAGTGCCTCGTGGTGCTCGTCGCGGTCTTCGCCGTCGGTTCGCTGCTGCCGGGCGACACGGCGGACGTGCTCCGCGGAGAACTCGGCACCCCGGAGCAAGTGGCGGCGCTGCGCACGGAGTTGGGCCTCGACGAACCGGTCTCGACGCGCTTCGTGCACTGGCTCGGCGGCCTGTTCACCGGCGACCTCGGGAACTCCCTGACGACCGGCCTGCCGGTCGGCGAGGACCTCGGCCGCCGCGTCGGCGTCACGCTGCTCCTCGGCGCCCCCGCGCTGCTGCTCGTCACGGTGCTGGCGCCGCTCGCGGGCACGGTGTCGGGGCTGAGGGAGGGCAGCCGCGCCGACCGGGCGCTGAACACGGCGGCGGTTCTGCTCCACGCCGTACCGGAGTTCGTCCTCGGGCTGCTCCTCGTCGCGTCGGTGTCCCTCGCCGCCGGGCTGCTGCCGGCCACCGCCGTCGGCATGGACGCGGCGGCGCTGCTGGCCCGGCCGGCCGTACTGGTGCTGCCCGTCGCCGTGCTGACGGCACGGCACCTGTGCGACTTGGCGCGGCAGGTCCGGGCCGGTGTGGCGGCCGAGCGGCACGGCGCCGTCGCCGCGCACCTTCGGTTGCTGGGCATGCGGGAGCGGACGGTGGTACTGCGCCACGTGCTGCCCGGCGCCCTCGGCCCCGCGGCGCAGCAGTACGCGCGTTGTGTGGAGGGGCTGTTGGGCGGTGCCGTGCTCGTGGAGGCGGTGTTCGGCCTCCGCGGAATGGGCACCGGCTTCGTCGAGGCGGTGCAGAACCGGGACCTGCCCCAAGTGCAGGCGTACGCACTGGTGTTCGCGGGGACGGTCGTCGCGGTCAACCTCGTCGGCGACCTCGTCGCGCACCGGCTGGCACCGCGCCGGGAGGTGACGGCGTGAGCGCTGCACGTGGACGCCGCCCGTGGATCGCCCTGGCGCTGCTCGGGACGCCGGTGCTCGTCGCGGTCGTCGGACCGTGGGCCGCCGGGGGATCGCCTTCGACACAGGGCGCGTTGCCTTCCCGGCCGCCCGGCGACGGGCATCCGCTCGGCACGGACGTCCTCGGGCGCGACGTGCTCCGGCTGGTGCTGCACGGGGGAGCCTCGGTGCTGGGCAGCGCCCTCGGCGCGCTGCTCGTCGGCGCGGCGGTCGGGGTGCCGCTGGGGCTGCTCGCGGCGGGGGAGCGGCGCGTCCTCGACGAGTCGGTGATGCGGGGGCTGGACCTGCTGCTCGCTTTTCCCGGGCTGCTGGTGCTGATGACCCTGGCGGCCACGGGGCACCGGGAGTGGTACTGGCTCGTCGCGGTCGCGGGCGTGCTCCAGGTGCCGGCCGTCGCACGCCTCGTGCGCGGGGCGGCGCTGGCGCCGAGCGCGCGGACGGTCGTCGAGGCGCTGCGGATGCAGGGGCGCGGGTGGGCGTACGTCCATCTGCGGCACCTGGCGCGGCAGTTGGCGGCTCCGCTCGCCACCGACGCGGCCGGCCGGTTCTCCGTGGTGCTGTACCTGCTGGCGTCGGCGAACTTCCTCGGCCTGGGGCTGCCCTCTTCCTCGCCGGACTGGGCGGTCCTCGTCGAACGCAACAGCGACGCGCTGTTCACCCAGCCCGCCGCAGTGCTGGTCCCCGCCGGTCTGCTGACGTGCCTGTGCGTCGGCGGCAACCTGCTCGTCGACCGCGCCCTGGCGCGCAGGAGAGAGGTGCGACCGTGACCGGCCACGCGTCCGTTCCGCTGCTCGACGTCGCCGGGGTCTCCGCGCACGCGGACGGGGCCGCGCACCCGCTGCTCGACCGCGTGGGGCTCACCGTCGAGTCCGGCTCCGTCACCGCGGTCGTCGGCCCGTCCGGCAGTGGCAAGACCACGCTCGGCCTTGCGGCGCTGGGGAGTTCACCCCGCGGCGTGCGGCTCGACGGGCGCGTGCTGCTGGCGGGAAAGGACCTGCTCCTCCTGCCGCCCGACCGCCGTCCGGCGGCCAGAGCGGGCCGCGCCGCACACCTTCCGCAGCACCCGGACACGGTGCTCGACCCGGTCCGCCGCGTCGGCGGCGCTCTGACGGAGCTGGCCGCGCTCGGGTGCGCGGGCCGGGGCGCGCGGAAGGCGGCGGCGCGACGCGCTGCGGCCTCCGTCGACCTCGCGTGGGAGACCGTCCGCCGCCGCTTCCCCCACCAGCTCTCCGGCGGCCAGCAGCAGCGGTCGGCGCTCGCCTCCGCCCTGGTGACGGGGGCGCGGCTGCTGGTGCTCGACGAGCCGACGAGCGGTCTCGACCCGGCCCTCGCGCTCGCGCTGGGCCGCACGGTCCGGGCGCTCGCGCGGGACGGTACAGGCGTGCTGCTGCTCAGCCACGACCTGCCGTTGGTGCGCGGGACGGCCGACCGGACCGTCGTGCTGGAGCGCGGCCGGACGGTCGACGAAGGGCCGACCGCGGAGCTGCTCGGCTCGGGTCCCGCCGCCCGCCACCGGGCGACCCGGGAGCTGCTCGCCGCCGAGGACCCCGCACGCGTGGAAGGCGCGGGGAGCGCCCGGTCCGCGGAGTGCGGCGACGGCGTCACTGCCGCGGGCGTCGCGGTGCGCCGCCGGTCCGGCGATCCGCTCGCCGGGCCGGTGACGATGGCGTTCCCGCCCGGCAGCAGGACCGCGCTGCTCGGCCCCTCGGGGTCGGGGAAGACGACGTTCGCACGGGTCCTCGCGGGGCTGACCGCACCGTCCGCGGGCGAGGTGAGGCACGAAGGCCGGCCGCTTCCCCACCGCGTGGGCCGGCGCACGGCGGAGCAGCGCCGCGCAGTGCAGTACGTGCACCAGAGCAGCGCCGGCTCCTTCGAGTCGCACCGTCCGATGCTTCCCCAACTGGCCGACACCGCACAGTTGTTGCGCGGCCGTCCGCACGAGGAGGCGACGGCGGAGGCGCGGACGGCAGCCCGGGCGCTGGGGCTCGAAGACGCACTGCTGCACCGCTTCCCGCACCAGCTCTCCGGCGGCCAGCTCCAACGCTGCGCGCTCGTACGGGCGTTGACGGGTCGCCCGGCACTCCTCGTCTGCGACGAGGCGACCTCGGCGCTCGACACCGTCTCGCGGCAGCAGCTCCTCGACGCGCTTCCCCACCTGCTCGCACCGGCCGGGACCGCGCTGCTCCTCGTCAGCCACGACCTGCCCGCCGTACGGGCGTTGACCGGCGAGGCCGCACTCTTCGACGCGGGGTGCTGTGTACGGCACGGTGCGGTGGATGCGGTGTTGCCGGCTGCGTGGGCGGGCGCCTGAGCGCGGCGCCGGCCGTGGCACGGGCGGTCCGGTGCCGGGTCTATCGCCGCTCGCGGAGAGTGGCTCGGCTCGCGCACGTGCGGGTCGCCGGCGAGTGCGCAGGGCCCGTGTGTCCGTGGGGGCTGCGTTCCGCCGGCGTCGCATGACGGCTGCGACTTCGAACCGGGCCGACGTCCTCCTCAACTCCCGTTCGCACGCCCGCACTTCTCCAACTCTTCCGTGCACCTCCGAAGCGC